>JAJUHF010000102.1 GCA_029268045.1 Anseongella ginsenosidimutans
ATCGTGCACGCGCAGAATGCGGGCATTTCGTTCCAAGGCAAAGGCATGGACCACGCTGGTGGCGTTCAGGGCTTCCTCCGGGCTTATTCCAAGCGTGGTGTAGAGCATGGACTTGCGGGACAACCCAACCAGCATAGGACAGTCCAGTATGGAGAGTTCATCCATCCGGCGCAGCAGCTCAAAACTTTGGGCCGGATATTTGGCAAAGCCGAACCCCGGATCAATGATCAGGTCGTTCACGCCCAGTTTCCGGAGCTGCTCCATGGCCTTGCTGAAATATCGGATCAAGTCCCCGCAGATATCGCCGTAATGGGTTTCTTTCATCATGGTTTGGGGAGTTCCCCGCATGTGCATCATCACGTACGGCACCTGGAGCTCCGCTACCGTTTCAAACATGGCCGCGTCGAGTTGTCCGCCGGAAATATCATTGACCATCGCGGCGCCTTCTTCCACCGCGCGCCGGGCCACCCCGGCCCGGAAGGTATCCACCGAAATAAGCGCCTGGGGATATTCCTTCATGATGGCATTCAAGGCAGGCAATAAGCGCTTCAGCTCCTCTTCCGGAGGGATATCGGCCGCGTTCGGGCGAGACGAATAAGCGCCCAGATCGAGAAAAGTGGCGCCTTCCCGAAGCATTTCCCCGGCTTTCCGCACCGCGTCTTCAAGCTGTGTCTGCCGGCTCCCCCGGTAAAAGGAATCGGGCGTCAGATTGATGATCCCCATCACACGCGGCATCGTCAAATCCAGCAGTTCTCCCTTGCAATTAATTGTGTACATTTACCACGTAAACCTTATTTTTGTAAAGCTAAGATACAATTCAACTTGCAAACTGCTGCCACATCAACACAATATGATAAGATAATCAGGAACTGCAAGGATTTGTTCCTGAAAAAGAACAGCGACTATGGAACCGCCTGGCGTATCCTGCGTCTTCCTTCCATCACCGACCAGATATTTATTAAGGCCCGGCGAATCCGGACATTGGAGTCCAAAAAGGTGAACCGGGTTGACGAGGGCATTATCCCTGAATACATCGGGATCATCAATTACTGCATCATGGCCATTATCCAGGGCGAGTTGGATGAATCCAGTCCGCTGGAACTGGATATCGATACGCTGACCCGGCTTTACGATAAAGCTGCTGGAGAAACCAAGGAACTGATGGAAGCGAAAAACCACGACTACGGGGAAGCCTGGAGGGAAATGCGGGTGAGCTCCCTCACGGATCTGATCCTGATGAAATTATTGCGTATCAAGCAGATCGAAGACAACCACGGAAACACGCTGGTATCGGAAGGGGTAAAGGCCAACTATCAGGACATCATCAATTATTCCGTTTTTGCACTGATCAGACTGGAGGCATAATATGCGTTTACTAACCTGGATCTGCCGCATACCGGTGGGCGTGCTTTTTATCTTTTCAGGTCTTATCAAAGCCAACGACCCGATGGGTTTTGGCTATAAACTGCAGGAATACTTCGTGGTATTCGGCACCGAATGGTTAAGCCCGCTGGCGGTGGGCCTGTCCATCTTTATTTGCGCGCTGGAGATCGTGCTGGGTATCGGGGTCCTGCTGGGCGCCCGCATCCGGCTGGTTGCCTGGGGTTTATTGCTTCTCATCCTGTTCTTTACCGGCCTCACATTTTATTCGGCCTGGTTCAATAAGGTAACCGACTGCGGCTGCTTCGGCGATGCAATCAAGCTGACCCCCTGGCAGTCGTTCACCAAGGACATTATCCTGCTGGTGTTGATTATACCCATATTCATCTACCGGAACCGGATCCGGTCGATGCTATCCCGGAGGGGATCTGACCTCGCGCTGGCAATTACCTCGGTGCTTTCCCTTGGTTTCGGATTATACACCTGGTCTTACCTTCCGGTGGTGGACCTTCTTCCCTATAAAGTGGGCAATCACCTGCCGTCCCTGATGACCATGCCGGAAGGCGCCGAACCGGATCAGTTCAAGATCGTCTATACCCTGAAAAACAAAAGCACGGGGGAGCTCCGGAAAATGGACGATAAAGAATACATCGACAGCAAAGTGTGGGAAGATCCGGAATGGGAATACGTCAGCGCGTCGGATCCGATCCTGGTTAAAAAGGGATATACGCCTCCCATTCACGATCTCAACATCAGCAATGCCGATGGAGTGGGTTTTACCGATGAGCTGCTGAATAATCCGTATTACAACCTGATCATTGTGATGTATGACCTGGGCACTACCCGTAAAGCAGCCCAGCCCAGGCTGAATGCCCTTGTTAAAACAGCACAGGAATATAATATCCGCAGCATCGGCCTTACAGCGGCATCGGAGCAGGCTACACAACGGTTTATTTCGGAAACTAATGCACTTTATGAGTTTTTCTATTGCGATGCCACCCCATTGAAAAGCATGGTTCGATCGAATCCGGGCCTTCTTTTAATGAAGAACGGTAGGGTGATCGGCAAATGGTCTCACCGGGCGCTTCCTTCTCCCGAGGAACTTGAACGCCGCTATTTCGCAAAATGATGAAGTTATTTCTGATCGGATACATGGGCTCGGGGAAAACGACACTCGGTGACCCGCTGGCCAAAAAACTTCAGATCCCCTTTATTGACCTGGATACCCTGCTGGAAAAGCGGGAAGGAAAAAGCATTCCCCAACTATTTGAAGAGGTGGGGGAAGCCGGCTTCCGGGAAAAGGAGCGGGATCTTCTTCAGAAAGGCGTCTTCCCCGATCAGTTCGTGATGGCTACCGGCGGCGGCGCTCCCTGTTTTTTTGACAACATGGACTGGATGAACCGCCAGGGCATTACCATGTATCTCCGTGCCCGGGCGGAGGAAATCGCGCGGCGGCTTGAAAATGAACGCAGCCAGCGGCCCCTGTTGCGCGATATTGAAAAGCAAGACCTGGTGGGCGTCATCCGGGAACGGATTGCCGGGCGTGAAAAATTCTACCTGCAGGCGAAACTGGTTATGGAGCACGATAACCTGACGGTAGATCTGCTCCTGGAGGCATTACAAAAGTATACCCGGAAATAAGTACGGCACGCCGGCACGCAGCCTCAGGTTAGCTCAGCTCAAATTAGGTGAGGTAAACTGCCTCTTCCTGGCCGTTGATGACCAACTGGACATGCTCCTTTGCCACCGTGGAAAGCTGCATTCCCGTGAAATCAATATGGACTGGATAGGATTTATGACTGCGGTCCACCAAAACAACCGTCCGGATCTTCTTCAGCGGCACATTCAAAAACACCCCTACCCCATACACCAGCGTACGTCCGGTATGCAGGACATCGTCGACCAGGATAACCACCTTGTTTTCGCAGGTTTCGGGCGCGATGTCGGTCTTGGCCTTCAAGGACCGGCTGTCCTTTTCAATATCCAGTTTAATCAGATGTACCTTCAGGTCGGAAATTTCCGCCAGGATCTTTTTAAGCCGGCCGGCCAACAGGTAGCCGCGGGACATGATCCCGGCCAGGAAAATTTCTTCCTCCTCGAAATTATCCTCCAGTATCTGGTAAGCGATCCGGTTCAGTTTCTGCCCGATCTGCTTTTTGTCAAGTACCTGTATCTTTTTGGATGTCATCGGGGTAAAAGTAAAAAAATATATCTTCGCGTGGAAATGGACCTTCAATCACAATTGCTCTTGAAACACGACAAACACAACATGTTGTGTATCAGGGAATACATCGGCAGCGACCCGGAACGGTTTGCGGATTTGATGAACCAGTTTTTTTCGGGCGGGTACCGCATCCAGCAACGGGCTTCCTGGGCGGTTATGCACTGCGTGGACCGGCATCCCGGCTTGGTAGGCCCCTATCTGGAAAAAATGATCGATCTGTTGGATCAACCGGTCCATGATTCGGTAAAACGGAACACCACGCGCATTATGCGTCATGTCGAAATCCCCCGGGAATTGCATGGAAAAGCAGCCACCCATTGTTTCCGTCTGCTGGCCGATCCGGCTTCATCCACCGCCATCAAGGTATTCAGTATGTACGTGCTGGCGAAGATCGTCCGGGAAGAACCTGAATTGGGGCCCGAACTGCGGCTGCTTATCGAAGAGAATCTGCCCCATGCTTCAACGGGCTTCCACGGCGCGGCCCGGAAAGTCCTGCAAACGCTGAATCAGCTTGGGGTATGATGCAAGCGTTTCCGGGCCGGCAAGTGGCAGCTAAGCGGGAGGCCAACCGGGGGCCTTAGGCCAGTTCGGCATCCATGCTGATATCGAGGTTCAACGCCTTGCTGACCGGGCAGTTTTCCTTGGCGTCTGTCGCGCACTCCTGAAATTTCGCTTCGTCAATTCCCGGAATGCTTGCTTTCACTTTCAGGTGGGCCGTTGTGATGGCCAGATCCTTCATTTCGATGGTACAGGTGGTTTCGATGCTTTCCGGGGTAAAGCCTGCTTCGGTAAGGACTCCGCTCAGTTTCATCGAAAAACATCCCGCATGGGCCGCCGCGATTAGCTCCTCGGGGTTGGTGTCCGTCCCATCGCCAAAGCGGGAATTGAACGAATAAGGCGTCTCACTCAATACGCCGCTTGCGGTACCCAGTTTTCCGTTACCTTCTTTGATGGTGCCGTTCCAGACGGCAGTTGCTGTACGTTTCATGTTTATTTTGTTTGAAAATCGTTGAAATTTTAGAAATCCCTTAAAGATAGCAAACTATTTATAAGGGTAGAAAACGAAGTTTGCTCCTTCGGGTACGATCACAAACAGACACATGTATTTCCGGGGATCCTTATACTGCTTTTCGAAATAGGCTTTCCGTTCGGGCAAAATTACTTTCTTTTCGATGAACTCTTCCAGCGTAGAAGCATGAATGGTCCACTGGGTCCCCAGTTCGCGGTGATCCAGAATGATTTCCCCCAATTTGACTTCGTGCTGATGGGCCACAAAAATGGGATACCGGGTGAGCATCGCGTCCAGCATTTCGTCGGATACCTCGCGGATGGGATCATTATACATTTTCAGGTCCTCTTCGAGGCTTTTGAGCGGGCTTCCTTTTTTCTGTTCCCGTCCCCCGTGGGCGCTGTCTTTCAGTTCCATCTGACGATCTTATTTTCGTTCAAGTAAAAGTACGTTTTCCACATGGGTCGTATGCGGAAACATATCAACAGGCTGTATGGCCTTCACCGCATAATGTGCTTTCAGTACAAGCAAATCGCGGGCCTGCGTAGCCGGATTGCAGCTTACGTAGACGATTTTCCGCGGACCGATCTCCACCAGGCGCTGTACCACGCCCGGATGCATGCCTGCCCGCGGCGGATCGGTAATGATCACGTCAGGTTGTCCGTTATCGGCTACGAACTCCGGAGTCAGCACGTCTTTGATATCGCCGGCGTAAAAGGTCGTATTGTCGATCCCGTTCAACCTGGAATTTTCCCGGGCATCCGCAATGGCAGGCTGGATGTACTCGATGCCCGTGACGCTCCGGACCTGCCGGGCTACAAAGTTGGCAATGGTACCGGCTCCTGTATACAGATCGTACACGTTTTCACCGCCCTCAAAGGCGGCCAGATCCGAAACCACCTGGTACAGCCGCTGCGCCTGCGCTGAATTCGTCTGAAAAAAAGATTTCGGCCCGATCTTAAACTGCACCGCGCCTCCCGACGCTTCCATTTGCTCAACCAGGTGATCCCGACCGCTCCAGGTAATCACTTCCTGGTCGTAAATGGTATCGTTCAGTTTCCGGTTTACAATGTAAAGGAGCGAAGTGATCTCCGGAAACCCGGTCTTTATGAAATCCATCAGCGGGGTCCGCGAACGCGGATCGTCCTCGGCGAATACCACGATCACCATCCATTCTCCCGTGGAGGTATTGCGGATAATCAGGTTGCGCAGCAAGCCGCTGTGCGCCCGCAGATCGTAAAAACTCAGCTTGTTTTCGCGCGCGTATTGGGCAACGGCGTTGCGGATCCGGTTGGACAGCTCACTTTGCAGAAAGCAGGTATCCACGTGAATAATCTTATCGAACCGGCCCGGTACATGAAACCCAAGCGCGTTTTCATCCTCTGCGGACCTTTCTTCAGCTAGCCCGGAAGCGGTTTCGCCATTCCGGCGTGAGACAATCTCCCCGTCGGTTAACCAACGCCTGTTGGAAAAGGTGAATTCCAATTTATTGCGATAAAAGGTTGTCTCCGGCGAGGGTATAATGGGCGAAATTAGGTCTGCGCTCACACCGGCCAGACGCTCCAGGGCATCGCTGACCTGCTTCTGCTTGTATCGTAACTGTCCCGCGTAGTCCAGGTGCTGCCATTTGCAGCCTCCACAGACGCCGAAATGGGGGCAGAACGGGGTCCTGCGAAACTCCGATTCGGAAACGATCCGGGTGATACGCCCTTCAAAAAGCGACTTCTTTCTCCGGAATAGTTCCACGTCCACCACATCACCTGGAATGGCTTTGTCAATGAACAATACCCGGCCATCCGATTTTCCCACTCCTCTTCCGTCTTCGGTAATATCGATGATCTCCAGCCCGGTTACCTGCTCGGGTTGTTTCAGTCTGCGCGTTGCCATGCTGCAAAGATAATGTAAAAAGTGCTCCGGGCGTCGTTCGGTCTTCGCCCGGGGTCGCCCCAGACGGTTCTCACCGGGAAAGGCCAACCAACGAAAGATTTAAAACGGTTTGACAAGAGGCCTGGAAAGGATTTGAAGAAGGCTTGGAATGTGTCCAAAAAGTGTCCTTAAACAAAAAACCCCGTCCCAACGGGCGTTGGGATCGGGGCTAACCTAAACCAATATATATGAAAACAAAAGCTTTATTTCTCTCTCAATGTCGTTCCGTTTCCGAAACTTGTTACTCTACTAACGTCAACGCTTGCTAAATTGTTTTGTCAATTTTATTTTTTTTGAAAATCATCCTTAATCGCTTTGTCTGACAATCGTTAGGATGGTTTCTTCTCTTGGTTGACACTGCAAAATTAACCAAATAATGGTGTTTTTCAAAGCGCTGCTTTAAATTTTGTGTAAAATTCTTGTTAATCAAGCAGAGCCCATGTTTGATAAAGAAGTTCAAACACCTTAATAGTTGCTAAAAATTCAGAATAAGTAACTTATTTATATATTAAATAATCTCAGACTGAAATTGTGCCAGAAAGCGGACATCGTTTTCAGAAAACAACCGAAGGTCTTTCACCTGGTACTTCAGATTGGTTATTCTTTCAATCCCCATGCCAAAAGCAAATCCGGTATAACGCGCCGGATCCACCCCGCAATTGCTCAGCACATTCGGGTCCACCATTCCGCAACCCAGTATTTCAACCCAGCCGGTGTGTTTGCACATGGCGCAGCCGTCACCCTGGCAGATTGAACAGGAAATATCCATCTCGGCCGACGGTTCGGTAAACGGAAAATAGGATGGACGGAACCGAACCTTGGTCCCCACGCCAAACAGTTCCTGCACAAAGTAAAACAAGGTCTGCTTCAGGTCGGCAAAGGAAACTCCTTCGTCCACGTACAATCCCTCCACCTGGTGGAAAAAGCAATGCGCCCTGGCCGAAATTGCTTCGTTCCGGTAAACCCGGCCGGGCATGATGGCCCGAAAAGGCGGTTTCCCCTGCTCCATCAGGCGCACCTGCACCGATGAAGTATGGGTGCGCAGGGCCATGTCCGCGCTCGTATCGTTGGGGTCACGCCGGATAAAGAAAGTATCTTGCATGTCGCGGGCAGGGTGCTCGGCAGGGAAATTCAAGGCGGAGAAATTATGCCAGTCATCCTCGATCTCGGGCCCTTCCGCCACGCTGAAGCCCAGCCGTGAAAAAATTCCGGTAATCTCCTTTTCAACCAAGGAAATGGGATGCCTTCCGCCTACGGGCGACGGCTCGCCGGGCAGACTCAGGTCAAGCGACGGCGTTCCCTGGGCGGCGCTCCGCGACGTTCCATTCTTCAATTGGTTTACCTTTTCCGAGGCAGCCTGTTTCAACTGGTTCAGTGATTTGCCCAGCTCCTTTTTCTCTTCCGGAGGAAGCGATTTAAATGTTTCGAAAAGCGCAGGGATAATCCCTTTTCGGCCCAAAAACCGAATCCGGAACTGTTCCGCTTCTTCCGCCGAAGCCGGACTGGACGCATTGATCTCCTCGAGATACGCTTGAATTTTTTCCCGCATGGTGCAAAGATAATTAATCCGTCAGGCAATCGTTGGCTTTTTGCTATTTTTACGGCTGAATGGAAAAAAGATGGGTACTTCACGAATCATTGGATACTTCGGCAGCAATCCGTCTGGCGCAGGACCTCAATGTGAGCCCGGTGTTGGGAAGGTTGCTGCTGAGACGCGGGATTGACAGTTTCGAAAGCGCGCGTTCGTTTTTCCGGCCTGATCTGAAGCATTTGCACGACCCCTTTTTGATGCAGGACATGGAAAAGGCGGTTGACCGGATCGGACAAGCCATCAGTTCGCGGGAAAAAATCCTGATCTACGGCGATTACGATGTAGACGGAACCACGGCGGTCTCGCTGGTGTATCTGTTCTTCAAGCGGTATCATGGCAGTCTCGATTACTATATTCCCGACCGCTACAAGGAAGGCTACGGCATTTCCATGCAGGGAATTGACTGGGCTGCCGAAAACGGCTTTTCGCTTATCATTGCCTTGGATTGCGGCATCAAATCGGTCGAAGAGGTCGCCTACGCCCGCTCGAAGGGCATTGACTTCATCATCTGCGATCACCACATGCCCTCGGCGGAAATTCCGCCGGCGGTTGCGGTACTGGATCCCAAACGTCCCGATTGCGCATATCCCTTTAAGGAACTGTCCGGATGCGGCATTGGCCTGAAACTGGTGCAGGCTTTTCTGAAAAAGAACAATCTGCCGGCCGAGCATGCCTACGAATTCCTGGATTTGGTCACCGTGAGCATCGCCTCGGATATTGTCCCGATAACGGGGGAAAACCGCACCCTGGCCTATTATGGCCTGCTGAAACTGGGCGCGGATCCCAACCCGGGACTGAAGGCGCTCATCAAGACGGCCGGGATCAATAAGAACATACTGAATATCAGTGACATCGTTTTTGGAATTGGTCCTCGCATCAATGCAGCCGGCCGCATGGACGATGCCCGGCATGCCGTGCATCTGCTCACCGCCTTTAAGCCGGAACTGGTGAACGCGCAAAGCCGCTTAATTGATTCGAAAAACGATCTACGGCGGGAATACGACAATACCATTACGGAAGAAGCACTGGCCATGATCCGGGAGAGCGAGCAATTGCGAAACCGCAGGACCACGGTCCTTTTCCATCCGAAGTGGCACAAAGGGGTGATCGGCATCGTGGCTTCCCGCCTGATTGAACGGTATTACCGGCCCACGGTCGTATTGACACGCTCAGGGGATTTGATCACCGGTTCGGCCCGGTCGGTGAACGGCTTCGATCTGTACAGTGCCATCAGTGACTGTGGCGACCTGCTTGAGCAGTTCGGTGGCCACAAATACGCGGCCGGGCTCACCCTGAAAGCGGAAAATCTGGAAGCGTTTGCCCAGCGCTTTGAGGAAGTGGTCAGCGCGCGCATTACCGAGGAATCCCTTACCCAGGCGATCCGGATTGATGAAGAGATCACACTGGATGAGATCACACCCAAATTCATGCGAATTACCCGTCAGTTTGCCCCCTTCGGTCCGGGAAATACACAACCCCTGTTCATGAGCCGGGCAGTGCAGTGCGCCCGCAGCCCGCAACTGGTAGGAAATAATCATTTAAAATTCTTTGTCCGGCAGAACGGCAGCGCGGTTTACGATAGCATCGCCTTCGGCCTGGGGAACTTCTGTGAACGCATCCGGCCGGGTCAGCCTTTTCATATCTGCTATTCGGTTGAAGAGAACACCTGGAACGGGAAAACATCGATCCAA
>JAJUHF010000103.1 GCA_029268045.1 Anseongella ginsenosidimutans
ACCCGGAGGGTGAACCCGGAGATGCCCATTCCCCTGTCTTCCTCACTCATTCACGGCATTTACGACGAGGACGTAAAGGATGAGCCCACCTTCCGGCAGCAGGCGAAGAATCTTGCTGCCTTTCTGGAGGGCTGCGACCTGGCCGGATACAACTGCATCAAATTCGATATTCCCGTTCTCATGGAAGAATTCCTAAGGGTGGGGATTGAGTTCGATTTTGAAGGCCGCAAGGTCGTGGATGTGCAGAACATTTTCCACCAGATGGAGCAGCGTACCCTCAAGGCGGCCTATAAATTTTATTGCAACAAGGAACTCGTGGCAGCGCATTCGGCCGAGGCGGATATCGTAGCCACCTACGAAGTGTTGCTGGCTCAGCTGGAACGTTACGCCAACGTAGAGATCGAGGACAAAAACGGCAGGAAATTCGTGCCGGTCCAGAACGACGTGGACGCTTTACACCGGTTTACTTCCCTGAGGGATCACGTGGATTTTGCCGGACGGATGGTGTATGACGAACAGGGCAGGGAAGTGTTCAATTTCGGCAAGCATAAAGGAAAACTGGTGGAAGAGGTGCTTGAGCGGGAACCGAGTTATTACGATTGGATGATGAACGGCGATTTTCCGCTTTATACCAAGAAGAAATTGACCGAAATCCGGCTCCGAAAATTCAATAAATAGCCTGGGTAAGCAGGCCGATTGCCAGGGCCAGACTGATGCTGAACAGGGTGCCTATGAGAAAATATTCCGCTTCCTTTCGCTCCTTATCCTTCATGATCTCGTTGAAACGGAATACCGATTTGGCAGCAATGAGGAATCCAATGGCCTCATAGCGGTTCAGTAAAATAAACGAAAGAATCAGGAAGCGTTCGGAGTATCCGATCCATTTACCGGCTTCGGCCAGTCCTTGCCGGTCTTCCAGTTGCCGGCACCAACGGCGGGTGGCCATGCTGATGGCCGCGCCCGATGGAAACAGAACCAGCAGGTAGGCGGTAAACAGGATCCAGACACGGGAGGAAGCCAGCAGCTCAGCCGTTTTCTCCCAAAGCAGGGGGCCTTGTCCGGTGAGGAGCAGCCAGCCGGCCACCAGAACGGCCACGTGCAGGGTCTGATCCATCAGGAAAGCCGGCAGCCCTTTCCTGGCGAAACTTGCTTTGCCCAAATCAATCACCAGGTGGGTCCCCAGGACAAGGAGGGGGACGCGGAAATCAGTCCACATTCCCAGGAACAAATAAGTGATGGCTCCGTGAATGAGCGCATGAAGATAAAGATAGGGGGAACGTCCTCTGAGTTTGTTCTTGCTGTTGACCCAGCGCGCGGGTTGCAGAAGAAAATCCGCGACCAAATGGGCGG
Source organism: Anseongella ginsenosidimutans (assembly GCA_029268045.1). Classification (GTDB taxonomy): domain Bacteria; phylum Bacteroidota; class Bacteroidia; order Sphingobacteriales; family Sphingobacteriaceae; genus Anseongella; species Anseongella ginsenosidimutans_A. The sequence goes on from JAJUHF010000103.1 coordinate 1,351, forward strand.
CAAGCAGGCGGACGAGGATCAGAATGCTCATGGTGTTTGCGTTTTTATCAGTTGTTCATAGCGGGCAATCAATGCATCCACAGCGCTCCATCCGGAGGCTTTCAGGCTGCTGCTTACCGCGGGTTGGGTGATTTGCAGTGCAGCAGCTACCGCCCGCTGGGTTTTCCCCGCCAGCGTTTCGGCAATAACGCCTGCCTGTGCCGCAGTCCAGCGATTCATGATCACATTCAGCAAGGCACAGTGGACGGCTGCTTCCTGGTTTACGGCTTCCCAGGGAGTTGCGATCCGTAACCGTTCATCCGATTCCATCGCGTCCAGCGCGCGTCCCGAGTTGTGGAAAGCTTCTCCGTCGGATTCCATGACATTGGGAGCCATGAAAGTCACCCGGCCAATACCCAGGGCCAGCCGGCAGTCGTATGAATCGAAGTCCTTGTCAGTCCGCATAAGCGCCGTTTTGATCCACAATGCGGTGCGCAGCGCCTGGGTGGGGTCTGACACGGCGCCCTGAAAACTGTCGCCCCGGAAGATGCTGAACCGGTGCCCCCCGGCGGAGTCCAGGCCGGTGAAAATGTGTTTTAATTTTTCAGGCATTTTCCGGCGGTCTTCCGGGCTTATCTGTCCGGATTTCACGATATCGCCCGTGATAACCGCAATGTATCCCTTTTTATCGGCCATTTTATAACCTTGATTACTTATAATGACCAAATATAAGCTTATTAGCTTATAATCCAAAAAGATAACCCATTTCATTTATCCCTCCCGACCGGAGACTGGCCGCGGCTTCAGAAAACGGATATTCCGTTGCAAACCGGTGAACTTGGCCCTTTTCACGGCCGACTTCCGGAATACTTCGCGGAAGGTTTCCTCGGTCAATTCTTCCCAATCGCGTCTGGTCATTTCAAGCAGGCGCGGATGGGGTTCAAATTCCGGTTCGTTATGGGGCGTGGAAAAGCGATTCCAGGGGCAAACATCCTGACAGATATCGCAACCGAACATCCAGTTTTCAAACTGTCCGTGAACGCTGTCGGGAAGCTGATCTTTCAGTTCAATCGTAAAATAGGAAATGCATTTGCTGCCGTCCAGTTCATAGGGCGCCGTGATGGCCCCGGTAGGGCAGGCGTCAATACAGCGGGTGCAGGTGCCGCAGTGATCGGCCACCGGCACGTCGTATTCCAGCTCCAGGTCAATTATCAGCTCGGCCAGGAAAAAAAAGGATCCGTGTTGTTTATTAATGAGGTTGGTATGTTTCCCCTGCCAGCCCAGTCCGGCCCGTCCGGCCCAGACTTTATCCATAACCGGCGCCGAATCGACAAAAGCCCGGCCGCCAACCTCCCCGATGGATGATCGGATGAATAGAAGCAGGTCCTTCAGTTTGTCTTTGATCACAAAATGGTAGTCCTTCCCGTAGGCGTAGCGGGAGATCTTGGGCGCCTGCGGATCTTTCTGAAGCCGGGGCGTGTAATAGTTTAGCCCCAGCGAGATGACTGATTTCGCTCCATCCACCAGCAAGCGCGGATCCAGCCGCTTGTCGAAATGGTTTTCCATGTATTCCATGCGGCCGTGACGGCCTTCCCGAAGCCACTGTTCCAGCCGGGGCGCTTCCTTCTCCAGAAATTCCGCCCGGGAAATCCCACAGAACAGAAAGCCCAGCCGCTTGGCTTCCTCCTTGATCATCCGGGTATATGTTGCTGCCTGGCTCATCATGCTGCTGCCTGCTTCATCGCGACCACGGTTTACCGGACTTACTCGTCGAAGAGGTATCCCGATCCGCCTTCTTTCTTTATTCCCAGGTGCTTATAGGCCAGCGGAGTGGCTTCCCGCCCACGGGGGGTCCGTTTGAGGTAACCTTCCTGGATCAGAAAGGGCTCGTAGACTTCCTCAATGGTTCCTTCGTCTTCTCCGACCGAAGTGGCGATGGTTTTCAGGCCTACCGGGCCGCCGCCGAATTTCTGGACAATGGTGGAAAGAATCTTATTGTCCATTTCATCCAGTCCGTGTTCATCCACGTTCAGCGCTTCCAGCGCATATTGCGCAATGGCGGTATCGATCTGACCGGTGCCCTTAATCTGCGCGAAGTCACGTGTGCGGCGCAGCAGGGCGTTGACAATGCGCGGTGTTCCCCGGCTCCTCCTGGCAATCTCATAAGCTGCTTCCTCGGTGATGGGTGTTTTCAGGATACTTGCCGAACGGAGCACAATGGTCGTAAGCAGTTTCGCGTCGTAATACTCCAGCCGGGCGTTGATCCCGAACCGGGCCCGCAGGGGAGCGGTGAGCATGCCCGACCGGGTGGTAGCGCCAATGAGGGTAAAGGGATTCAGCGTGATCTGTACCGAGCGGGCATTTGGACCGGTTTCGAGCATGATGTCAATCTTGTAGTCCTCCATGGCGGTGTACAGGTACTCCTCTACGACCGGACTTAAACGATGAATTTCGTCAATGAATAGTATGTCATTGGGTTCCAGGTTGGTAAGCAGTCCGGCGAGGTCGCCGGGTTTATCCAGGACCGGTCCGGATGTTACTTTGATACCCGCTCCCATTTCGTTGGCGATAATATGAGCCAGGGTGGTTTTCCCCAGGCCCGGCGGCCCGTGAAGAAGCATGTGATCGAGGGCTTCGCCCCGCATGCGCGCCGCCTGCACGAAAATCTGGAAATTATTGATGATTTTTTCCTGGCCTGTAAAGTCGTCAAAGACTGCAGGACGCAATACCTTTTCTATTTCCCGTTCGGCATTGCTTAGATTCTCGGAATTGGCATCTAAATACTGGTTTGACATCTTTGCAAAGCTACGAAATTAGTAGCGTTTAATTTTCCTGAACCAGCTGCCCACTTTCATTTTGATCACGCCCAGGGCGGCTTCCTTGAAGATCCCGCGGCTCATTTTGGAGACTCCTTCGGTGCGGTCGGTGAAAATGATCGGCACTTCCACCACCTTGAAACCGTGCATGACGGTCATGAACTTCATCTCAATCTGGAATCCGTAACCGATGGACCGTATTTTGTCCAAGTTGATGGTTTCCAGTACCTTTCTCCGGTAGCATTTGAAGCCGGCTGTGAAATCGCGGATATCCATTCTGGTAATAAACCGGACATACACCGAAGCGCAATAGGACATCAGCACCCGGCCCATGGGCCAGTTTACGACGTTTACGCCTTTGATGTAACGGGATCCCACGGCCAGGTCCGCGCCCTGCAGGCAGGCCTGGCGCAGGCGGGGCAGGTCTTCGGGGTCGTGCGAGAAGTCCGCATCCATTTCAAAGATAAACTCATAGGACCGCTCCAACGCCCATCTGAATCCGTGAATATAGGCTCTTCCCAGCCCCATTTTTCCGTTCCGCTTTTCCAGGAATAGCTGTCCGGGGAATTCCGCCATCAGGGTTTCGACAATTTGTGCGGTGCCGTCCGGGGAACTATCGTCTATCACCAGCACGTGAAAGGAAACCGGCAATGAAAAGACCTTCCTGATTATCTTCTCAATATTCTCTTTTTCATTGTATGTGGGGATCAGGACAATACTATCGGACACGCTCATATGGTTTGAGCGATAAAAATAGGATTTATATTCTTTATTTCACATCGCCCATCAGTTTCCGTACAAGGGGGCTTGCCAACAGGGCAATTATGCCTGCAGCGCCAATGAACATGGCTACATTGGAAAACAGGGCCTGGGAATCGAGCTTTTCCAATTGGCCCGACAACAGGCCTGCGAACAGGTTGCCAAGGGCGGCTCCTACAAACCAGATCCCCATCATCTGCCCAAGCCGGTTTTTGGGGGCAAGTTTCGTGATGGACGAAAGACCAACCGGCGACAGGCAAAGCTCTCCGCAGGTATGCAGAAAATACGTGACAATGAGCCAGGCAGGCGAAGCCAGGTTGTCCGGTCCCGTATTGGCCGCCCCCCAGCTGATTACGAAAAACCCGGCCGACAGGCCAAGGAGACCCAATGCGAATTTAAGCGGAATGGAGGGGTTGACATTCCGTGCGGCAAGGGCCGTCCAGAGCCATCCGAACAGGGGGGCGAGCAGAATTATGAAAATGGGATTGACCGATTGCAGCCAGCTGGCGGGAACCAGCCAGTCGCCCACCATGCGGTTGGTGCTTTGATCGGCAAAGAGGTTGAGCGAGGAGCCGGCCTGTTCAAAGCCCGACCAGAAAATGGCAGCCAGAATGAACAGCCAGAAGATAACCCCAAGCCGTTTCTTTTCCGTCGTGGAATGGCCGCCGGCCACAAACAGGAAAATAAAGTAAAGCAGCACAAGAATCAAGATGCCGTATCCCAGTCCGGATGCGATTTCTTCCATCGTGAGCTGAAACACACCCAGCGATACCAGGTAGCCGAACAGCGCCAGCAGCAATACCGCCGTTGCCGCAAGGAAGTAAAAGTTCCGGTTCTTCCGTTTGAATTGAGGCGTGGAGGTGTCTTCCTCCAGCAGGCCGGCGTTGCCAAGAAGCTTTCCTCCGAGACGGTATTGGATCAGTCCTAATACCATACCGACGCCGGCGGCGGAAAACCCGGCATGCCAATTCCAGTTCTCGCCCAATGCCCCGCATACAAGCGGGCCCATGAAGGCGCCCAGGTTGATGCCCATGTAAAAAATGGAGAAACCTGCGTCACGGCGGGCGCCGCCTTCGGGGTAGAGATCACCCACCATGGTGCTGACATTGGGTTTCAACAAACCGGTACCTACGGCAATGAGTATCAGGCCGAGGAAAAAGGTCGTATCGCCCGACACGGCCATGCTGAAATGTCCGGCGGCAATGATGCAGCCGCCCACGAAGACCGCCTTTCGCTGCCCCCAGATGTTATCGGCTACCCAGCCTCCGGCCAGGGTCAGAAAATAAACCGAGGCGGTGTACAGACCGTAAATGGCCGATGCATTGGCGATTCCCAATCCCATTCCCGGATTACTGCCGAGCAGTGGGGTGGTCATAAAAAGCACGAGCAGGGCGCGCATCCCGTAGTAGCTGAAACGCTCCCACATTTCGGTAAAGAACAGGGTCATCAGGCCAACGGGGTGCCCGAAAATTTTTCTCTCTTGTGTCATAAAAATTAGTTAGGATGGTTTAATTGATTGGTTATTAAAGGTTCTGAAGAATGAAATCGGTAATCATCGTCTGCAGGTGATACCGGTATCTCACCCCATGATGTTCATTCGGATAATAGAATGACTGGAATTGTTTTCCTGCTTTCACCAGCGCTTCGGCCATTTCCACCGCATTCTGGAAATGCACATTGTCGTCGGCCGTGCCGTGGATCAGCAGGTACTTTCCCTTGAGTTGGTCGGCATAGTGGATGGGGGAGTTCAGATCGTAGCCGTCTTCGTTTTCCTGCGGGGTACGCAGGTAGCGTTCGGTGTAGATGGAATCATAAAACCGCCAGCTGGTAACCGGTGCGCCGGCGATTGCCGCTTTGAACACATCCGCACCCCGTGTAATGCATAGCGAGGACATGTATCCGCCGTAGCTCCAACCGTAAATCCCGATGCGGGAGCCGTCCACATAGGGCTGGCCTGCAAGCCATTTCGCCGCCGCGATCTGATCTTCGGTTTCCAGCTTCCCCAGGTTGAGATAGGTCATTTTTTTGAATTCCGCGCCCCGTCCGCCGGTGCCCCGGTTATCGACCGATACGACCAGGTATCCCTTTTGGGCAAGCAGATGGTACCACAGATCCCCGCCGCCCCAGCTATCGCTTACCGTCTGACTGCCCGGTCCGCCGTATACGTACATGAACACGGGGTATTTTTTTGCCGGGTCGAAATTGGCCGGTTTGATCATCCAGGCATTCAGCAGGATGCCCTCTTCCGCGGAAGGGATCTGAAGAAATTCCTTTTTTCCAAGCGCATAGTCTGAGAGGGTGGCTGTCAGTTCCCTGTTGTCCTCGAGCGTCCGCAGGACCTCGCCCTTGTTGTTGTTAACCGTAACCACGGTGGGTACCCCGGCGGCGCTGTAGTAATTGATAAAATAGGAAAAATCGGCGCTGAACACCGCGTCGTTCGTGCCCTGGCGGCGGCTGAGTTTCTTTTTCTTTCCCCCTTTGAGCGATATGGAATACACATCCCGCTGCAGGGGCGAGCTCTCGGTGGACTGGTAATAGAGGGTGTTGTTTTTCTCATCGATCCCGTACAGGGCGGTAACTTCCCAAGGCCCCTGGGTTACCTGTTGGATCAGTTCCCCGGTCATATCGTAATGATAGATGTGGTTATAACCGTCCTGCTCACTGGTAAAAACCAGGCTTTTTCCATCGGAAAGAAAATGGAGGTCGTCGTTTATATCGATGTAGGTATCGCTTTCACGGGTCAGGAGCACCCTGGTTTTACCGGTTTCCGCGTCCGCCAGCAAGTATTCGAGTTTATTCTGATGCCGGTTCATTCTGAAAATGCATAAAAGGGAAGGATCCTGCGTCCATTTGATCCGGGGGATGTACTGGTCGGTTTCCCCGCCGAGGTCCGCGGTCGCTGTTTTTCCACTCTCCAGGTCGTAAATGTGAATGGTAACAACCGAATTGGCTTCACCCGGTTTGGGGTATTTGTAGCGGTAATCGGTGGGGTAGAGCTGATCGTAAACGGCAAAGTTGTACTGTTTTACCTGACTTTCGTCAAATTTATAGTAGGCAATCCGCTTTCCGTCGGGCGACCAGAAAAATGCCCTGGCGAAAGCAAATTCTTCTTCATAAACCCAATCGGTTCCGCCGTTAATGATTTCGTTGTATTTTCCATCGGAGGTGATCTGCCGTTCCGCTCCGGTTTCCAGCTCCTTGATGAAAATGTTGTTGTCCCTTACAAAGGCTACGCGCGAGGCGTCGGGCGAAAAGGCGGCGTATTTCTGCCGGCCGTTTTCCGACAGGGGCGTAATGCTGCCGCTGTTCCGGTCGAAAATATAATTGTTTTCAATGGTGGAGCGTCGGTAAATGGACTCCACATCGGTTTTGAGCATGATTTTACTTTCGTCCTGGCTGAAGGTGCCGCCGACCGGAAGCTGAGAGCCCTCGTACCGGAGCAGCGAGCTTCTCAGGATCGTATCGGTAGCCTTGCCGGTTTTGTATTCGTATTGCACGAGGAAGGATTCTCCGGTGGACGGATCGCGTTCGACCGAACTGAAATGGATACCGTCTTTCATGGAATTCAGTCCGTAAACCGATTCGGTCCGGAATTTACCTTCCACGTAGATTTCTTCAAGGGTCAGCTCCTTTTTACCCGCCTGTGCTAAAACGGCAGCAGCGGACGAGGCCAGTAACAGGGTGAGTATCGGTTTTTTCATGATTCATTAATTGTCTTCCGGAAGAACGGAGGAGGGTTCACGCCGCATCTTTTCCGGATCGTTGAAAAATTTATCAGTTGGATTTCTTTCATTCTTCAGTTCCAGGTTCTCTTGCAATACCCAGTGTCCATCCTGGAGGGTAAATCCGTCGTAGGAGAGATCCGGCCCATAAAATTCGTAATTGCCCCGCTGACTTTCCGAGAAAGGCACCAGATGGTCGAATACGATGGTGTTTTCCTTGGGCAGGTAATTGAGCATCATAGAAGCCTTGTTGCTGTATTGAAACACAATGCGGTTTTTGGGTCCATCGGCGGTCTGAAAAACGGCCATGCCGAAAACCGGCTTGCCTCCCTGGAAGCGCAACACGTCAATGACCCGGCGCGATATGCGATAATCTCCGCCGTTCCATCCGAGCAGGACGTAATACGGTTGGCTGCCCGTTTGCACCGGAATGAGTTCGTAGTAATAGGCGCCGTACCAGGTTTCATAGGAGGAAACGGTGTCTTCGGGGCGGACAAACTCGGTCCCGTGATCGACCAGCCCGAATAATTTCAATTCGGGTTCGTTCATCTGGATGGCGCCGTAAAAGCGATACGCGGAATTTCCGCGGTCCACATACCAGGTCATTACCCGGAAGGAGCTGTCGCTGGGATACAAAATGCGCATGTTTTCGACCGAATCGAATTTGAACGAGAAGGAGTTGGGCGCCTGCAGCGCCGAGACCAAGGTCTTGATGAACCGGTAATTGGCTTCAATCCGGTCGGGGCTGAATTCGGCGGTCATGATCGTTTTCCCTAGCGCCGCAAGAGTGTCCTGGTAGACGGCCAGGTCGGTACCTGCAGGGGTTTGGAAGGATTCGCTCTCGCGCACCTGGGCCCGCGCTGCGGTAACCAGCAACATAATCGTAATCCATATGGTGACGCGCTTGTGCATGGTTCCGGATTCTCTATTCAGGATCTAATTGATTCAAGGATCATGGCCGAAGCGCCACCCCCGCCGTTGCAGATGGCAGCGGCCCCGGTTTTTCCGTTGTGGTGTTTCAATACCGAAAGGAGCGTGACCAGAATGCGGGCTCCGGAGCAACCGATGGGGTGTCCCAGCGATACCGCCCCGCCATGTACGTTTACCCGGTCGGCTTGCAGTCCCATTTCTTTGTTGTTGGCAAGCGCAACGACCGAAAAAGCTTCGTTGATCTCGAAGAAATCGACT
>JAJUHF010000104.1 GCA_029268045.1 Anseongella ginsenosidimutans
AAGGGTGGCCAGTTTGCCCGCTGTGCCTGGCCGGCGCAGGTGGTATCGCTGATTATTTCCGACGTCGTCGGCGATGATCCGGCAACGATCGCTTCCGGTCCCTCAGTGCCCGATACCGGCACCTTTCAGGACGCGTTGCAAATAGTAAGACGCTATTTTCCGGCTGCTTCGGACGGAAATTTTTTTTCGCGGCGGATCCTTGACCATTTGGAGAAGGGCAGCCGGGGCCTGCTGGCTGAAACGCCCAAGCCGGGGGACCCGGTGTTCGAAAAGGTGTCGCATTTTATAATCGGCAGTAACGAAATCGCACTGGCCGCCGCAGCAGCAAAAGCGGAACAGCTTGGGTTTTTTACCCGGTTGCTCGGAACCCGCGCAGAAGGTCCCGCGGAAGAGATCGCCTCTTTTCTGGCGACCCATGCGCTCAGTCATCGGGCCCCCTGGCCTGCCTGCTTGTTGCTGGGGGGAGAAAGTACGGTGGAGGTCCGCGCGGAAGGCAAGGGAGGACGGAATCAGCACCTGGCCCTGGCTGCGGCTTTGGCTCTGGAAGCCCGGGGTAATGCCGGCGCCGTGGCGCTTTCCGCCGGTACCGACGGCACAGACGGGCCAACCGACATGGCCGGCGCCGTGGCCGGGTCCGCTACCCTTGAAAAGGCCCGCGGCATGGGTCTGGATCCGCAGGATTTCCTTGCCCGCTGCGATTCCTATCGTTTCTTTGAACAGGTGGGCGGACATGTTTACACCGGTCCAACCCAGACCAATGTCATGGACCTGATGCTTGTGATGTTACCCGGGAAGCAAAAGGAATAAGATCATCGCGGCTGCCAATATAGCCACACCCTGCAATAAGGTGGAAACGGTAAAAGTCCGGAGCGTCTCTTTCATGGTCATTCCGCTGAATTGGGATACCACCCAGAAATACGAATCGTTGGCGTGCGAAACGACCATGCTTCCGGCTCCGGTTACCGAAACCAGTATGCCCAGCTCCAACGGACCGGAAATCCCAAGAGCTGGCAGGAAAGGTCCGAAAATGGAGGAGGTGACGATAATGGCAGCGGTGGATGATCCCTGCGAGGTTTTCAGTCCTGCGGCCAGTAAGAAGACCATGGGAAGCAGCCAGATACCTGAAATGGTGTTTGAATTCACCCACGACTCGAATAAATGAGTCAGGGGAGTCGCTTTCAGAACTTCGCCAAACGAACCCCCCGCCGCCGTGATCAGCAAAATGGGGCCGGCCTGGCTGAGCGCTTTTCCGACCCACTGCTCAGCCCGGTTTCCGGATCCTTTCCGAAGCAGCAGGAAGGATGCCAAAACCCCGGTAAATAAAGCCATTACCGGTTTGCACACAAAAAGGAGCCACGACGGCGGGTCCATTAAGCCTGCGATGGAGCCGGCACCGATAAGAAACACCGGTAACACGAGAGGAAGCATGGAAAGCAAAAGGGGGGGCGCCTGAGGGTCCGGGGGTTCGGTGTGCGGGGAAGGCGCGCTCCCGGTTGCATCGGGGGCTGATTTCTTTCCCGATCTAACCGCCCACCAGTATCCGGTGAGTACGCCCGGAACAGAAAGCAGTAACCCCACCAGCATCACCGGACCGAGGTACGATTCGGCGCCATAGCTTGCCGCCGCCGCCAGCGGTCCCGGCGTAGGGGGAACCAGCACGTGGGTAGTATACAATCCTCCCGCCATGGCCATGCTGAGGCTGACGGGGCTTTTTCCGGTTTGCACGGCTAGCGTGCGCACCAGTTTTGAGAGAATAATAAAGCCCGAATCGCAAAAGACCGGGATCCCAACCAAACCGCCGATGCAGCTCATGGCCCAGACAATTCTTTTGGATCCGAACAGGCTGAGCAACGCGCGGGCAATCCGTGTGGCGGCACCCGATTCTTCCAATGCCACTCCGATGATCGTTCCGAAGGCGATAATCAGACCAATACCTGCCGTGATGTTTCCAAAACCTTTGGCCAGTGTGTCAAGGACCTGTCCGCCTGGCATACCCACCGCGAAACCCAATCCCAGCGCGGCAAGCAAAAGTGCAAGGAAGGGGTGAATTTTGGCAACGGACGACGCCACCACGACAAAAAGGATGGTAATTGCAATAAGAACAAGTAAGCTTCCGCCCGAGACCATGTTACTACGAATATATCAATCCCCGCCAAATATTTTTGTATTTTGGAGCGGTTAACCGGACCTGTTATGGAAGAATCCCTTGTGAAGCAACCCCTGATAAGTAACGATGCTGTTGTCCTCGGGCTATTGGTGGTTATCCTGGCGCTGGTTTTTCGAACCTCAGCGAGCCAACGACCGTTCTTTAAGAAATTCTACAGCATCGTGCCGTCGCTGTTGCTTTGCTACTTTCTTCCAAGCATCCTTAATTCATTGAATATTATATCGGGAGCGCAATCGCACCTGTATGAGATGGCGTCCATGTACCTGCTTCCGGCCAGCCTCGTGCTGTTCACGCTCAGCCTCGATCTGAAGGAAATATGGAAATTACGGCATAAGGCGGGATTGATGTTCCTTACCGGCACGCTGGGAATCGTTATCGGCGGACCGCTTGCGGTACTACTGGTTTCTCTGTTTTCGCCCGAGACCGTGGGGGGCGCGGGGCCGGAGGCCGTCTGGCGCGGACTTGCTACGATCGCCGGCAGCTGGATTGGAGGCGGCGCCAACCAGGCCGCAATGTACCGGGTCTTTGAGCCCAGCGCCGAACTGTATTCGGCCATGATCGCCGTGGACGTCATCGTTGCCAACATCTGGCTTGCATTTCTGCTTTACGGCGCCGGGATATCCAAGCGGATGGACCGCCTCTTCCGGGCGGACGCGTCGGCGGTCGAGAAACTCAAACACAAAATGGAGGTTTATCAGCAGAATACCCTGCGCATGCCGAAACTGCCTGACACGATGCAAATTGTAGCCGTGGGACTTGGACTTACCGGGCTGGCCCACTTTCTTTCCGGGATCATCGTCCCCTGGATCAATGAAAATGCACCCTATCTGGATAAATTCAGCCTCACTTCCGGGTTCTTCTGGCTGGTGGTTTTGGCCACGACCTTTGGAATGCTCTTATCCCTGACCCGATTACGGGATTTGGAAGGGGCCGGCGCGTCGCGTATCGGGAGTGTATTTCTGTACGTACTCATCGCCACGATCGGCATGCAGATGGATGTGTTGGCCATCTTTGACAACCCAGGGTTGTTTCTGGTGGGTCTGATCTGGATCCTTATTCATGCGCTGCTACTGATTGTAGTAGGAAGACTGGCCAGGGCGCCGTTCTTTTTCCTTGCTGTGGGAAGCCAGGCCAATGTGGGCGGGGCCGCGTCCGCGCCCATTGTGGCGGCTGCATTTCATCCTTCGCTGGCCCCGGTAGGTGTGCTGTTGGCGGTGCTGGGCTACGCGCTCGGGACCTACGGTGGATACTTCTGTGCCCTGCTGATGCAGCAGGCCGCACCCTAACGTGGGCAACACGGTCCAGTCAGCGCCTCAGGCGTACCGGCTGCCGGTAAGCGCCTTTTTCAGGAAGGCGATCTGCCCCAGGTGATAAATATCGTGTTGCATCACCCCGTACAGCATGCGTTTGGGAAGCCTTCCGACTGTTTCGTCAAGGGCGGTCAACAGCTGTTTATGCTGGTCTTCCAGACGCTGCAGCAGGTTTTTCCACGCATGTCCGGGACTTGTCCCGTACGCCTCGGTGTGAAAAGTTTCTTTTTGCTTTGGCTTCGCCTCATTGTTCTTCCCGAGGCGGTTGATCAGAACCTGTTTCCAACTGATCATATGCGCTACCAATTCGGCAATGGTATGTTCGTTCTCCTGGATGCGGGTGAATGCAACTTCGGGCGTAACTCCGTTCAATACGCGCCGCAATGATTTGCCGTACCAGGGGTCTCCCTGATAAATTTCTTCGAATTGTTGTGTAAAATAAGTGCTTGTTTCCATACTATGGGATTGTGCATTATAGTTTAAACGCTTGCTGGCATCCATTTTGCATATCAGGCATATTATTTGGATATTTACATAGTTAGTGATAAATAGCCCCTTAAACCCTTTTCATATGAAACGCCTTAGCTTATTACTAATCGTTTTGACTGCCAGCGCATGGAGCTGCACAAATCCCGGAAGCAGGAGCAGTTCAACCGGCGGTGATACAACCCGGACCGCCGCCCCTTCAAATACAGATGCTGGCCTTTTGCTGGTAGCCAACAAACTGGATAATACGCTTTACTTCATTAATGCGGAAACGCTCGAACTGGTGGACAGCACCACCACCGGGGAAGATCCGCACGAAGCCGTGGTAACCCCGGACGGGAACTGGGCTTATACCGCCAATATGAATGGCAATTCCCTTTCGGTCATTGACATGGCGACGCTGGAGGAAGTTCGCCGGATCGACCTGGCTGAATTCGGAAAACCGCATGGATTGGCTGTCAGTGGAAACGGGGAAAAACTTTACGTCACTACCGAAGGCAGCCGCGTCGCCGTCCTGGAAATCGAGGTGAGCACCGATAGCATCCTCCGTGTATTTGAAACCGGTCAACAGGGAACCCATATGGTGGCCCTGAGCAAAGACGAGCGGACGGCCTATGCCCCCAACCTGGGAAGCGGCAATACCACGGTGATTGATCTGGAGGCGGGGGAAGTAGTCAAGACACTGGCCACCGGTGATGGAACCGAAGGGATCGACGTACATCCCAACGGCGGCGAAGTCTGGATCACCGCCCGCTCCGGCTCGGTCGCCGTTGTCAATACCGAAACCAACGAAATTGAAGCGACCCTTCCGGCCGATGGCCTGCCCATTCGGGTCAAATTCACCCCCGACGGAAAGCATGCGCTGGTTTCGTGCCTGCAGGGAAGAAAGGTGATCGTCTTTGATGTAGCCGACCGGAAAGCCATCAAGGAAATTGAAACCGGCGCCGGCCCGGTAGGGGTACTGGTACGGCCCGATGGCGAAGTGGCCTTCATTGCCAACACCGAAGACGATATCATTTCGGTGCTGGATCTGAATACCCTTGAAATCACCGGCTCGATACCGGCAGGCAATACGCCGGACGGAATGGCTTTTCGTTAGTTCCTACTCACCGACCTGCTTCATCAGCTCCTGGGCCAGTTCCCGTCCCCAATCCGGATGGATGGATGATTCGGGCTCGAAGGCCTCGAACTTTTCCAGGGCGTCCTTCAGGTGTGGCCTGGCCTTTTCAGCCCCGCCGCCGAACATTTCGGGCGTATAGAAAAGCGCTTGTCCCAAAAGCAGGTGTGGGCGGGGATTTTCAGGAGCCAGCCGGATGGCCTCTTCGAGCAATTCACCCGATCGGGGTCCCAAAACAGCGCCGTTCACTGCCGGATTGATAGAAATGCGTGCGCTTAGGATCAAGCTTTGAATGCAGCGTATTTCGGCGTTATCCGGACTTAGCTCATCGGCGCGGGTGATCAGGCTTTCTGCCTCGTCGGCCTTTTCGCGCATACGATCCTTGTTCTTCTGGTCCAGAAATGCTTGCATTACCTGGCTGTAGGCCGCGTAGTAGTAGGGAAGCCACCGGTCTTTTTCCGCGTTCGCGATCCGCGAAAAGGTATTTCCGAGCTCCTGAAAGCCCATAACTGATTGCGTGGTATCTAAGGCAGCGACCGCTTTTTCCATGGCCTGTTGGTACCGCGTATCCTGCCCCCTCACCGCATTCAGGGAGGCGATCAGGATGAGAACTGTCAATAACATCCCGGTAAATACCGAGAAGACAACCGAAAAGAGAATTGTTCGCTTCATGGGATTTTGGTTTTTATTATACATTCTGCTCATAGGGTACTGTCTATAAAGTCATCGGTGCGGTCCACGCCGAAGCTCATGAACAGCCCCAGAAAGAAGAACCGTTCCGCCGGCGGCGTGATGGCCGACTTCCGCGAGCCGTCATAACTGTAATTGTAGCCGTATACCTGCCGACTGCCCAGCACATTGTTCACCCCAAGAACGATTACGGAGAAATCACTTTTGAATAGACTGGTCAAATGACTGATCCCGATACCCAGGCTATTGTAATTGATCGTTTTTCCCCGATCGGACAGGACGGGGTGCCCTTCGTCGTTCTCGTGGATATGGTAATACGGCCTTCCGGTCGCAAAGGAATAGGTTGCCCCGAATGTGGTCTGAAGGGACGGTACTGTTTTCTTTACAACCAGGGACGCCGTATGGGGAGTCGCGAATTCGGGCTGCAAGGAGTGCGGATAATTCAGGTAATCCCGTTCCGTATCAAGATAGGAATAAGATAACCAGTAATCCAGATTCGGAATGGTACCCCGGTCTCTCCAGAAAAGTTCGATCCCTCTCGCTTCACCGGAGCCCTGGGCGCTGTAGGCGGGCGCTGTTTTGACCAACCGATCGTATTCCTTGTAGAAAGCCTCGACCCTAAAAATTCGGTAGTCGCTGACTTTCTGATAGTTCAGGATATAATGCGATGCGCGTGCATACTGGGGGGCCGGATTGCCGAAGAGGTATTCCGGCTCGGGCTTCTGGAAATAGATCCCGTAAGCGGCGCTCAACTGGTCCTTGTTCGGAAATTGGTACGCCAGACTCGCCCGGGGGGCGATATTGGATTTGTCGAGCAGGGAAGAGTGTTCGAAACGCGCCCCCAGACGCGCGGCCAGGCGTGTGCCCAGGTACACATCCACTTCTGCAAACAAGGCCTTGAAGTGATCGTCAAACGTGCCATCCAGGCTTTCTTCGTGGGTACGGAAACGATTCTCTTCACGGCCATACAGGTATTCCCCGCCAAATCGCAGCGAATTCTGTCCCGACAGAAAGCGTTCCACCACCAAGCGTCCCTGCGTCAGGTCGGAGCGGTTCCCGGCCGTAAAATTCTTTGTATCAAAAGGGGGCCGGGACAAAGTCACCGGCTGACCCTGTTGATTGAGCAGTGCGCGATTGATGTCGTTGTCGTTGGTGCTGTAACTGGCTCCGGCCAGGATTTTCCAATCGTCGTTCAGGTATTCCCGGTAATTTAGATTGGTGTATAGGTACCGGTTATCCAAGTCAAACTGATGCCTGAGCAGCACGCTGTCCAGATCCGTATCACGCAACCCGATCCGCGATGTGGAGAAGTTGCCGTAAAATTTTAGCATCCCGGTTTCACTTGTTTTGACGCGGAAGTTCAGGTCTACATTATGTGCTTCCGGTCCGGCTTCAAAGTCCCGGTCCTGGGGAACCACCGAATAATAAGGCTGGAGATTCACGTACCCGTAGGTTCCGCTAATACTTGCTTTTTTGTTTTCAGAAAGATGTTCGTAGCCGGCATCGGCCCCCACGGAGGTAATTCCGAGAAACGCCGATGATTGTTCGGGCAAATCCACGCTTTCCAGTATCAGCGCGCCGCTAAGCCCTTGCCCATACAGCGCCGAATAACCGCCGCTGCTGAACACCGTGCCCTTGAAAAGAAAGGGATTGAACCGGTTCCGCTGGGCAAGATCGGGGACATCGCTGAAATACGGATTGTTGACAATCATTCCGTCAATGAATTGCTGGGTTTCTTTCCCGGTACCGCCCCGTACAAAAAGGCCTCCCGACTCACCCACTTGCTGGGTTCCCGGCAAGGTTTTGAATGCACCGGTGATATCCCCGTCCGCGCCGGCAGTAGATACAATGTCCATGGCCGTGAGTTCCGCGCCCCGTTTTTCATCGCTGGCGACAAAACTTCCTGCCGTAATGATAACGGTCTCCAGCTCGTTAACTGCCTTATGCAGGATTACATCTAATCGGGTGCTGTCCCCCCGGGGATGAAAAGTCCGACTCCACGGAGCGTATCCGGCGGCGGTAATCTGTATGGTAATCGAGTCTTTCAAGGTAGAAGCAGGGTTTTCGGATAGGGGAAAGGAAAAAAAGCCATCCTGACCGGAGGTTGCTCCATCGTAGCTGTTTTCAATGCCAATATTGGCTCCGGGAATGGGTCTGTTCCGGTGATCGGTTATCATTCCGGAAATAATATGCTGTGCCTGACCCTGAACTAGTACACCTCCGAGCAAAATAATTAGCCAAAAGGTTCTCATGTGTGTGATATTTTTTAGCTAAGACGCAATTAAACCGCGATATGTAACAGTTAACGGTTTCAAAACTGCGTTTTTCCGGGATGCTAACTAATAGGAAGTCGTTTATTTGACCGGCATTACCGATAAACCGCCGGTTTTTGCCGATAAGTATTGTTAACTTTGAAAGAAAAGTGTAAATGAAGAATGTAATAATAACGGGAGCTGCGGGAAACCTGGGGACCGAGGTGACGGAATATTTTCTGGAGAAGGGTTATCGCGTGATAGCGACCGTTTTGAATGACGCGGAAGCAGATCGGCTGGAAAGCGGAACGGATCACCGGGAACGTTTAACGATCGAAGTGTTGGACCTAACCGATGAAAAAACAGTGGAAGCCTTTGCCGGGCGGGTGATCGGACAATACGGCGCGATTCATGGTGTCCTGTTGCTGGCAGGCGGGTTCGCCATGGGAGACATCCGCGCGACCAGCCTGCAAGACATCAAAAGTCAGCTTTCCATTAATTTCGATACCGCCTACCCGATGGCCCGGACCTTCTTCAGCCACCTGATGGAAAGGGGCGAAGGCCGTCTCGTCTTTGTAGGGACCCGTCCGGCCCTGAATCCGGCCGATGGAAAGCACATGATCGCCTACGCCCTGGCCAAATCCCTGCTTTTCCGGCTATCGGAACAGCTTAACGCAGCCGCTGCCGGTACCAAAGTGGTCAGTACCGTGGTGGTTCCAAGCACCATTGACACCCCGACCAACCGGGAAGCGATGCCTCAGGCTGATTTCGGGAAGTGGGTAAAGCCGCGACAGATCGCGGAATTGCTGCATCTGGTCTGCTCGGAAACCGGCGCGCCGTTACGCGAAACCGTGTTGAAGGTTTACGGAGAATCCTAGGCACGAGCTCGTAACAACATGTATCAAATAGAAAAAGCCTGTAAGCCATAAGGCAAACAAGCTTTTTCTTTATGCCAACGGAATTTCGGCTACGAGCGCTCGAGCAGCTTGAAGAATTGATCCAGCTCCGGAAGGATCACAATCCGCGTCCTGCGGTTGGATGCCCGGCCTTCGGCGGTTTCGTTGGTGGCCACTGGAATGTACTCACTTCGACCGGCTGCGGTCATGCGGGCCGGAGGAATACCGTACTGGGTTTGAAGCACACGGACAATGGTGGTGGCCCGTTTGACACTCAGATCCCAGTTGTCCAGCAAAACACCCTGGTGATAGGGTACGTTATCGGTATGGCCTTCCACCATAAATTCGATATGCGGCTGGTTGGCCAGTACCTTCGCTACCTTACCAAGTACTTCGGGAGCCCGGCCGGTAAGCTTGTAGTCTCCGCTTTCAAAGAGCAGTTTATCGGAAATGTCGATATAAACCACTCCCTTGTCCACTTTGATATTGATATCCTGATCGTCCAGGTTGCCGATCGCGCCCTTCAGGTTCATTACCAGGTTCATGGTAAGGGAATCTTTCCGGGCGATCGCAGACTGAAGATCCCGGATGTAGGCATCTTTGCCGCTGATGTTGTCGAGTGATTTCCGGATGCTCTCCGCCTGGGAATTCGAGATAACCGAAAGCCGCTCAAGCTGGTCCACCATCCGGTTGTTCGTTTTTTCCTTTTCGGTCAGATCCTTCTGAAGGCTTCCGATCAAGCGTTTGTACGCTTCGGTGGAATCCTTGCAGGCCTGCAGGTCATTCTGCAGACTCCGGTA
>JAJUHF010000105.1 GCA_029268045.1 Anseongella ginsenosidimutans
CTGAATCGTGTAACGCTCACTCAAGGCTTCCATGACCACCTTGACTTTAAACTCTGAAGTGAACTTTCTCCTACTCATTGTACAGTAAATTTAATTAAAATTCTAACTTAACTTACTGTCCCGTTTTCGGGGGGAATTATAGCCAATGGCATTTCCTATATTTACAGTACACCAAAAGCATAGATGAAGCATAGATAAAGTATGATTGAAACCAAAAGAGCCTGTATCTATCCAAAAGACGTGCAGCGAATCACGGGCATGAGCGAGCGTTACGGAAGAAAGCTCCTAAACAAGATCAGGGAGGAGCTTTCCAAAGAACCGCATCAGTTCATCAGCATAGATGAATTTTGCGAGTTCACCGGCCTTGCACCGGCCATTGTTGAGCGTTACATCACCGATTGATCTTGCCAGATGAAGGCAGTCAAACGGCACTAAAATCTATGACTCTTTGCCAATAAATTTTAGCACTTTTTGCCACGATTTGAACCCAAAACGTAGGCTTTTTTGTATATTTACAGAGGTTTCGGAGTTCACCAAATGCACTCAAACCAGTTCGAATAAATTGAGAACTGAACGGTGAACCCGCTGAAATTCGTTCTTGTAACTTACTGATACATAAAGATTTGCGTGGGGTGGTTGTAATCCCGCCACCCCGACAAATGAAAAGAGCCCCGGCGAAGCCGGGGTTTTTTGCGTTGGGAGGTTTTGAACGAGCTTGCTCGGGGCAAAGCCGGAAGACGCAAAAAACAGGACGCGCAAAGCGCGGACGGGCTTTTTTCATTTAGTCACCCCCACCACAAGATCAGCGAGCAAGAGGAGCCGACTGAAAGTCGGCGGCTTGCGCAGCTAATCTTGGCTAACCTTTCGCGTTTGGGGAAGCTGCGAACGTGTTCGCACGCGCACGGAAGATCAGCGGAGCAAGAGGAGCCGACTGAAAGTCGGGCGGCGTGCGGAGCGTTTGTGTATCGGTTTCGTTCGCGTCCAGTTGCATCTAACCCAACTTATCAGCCCTTTTTCTTAATCGGAGCCAGCAAAGCGTAAAAGATCCAGGCAAACCACGAGATAAAAATAACGGCCAATATCCAGGCTAGTTTCTCGCGTTGGGTGGTTTTGCCGGAAAGGGCGATAATTATAATAGGCAAGCCCCAAAGTACGGCAATCACGGCGGCGGAGATCAAAATGCCAAAAGACGATTCTTTCATTTCGTCCAGTTTAATTAGTTAATCTAAAATACAAAAAATTCGCAAACCAGACGCAACCTTACCACCCGATCCTAACGAAACTCGACGAAATAGAAAACACCCAAATCGTGCAGGCATTTTTCGACAAACACAACACCGGAAAACATGAAGAGATGTGCCTAGCGGATATCGATCGCCTGAGGTTCGGCGACGCGGAGTAATTCGGCGGTCTGGGGATCACCCAATTCGGTAGCGAGCGTCACCAGGCTACCATACGACGCCATTTCATAATGATGAATCTTCTGGGCAAGGATAATCAGCGCAGCGTCCCGGACTTCGGGAGATGAATCGGCAAGAATGGCTTCCCCTTCCTGAAGCAATCCCTGTACCGCAGGACCCGCCTCCCCTTCGGCCGACTCGCCCAGGTTTTCGAACACCCTTCGCAGAAGATCGATTTGCTTTTCAACCATCTGAATATGATCAGAAAGGACTTCCTTGAGCATCTCGTTATTCGCAGCGTCGCGTAGTTGAGGAAAAAACGCGGCCAGCTGGACTTCGGCGCCGTAAAAATCCCGTAGCTGTTCTGTAAATAATTGCTGAAGCTTTAAATCTTTCATGACTCTAAATTAGAAGTAAAAAGCATGCCGAAAAAATATTTATATTTAGAAAAAACAAAACTGCACACTATGGCGCAATCTGAGATCACACCCTTCGACTGGGAGCGGATTTTAATGGATGGGCATTCGGCAGAATTTCTGTTGGAAGTGGCGCTGCGGGCGGTCGTAATCTTCGTGGTGGTGGTAATTTCCCTGCGCATTACCGGACGACGGGGCATCAAGCAATTATCCATTTTCGAACTGGTATTCATCCTCACGCTGGGATCTGCCGGAGGGGACGTGATCTTCAATGAAGACGAACCGATGATTCCGGTATTTGTGACCTTCGCAGTGATCGTGAGCATTTACTTCCTGATCGTCTACCTGACTTCGCGGAATGAAAAAATAGAAAAATGGATGGAAGGTGAACCCTTATGCATAATCGAAAACGGTCATTTTGTCTTAAAATACATTGAGCAGGAAAACTTCTCACCCGAAGAGGTTTGTATGGAGCTTCGTCTCCGGAGTGTGGAGCATTTGGGACAGGTCAAATCCGCCGTTCTGGAAACATCGGGCGAACTGAGTGTCTTCTTCTATCCGGATGAGGACGTCCGGCCGGGCATGCCCACCCTTCCCTGGGACCGGGAGCCATTGGAAGAAACCGAAGCCGATAATTTCTACGCCTGCGCGCGGTGCGGGGAAACCGAAAAAGCCGCATTGAGCGAAAAATTCACCTGCCGCCGATGCGAACACCCGCGCTGCATGAAAGCCAAAACGGGTATCCGGCTGGACTGAACAACTTACTACACAGTTTTGTAACAATTATTCATTTAATCTTTGCTTCACCACGGTTTTTGCGTATCTTAAGGAAACATCTGCCATAAAGATTGACACCATGGCACTACTAACGTTTCTCGCATTTTACGAGTACCTTACCTCTATCTCTTCACCCATGAAGGTGAAATTACTGATCGAAAGAGATAAAAGCCTTTTATTCAGGGGCCCGAAGAACATTACGCAGATCAAATGGAACGATAAGATCGAAAATCATCGGATCAAGTTGTTCAACGAGTGGCTAAAAGTGCTGGAAGGCGAAATGACACGCGAGGAGTTCGATAAACGGCTTATGCTCAAGCACTGATCCTGCTTCCCAGCGCATCAGGCCACGCTACCTTGTCCCAAACCGATCTACCCATTCCAGCATTCCATTAGTCCGTTACAAGTTGTTTATGCAGCCGCGCAAGGGTTTCGCCCGGGTCTTTGCAGAAGCCGGCGTGTACGCAGGATGTTTGCACAACCGAGCTGCGTGCAGCGGTAAGCCACCGGAAGCGCGATGCCTGATCCAGGCGGGCGATCGGCCCGGCCGATTCTTCGCCCCGGCTGATCCGTTGGAAAGCCGTCAGATGACTTTTCAACTCCTCACTTGCGCACCCTCCGATTGCTTCCAGACGCCTTTCGTTCAACTCCAGCGTGGCGTCCAGGAACTTCCGGTCCCTGCAGTAGAGAATGATCCCCACATTGATAAATTCCTCCCGTTCCACACGGGGCACCACCCGGATTACGGCGTATTCAAACAAGTGTCTTTCTTGCATCTTGTGCCTCCTTCACGAAAACCGGGGAATTTTCAAACCGGGTAATCAGAAATTCCGAGTAAACTGCGCGCATTGCTTCCGCGGATCCTTCTTCCTGGTGGGCCGGGTGCCACTCATCGGGGATCAGCGATACAATGCTCCGGATGATCTCGGGATGAATCAGCGACCGAAAATGGGCATCCACCGCTTCCAGCTCGGAAGCCTGGGGCAGCAGCACGTGATCACGGATCCGCTCAAACGGCCGGACGGCTTGCTCCTCCCAGCCGGTCCAGGCATGATGAAAATACAGCGAAGCTCCGTGGTCGATCAACCACAACACGTTATTCCACAAAAGCATATTGGTGTTTCGGGCCGTTCGGTCCACATTGGTCAGAAACGCGTCCAGCCAAACGACGGCCGAAGCCGTCCAGGGATCCAGCGGTTTGGCCGCCGCCGGATCGTAGGTAATCGCGCCGGAAAGGTAATGCAAGGCCAGATTGAGTCCGGTGCTGGCCTTCAATAGGTCCTGGATCTCTTCGTCCCCTTCGGTACGGCCAAACGCGGGATCCAGCCGGGCAAAAACCAGTTCGGGAACCTTCAAGCCCAGCACACGCGCCATTTCCCCGCCGATAAGCTCGGCGATCAATGCCTTTACACCCTGACCGGCCCCGCGGAATTTCAGCACGTATAGAAAATCGTCATCGGCCTCCGCAATGGCCGGCAGCGAGCCGCCTTCCCGCAGCGGGGTTACATATCGGGTAACCTGCACCGTCCGAAGTTGATGTTGCGCTTGTTCCATCGTCAGCAAAGATACATTAAGCCAAAATAGGAATAATCAGCAAAGCGGCATAAAATAGGGAAGCAATGGGAATTCCCCATTTGTACTTTCCGGCAACGCTGATCAGGAGCGCGCCCCCGGACAGCCCCACCGCGACCGTATAGCTTACCGGATAAAGCGGGCCCGAAAAAACCAGCAAAAGAAAGTGAATCACCCAGCAATTGAGCAGAAACAGCCCCAGCGGAATGTAACAGTGTTCGATGAGCCGATGATGTTCCTTCATGCGACCTCCTTTTTTCCCTTGAACCGCCTTCGCCTGACGAAAAACCTGATCAGGGCGTACACAAGCAAGCCGGCCAGCAGCCCATTAATGAAGATCGCAGCGCCCAGGGCAGCCGTCGCATAGCCCGCAAAGAGACTGACCAGCGCAATCACCGCCAAAAGCAGGACGATGCCAAGGCAGTAAACCACCGTCAATTTGAGGGCAGCATGCTCGTTCCCTTTCTTTTTCCGCTTCCGGCAAAGGTAGATCACAAATCCACTGATGGATAGAAAGCCACTCACCAGGCCCAGCACCGCATAGACTATTTTCAAGGCAAGTCCGCCGAAATCCCCAAAATGCAATGCCTCCTGGATGTAAAAGAATTTATGACTGAAGGGTTTGGTGCGGACGTCGTATTGATAAACCGGAGTCAGCGTTTCCTTGGATAATACCAAGCTGTTGATGTTGCGCTCGTAAACGGTTCCTTTGATTGATCCCCGGAACGTGAGGGTGGACGAACCGTTGACCGACACATTTACCTGACCGATTTCCAGCTCCGGAAAAGCCTCGCGGGCGGCAGCGAACGCCCGCTCCCAATCGATTACCTTCGCTTTGTCTTCGTTTGCCTCCATTCGGATTTCGGGGGTATGCCGGTTTGGAGCATGCATGTCAAGCCAACGCATCAGGACGGGCTGCAATCCCAGCCAGGCGCCCGTCAGTGCAATCACCAGATTGAAGGCAAGTGCGCCAATGCCCAGTATTTTGTGCCAGTCGGCCCAGGCAATCCGGATTCCCCGCTCCTTGCGCACCTGCGGCCAGGATTGGCGCTTCATGAAGTTTCCGTAGATCAGAAGTCCGGTAATTACCAGCACGGTTAGGGCGATGCCTCCCAGGCCCACCAACTGCCTGCCCCAATAGCCGTCGTAAAGCCGCACATGCATTTGCCGCATGTAATTGGCCAAACTGTTTTGATGCACGCGGCTTCCCAGGATCCGGTCCTGGCCCACGTCCACAAAAAAGGCGAGCGTCTGGGAGCCTCCTCCTTCACGCGGTATGCTGAGCATTATTTCGGCCACCGCGCCCGGCCGTTCCGGCAGTTCCACGTAATAGGACCGGAAATCAGGATACTCTCGAAGCAACTGGGCCACGGATTCACCAAAGCGGGGATATTCACCTTCGGCCGGAGCGGTTGACACGGCACGGTAGTGGGTTTTCTTAATAAATGCATCCAGCTCAGGAATGAATACGGCCAGGGCGCCGGTAAGGCTCAGCACCCCGATCAGAATACCCGTGTACAAGCCGGCCCAGTGGTGAATGCGCCAAAGGAGCCGGTTATTGCCCTTCCTGCCTGGATTGTTCCTGCTCATATCCCCGGTGCAAAACAATTAAAAGGTGTATGCGACTCCGGCCAGGAAATTCCTCGGCGCGCCCGGATACAAGCGGTTGAAATCGTAACCGCCCACCCAGTGGGTTTTATCGAACAGGTTGTTCAGGTTCAGTGAAAGCTTGAATTTGTCCACGTTATAATACAGCGCCGCATCCACGATCACATAGGAAGGAAGCTCCAACAGCGTGTTGAACGTATTGCGCACGCCCACGTAATGGCTACCCAGGCCAATCCCCACGCCCCGGAGAACGGGAGTGGTAAATACATACTTGGCCCACAGGCCGGTCTGAACTTTCGGTGCGTTCGGCAGCAGACGGCCTTTCTCCTCCTCGATATCGCTTTCGGTGATGATCGTTTCGTTGTAGGCAAAGTTCGCCGTCAGGCTCAATGTGGGAAGAACGCGGCCATAAACGTCCAACTCCACACCCCGCGCCCGTTGCTGGCCGATCTGCCGCAGCCGGTCGGGATTTCCTTCATCGCCTGCATTGATAAGGATGTTGTTCTGCTCAATCTGGTATCCGGCCAGGTTCACCGAGAAATTGCCGGAAAGAAATTCCATTTTTGCTCCCCCCTCGAACATGCTGCTGGTCAAGGGGTCGAACGGGCCGCCATACACTTCAGGGTCTCCGATAATCCCGGCTCCCTGGGGCTGATAGCCCTGGGCGAAGGTGCCGTAAAAACTGACCGGTTCAAACGGCGTATACACCAGACCCACGCGCGGGATCAGCGCCTTTTGACGCACCTCTTCTTCGTCTTGCTGTTGGTAATTCAGTATATCGGTATAAAACTCCTGCCGCAAGCTCAACAAAGCCTGCAGTTTTCCCCATTTTATCTGATCCTGCACATAGAAGCCGCTGACGTAGTATTTCGTCGTCGCCATGGGACGGGACACATTGAAATAGTCCGAAATTTCAGTAATGGAGTAGTCCGGATTTTCCAGGTCGAAATGGGGAACGTTCGGCACCGGCATGTTGTCTACAATCAGGTACGCGTCGCGGTTGGCAGGATTGTAGGTGTTGATCACCCCGTCGTTCGCCGCGTTCCGATAGCCGCCTGCATTGTAAGTGGAACCGCCTACAGGGGCCACATGCTGGATGTAATCGTACCCCAGCAGCAATTTGTGTTCCACCGGCCCGGATTTCAGATTGCCCACCAAATAGAGCGTGATGTTGTCGTTGTAATTTTTCCGCATCCGGCGGATGGTGGACATCTCCATCAGGGTCGGGATCTCGTTCCCGTCGGCGTCTACCGCGTAGCGGTTCGACGTCCGGTGCTCCAGCAGATCTTCATCGTACAGGAACTTCATGTAAGATGCGTTCAGGGTCAGCTGGTCTGTGATCTTATGCTGAAGCGATGCCGTGGTGAACAAGGTGGTTTCGTTTTCAAAATCGTTCTGCTTGGCAATCGCGAATGAAATCGGCGTGGAATACAGATCCGCCCCCGCCGAAGCCCCGAAAATCGGTTGCCCCCGGTCCAGGCGGGATTTGGTTTTGGTATAAACGAAATCGATGTTTACCTGCGTGCGGTCGTTGGGGATAAAGGAGATGGAGGGAGCAACCACCATGTCTTCCCCGCCCTGCAGGACCCGGAACGATTCGGCGTTCTGATACGCCAGATTCAACCGGTACAGCAGCGTACGGGATTCGTTCATGGGTCCGGTAAAATCAGAGGTAAGCCGGAAGGTATTGTAACTGCCGGTGGTAAACGCAATGGATTTCCGGTTCTCATCAAGCGGCTTTTTGGTGACCGTATTGACCGTGCCCCCCGGGTCGGTATCGGCAAACAAAGCCGATGCGGGTCCCTTGATCACTTCAATCCGCTCCACATTCGGAAGCAAGGGTTGAGACCAACTGTTGGTGGGCGTTCTCAAACCATTTACCAGGGAATTGCCCGCCCGGAACCCGCGAATGGAAATATCGTTATTGTAATAGGAAAAATTGTTCGTGCCGCTGAGGTTTTTCAGTACGTCGCCCACTTTGAACGCCTGCTGATCCTCGATCACCTCCTTGGTCACATAGCTGATCGCCTGGGGAACATAGCGGACCGGCGTTTCGGTTTTCGTTCCGGCGAAGGAAGACGTGTTTTTATACCCCTGCTCCTTCCGGCCGACTATTTCAACCGCCTGCAGCTCGCTGGACTTTTCCACCAGCATCACCCGCAACGGCTCGTTGAGAGGCACCCGGACCTCTTCCTTTGCTTCCTCGTATCCCATCAGAGAAAAGGTGAGCAGGTAGCTTCCCGGGGGAAGCTTATCGAAGAAAAACGCGCCTTCCCGGTCGGATACTTGTTGCTGGATTGCAACGGCAGAAGACCTTTCCAAAGACTGCGCCTGGATGGTTACGCCGGCCAGCGGCCGCTGATCAGATGCCGCGGAAATTGAACCGGCCAATCTGATTTCTTGACTATAAACCGTTGTATAAAAAGCACATAGTAACAGTGCAAAAGAAATATATCGGCTATTCATTTTTATTTAGACTGATTATTGATAGCGCAAATATAAAAGAACTATCGATAAAACAGCCTAAAATGAATTTTATCAATAGGCACTGGCCTGATCCAGCAATGCGACCTGCTCCGGCGATAATTCGAGGGAGGCGGCTCCGGCCAATTCAGCCAATTGCTTTTCCGTGGTAGCGCTCACGATGGGCGCGGTAATAAAGGGTTTGTGCAATTGCCATGCAATCGCCACCTGGGCAGGCGCCACCTGATGTGCAGCCGCGACTTCATCCAGCGCCGCAAGAATACGGTGCCCGCGATCATCCAGGTATTGAATGGCTTTCTGGCCCCGCACGCTTTTGCCGAGGTCTTCCTTGCTCCGGTATTTCCCGCTTAAAAAGCCGCTCGCCAGGGCATAATAGGATATGACCGCCAGCTTTTCCTGCTCCACAAGCGGAAGGTAGGATTCCTCGAACTGCTGCCGGTCATGGAGGTTGTAGAGTGGCTGCAGGCTGATATAACCCTGCATGCCATGCTGTCTCGCGAATTCGTTCGACTGGGCAATCCGTTCCGCGGTGTAGTTCGACGCGCCGATGTACCGTACCTTTCCTTCATCGATGAGCCGGTTCAATGCCTCCATGGTTTCCTCCACGGGGGTCTCCGGATCGTCG
Organism: Anseongella ginsenosidimutans; assembly: GCA_029268045.1. Classification (GTDB taxonomy): domain Bacteria; phylum Bacteroidota; class Bacteroidia; order Sphingobacteriales; family Sphingobacteriaceae; genus Anseongella; species Anseongella ginsenosidimutans_A. The sequence goes on from JAJUHF010000105.1 coordinate 8,883, forward strand.
TAATGTGTCTGGTACAAATCGATGTAATCGGTCTTCAGCCGCTTCAGCGAAGCTTCCACCGCTTCTTTCACGTAGCCGGCCTTAAGTCCCTTTCTTCCCGCTCCCATATCTCCTCCCAGCTTGGTGGCAAGGATCACGTCGTCGCGGCGGCCCCGCTGACGGAACCAGTTCCCAAGGATGGTTTCGGACTCCCCACCCTGGTTGCCCTCTGCCCATTTCGAATAGGTATCGGCCGTGTCGATAAAATTGAATCCCGCGTCCAGGAAGGCGTCGAGGATCCGGAAGGATTCGCTTTCGTTCAAGGTCCATCCAAATACGTTTCCGCCAAAGGCAAGCGGTGAAACCTGCAATGATGAATTTCCAAATGATCGTCTTGTCGCCATTTCGTAACTAGTTCAATTAGCTGCAATCGCCATCGGGCGTACAGGAGGGCCCGCTGATTACCTCAAACGGAGTGCCGGGATGTTCTTTTTTCCATTCTTCATACGCTTTTTCCAGGGTTTGCAAAAATGCAGCCGGGGGCTGTGCTCCGGATACGGC
>JAJUHF010000106.1 GCA_029268045.1 Anseongella ginsenosidimutans
CCGAAGAGGAATTTATCAGATTACCCCAGATTACCGATCTGGACGTGGATGGTTCCGGCCGGATGTACCTTTCCGCCTGGGACGGCGCCGGGTATTCCGGCGATTCCACCAAAGGTTTCGTGGTACGGGCCGTACCCGCGGACTGGGAATACCAGCCTTTCCCCGATCTGCGGAAAGCATCCATTCCGGATCTGCAATCCTACCTGAAATCCGAAAGTAGCGTCAGGCGCTTTTACGCGCAGCAGGAACTATTGACCCGTTCCCCGGCAAAGGCGGCCGAAGCCGCCTGGGAAATCGCGGCCGACCCCGGCCTGCCGCTGGAGGTACGGGTAGCCGGCATTTTTACCTATGCGCAGGCAGCCAAGGAAGAGGCGATTGAAAACCTGGCAGCGCTTAGCTTGCAGTCCGAAGTCCGCGAATTCGCATTGCGTGCCCTCGCCGACAGGAAACCATTTCGGGATGAGGTTCCGATGGAACCCTTCCTAAACGGTTTGCAGGACCCCTCGGCGCGTGTAAAGATCGCGGCAATTATCGGACTGGGACGCCTGGGACGCCCCGAAGCCGCCCAAGCCCTGCTCCGCGTGCCCGTTCCCGCTTCGTTCCAGGCCCCACCCGCGGGTGAAGAGGGACCGCATGCCGTCCCCAATCCGGAAATCATTCCGGCGCACGTGGCCGTGCAGGCGCTGGTGCGATTGAATGCCGTGGATGCATGCATTGAAGCACTGGGTACGGAACAATCCACACTGGCATTGTGGGCGCTTCGGTATATGCACGACCCGCGGGCAGTGGACGGCCTGCTAGCCGCCTATGAAAATCCTGCCAACGAGGCCTTGAGAGAAGAGATCACGACAACCCTGGCACGCCTCTACCAGAAAGAAGCGCCTTACGACGGATCTTGGTGGTGGAGTACCCGCCCGGACACCCACGGCCCTTACTACCGGCCGGTTACCTGGGAATCCTCCGAAAAAATCGGCGCATTCCTGAAAGCCCAGTGGGCCTCCGCCCCGGCCGGTGAAAAAGCACGTTTCACCCGGCTAAATGAAAAATTCCGGCTCGGAATTGCGGAATTCGGCGGGGTAGAAGCCGGCCAGGTAGCGCTGGAAGAGCCCGGAGTGGATCTGGAGAAAATCAGAAACAAAAAAGGCCAGATCGGTGAATCCTCTATCGAGGACATCATGCTGGCCATGGCGGAGATCAAAGGGGATCCGGACCTGGGCGCCAAATTATTTGTACAGCAAGGATGCATCGCCTGCCACAGCGTCGATAAGGGGGATGCCATGAAAGGCCCCTTCATGGGCCAGATCGGCTCCATCATGAACCGGAAACAAATTGCCGAATCCATTCTGAAGCCGAATGCCTCCATTTCGCAGGGCTTTTCCACCACGCAGATCAAGACAAAGGACGGCAAAAATTACATCGGCTTTATCACCGGCGAGTCAGCCGGGCAACTCACCCTCCGCGACATTACCGGCACGGCTCATCAGGTACGTACCGATGATATCGAGGAGCGCAAGGAGCTGGAAACCTCCATGATGCCGGAGGGATTGGCTAATTCCCTGTCTTATGAAGAATTTGCTTCCCTGATCACCTACCTGGCAGAGCAGAAGGAATAAGCCCGCTTCCGGGGCGGTACAACCTCAGCAGCGGTACAGCCTCAGGGGCGGTACAATAGCGGAAAGAACTGACCTTCCATTTTTTTGCCCGATGGCACCGGAGGCACGCCGGACAGTAATTCGTCGTTCGAACGCGACTCGGTTCCGTCGGCAAATACATTCAGCACAAACGCCCGTCGCGAGCGGGGCGATTTGTTTTCGTAGGAGCCGTGAACCAGCAAGGGGTGATGAAAGGTCCCATAGCCCTTTTTCATTTCAATCGGCACCGGTTTGAATTCCGCTTTCTGCGCTTCGGTCAGGTAATCCATCACACCCTCCATGTCGCCGGCCAGTTCCGGTTTGTCGAGCAATCCCCAGCGATGGCTTCCGGGCACATAATACAGACAACCGTTTTCCGTGCTGGCGTCGTCCAGCCCAACCCAGCAGGTCAGATGCTGCATGGGAGCCGTGCGGGTCCAATACGAATAATCCTGATGCCAGGCCACCACCCCGCCGTGCAGCGCCGGTTTGCAGAATAATTGATCATGCCAGAAACGGACCGCCTGATCGCCCAGCAGTTGGCTGGCCGCCACCACAAAGGCCGGGTTCCAGAGTACGTCATGGAAACCTCCGGTAACCCGCCAGGCTCCCAGCGCATGAAAAAGCACGGAATTGGGATCGGACGATTCATTTGAATGGAACTCGTAAAACAGCTCGTTTCCCGGATGCTTCGGATCGGTGATCTCCGCCAATTCCTGGTTGAGGCGTTCGATCTGCCAATCCTCAAGCAGCTTGATGTTCGCCAGGTACCCGTGCCTGTGAAAGAATTCAACCTGCTCTTCGCTAAGGCGGTACTGGTCCCAATCACCCTTGGAAGCGGGTTGCCTGAAAAGATCCGATACCTGTTCGTGGTATGCGGATAAGTCCTTTACCTGTGTTTTCATATCAATATTTCTTGTTGAAGGTAAAATTCGTCTAAAAGGCCGGAGGAATCTTCGCCGATATTGATAAAACAATACCCTATTTTGTAGTATATTGCATTTTCATAGCGCTCTCTGGCCACAGAATAAGGTAATAGCATAACAAAGATGAATGAAAGCCCATTTTGAACAGGTACAGCCGCTTCCGGAAAATTCATTCCGGGTGTTTCTGCACGAGGTGAACGAATTTGATGCCCCTTGGCATTATCATCCTGAATTTGAACTCACACTGATTTTGGCCAGTGAGGGTATCCGGTACGTAGGAAACAGTGTGGAGAACTTCGGGGAAGATGACCTGGTCCTGATTGGCGCCAATCTGCCGCATTGCTGGAAAAACACGGAAAGTACCGTCCGGGCACAAGCGATCGTCATTCAATGGCAGGCCCAGTTCCTGGGCGAGGGTTGGATGGAAAAGCCTGAATTCAATCCCATCAGACGTTTATTGGCCCAGGCGGGACATGGGATCCGGTTTAACCGGAAAACGGCACGCCGGGCGCGGGAAATGATGTTTCGCCTGTTGCAGGAGCGCCCCTTTCAAAAACTGCTGCAATTATTGGAGATTCTGGATTTCCTCGCCCGCAACAGTGAAATCCGATTGCTTTGCGAGCACGGTACGGCCTATCCCCTTAACCTGGAAGACAACCAGCGCATCAATACGGTATATAATTTTGTCAGGGAAAACTACCGGGAGAAGATTACGCTGCGGGAAGTAGCCGGGCTGGTCCATATGAATGACGAAGCCTTTTCCCGGTTTTTCAGTAAAACCATGCGAAAGCCATTCTTCGCTTTTTTGAACGAATACCGGATCACCATGGCGCGTAAGTTATTGATGGAGACCGACATGCAGGTCGCCCGCATTGGCTTCTCCTGCGGTTACGATAGCTTGCCGTTTTTCTACCGGCAATTCACCCGGTATGCCGGGATGCCTCCGCAGGCCTATAGAAAACTGTTCAGTTCAGCTGAGTTCGTTCAGTAAACCCTGCAGATCAAGCGCGCGTGTGTACATTTCCACGGAGCCATCGGCCTGCCTGGGCCACTCTTCCCGCGGCCGGTCCCAATAGAGTTCCACCCCGTTCTGATCGGGATCATTCAGATACAGCGCTTCCGAGATCCCGTGGTCCGAAGCCCCGGTAAGGGGATAATCCGCTTCCCGGAGCCGGTTGAAAATGACCGCCAGATCCCGCCGTTCGGGATAAACGATGGCCGTGTGAAACAATCCCGCCGAATGCACGGGCGCCGGCGGGCCGCCCTTACTGTACCAGGTATTTAACCCGATGTGGTGGTGATAACCTCCGGCGGATAGGAACACCGCGTCGGTCCCATACCAGGTGGTGATCTCAAAACCTAATAAATCGCAATAAAAGGCTAGCGACCGGGCCAAATCGGCAACTTTCAGGTGAATGTGCCCAATCTGCGTTCTGGGGGGTATGCGGTATTCGTTTTCCATTTCAGACCAATTTACAAAAATCGGGCGAAACTAACCTGCGCCGATCAGTTTTCCAACTTCTTTTTTCCGTCCAGCCAGAAGGGCGCCGTTGCAAACCAGAGGACGGTCCCCGCCAGAGTCCAGTGATGCTGATTCTGCAGTTCCATGCGCCCGGCAAATACCAGGATCGAAGGCAGGATCGTCAGTGTCAGGCCGAGAAAGGAAAGAATCTTAAGGAATGTTCTCATTTTGGAAGGCTTAAGTTAAACAGTGGCTGATCCGGTCTGCATGGTTTCCCGTTTCTGCAGCGCCTTACTGAAGGCGACATACAGCATAGCGGCCAGAAACCATCCGGGAAGGCCCAGGAAAAATATTTCTACCCCCATGAATATATTCAGCAGAACCGCTGCAACCAGGGTGATAAACCAAGTCAGGGCGGCGGCCGGATTAAAGTTGCTTTGTTGTTTCTCCGCATAGTCGGCCGCAAGACCCAGCTTTCCGAACAAATGGTAATCCATAAAGATGACCGCTCCCATGGGCATCAAGATGAGGCCGTACAGGGCAACGAAATCAAGCAGTTTCATTACCAGCGCCGGGAAACAGGCGGCAACGGTGGTAAACAAACCCACTGCCAGCGTGACTTTCCAGCGCTTTACGCGAGGCATCATCGCCTGAATTGCCAGACCTGCCCGGTAGATGGTTGGATTGGCGGTAGTCCATCCTGCCACGATCACGCATATGGCGCCGCTGATCCCGATCGCATAGGTTGCCAGGGGGCCCGGCGCGACCGAAGGCATCTGATCGCTTCCGATGGTGGGCAGGTATCCGGCCAGGGTCATTCCCTGCGGGACGATCTGGATCAATACCACGGCATAGAGAATTCCCGCGGCCATCCAGGCAAAGAAATGGCCCAGATACACCCCGGCGGCGGAGGCGAAACCATGCTGCCATTTTTTGGCGTACCGCAAAATACTCATATCGGACATGCCGATGTGCATGGCCATGTTCGCAAACCAGGCAAAGAACATCACATGCCAGAAAGTGAACTTGCTCACATCGCCGGCCGTGGCGCCCACCCATATTTTCTCATTGGCCACCTGCCAGAAATCCCCGAATGACTTTACTCCCAATTCGGGTAAAACGGCCAGACCGGCTCCCAAAAATACCAGGATCATCCAGGGCGCCGCAATGTTGGAAAAGCGCGCGATTTGATCGTATCCCAGCACGGCCACCACGGTGATCACCAGCCCCACGCCGAAAACAGCCAGTATCCAGCCGATGCTTGTGGGCATCCAGTCGCCCAGACCGGGCATTTCAATGCCAAAGGGAATCCCCACGGCGGTGGCCGAAACGGCAATCATGGACCCGGCCAGAAAACAGAACATGACACCGTTCACCAGGTTATAGATCCGGGCCAGGTTCCGGCCGCAGATCTTTTCCAGTTTTTTATACAAGGTCAGGCGGGTCCCGGTGGCGATGGGTGCGCATAGGAAGGCCCAGCTCAGCACGGCCATCAGATTGCCCAGGAGTAAACCGGTTACCAGGTCGAACGCCGTGACCCCGTGCACCACAAACAGCGGCCCGATGACAAATTCCGTCCCCGCCGTATGTTCTCCGGCGTACATGCCGAGAAAACTTTTCCATCCTTTTAACCTCGAAGGGGGAACCGGAGCGGATTCGTACTCGGCGATCGAATCCAGGTTTGACTTGAATTTTTCAAATTTCATATCCTGCAAAAGGTTAAATATAACCGCCGGGTGACAAAACGCCATCCTGTATTATCCTGCTCCATCCGCCTTCACAAAGTTTTTCCACGAATTTTGTTAACATTCCAACCAGAATATCGTCTTTATTTTTTAATATTACCCGCCAAAACCGCCGGACCCCGATTGCCGGCAAAACAAAAAAATAGGATATGATTATTATTGCAGACGGAGGGTCAACGAAAACGAATTGGTGCCTGATTGACGATAATCAAAAGCGGATCAACTTCAATACCGAAGGATACAATCCTTACTTTATAGATACCGACAGTATTATTAAGTCCCTTCGAAACTCCCTTCCGTCCAACCTCGCATTGGATAAAATCACCGAGGTGGATTATTACGGCGCAGGGATTCACAACGAGGAAAAAGCATCCGTCGTGGAAAAAGCCCTTCGGGCTGTGTTTACCAAGGCCGATCTCCACGTAGGACATGACCTGCTGGCAGCCGCCAGGGCGTTATTGGGTACCGAACCCGGCTTTGCGGCGATTCTGGGAACGGGAACGAATACCTGCATTTACGATGGGGAAAAGATCACGGTACATATCGATTCCCTGGGGTATTTCCTGGGAGATGAAGGCAGTGGCTCCTCCATTGGGAAACGCCTGTTGCGGGACTACATGCGCGGCTTCATGCCTCCCGATCTTTCCGAAATATTCTACAATACCTACCAACTCAACAGCGAGGACATTTTGGACAACCTGCTTAACAAACCGCTTCCCAACCGCTTCCTGGCAAGTTTCAGCAAGTTCATTTACGACAATAACAATTTCGTCGAGTATGCCCGCGACGTGGTGAAGGAATCGTTTACTTTGTTTTTCCAGAATCTGGTTTCGCGCTACCCCGATTATCAGCAATACAGCTTCAACTGCATTGGTTCGGTAGGTTATAATTTCCGGGATATTTTGCGTGAAGTGTCTACCGAATACGGCATGTCGGTAGGCAAGATCATCCGCTCGCCGATAGACGACCTGGTGGAATACCACTTAAAAATGGCGGGACATACAAGTTGACATACAAGTTAAGGCAGCCTTTTCAGATTAAATTTCGAAGTTGAACCCTATTTTCCGGAGGCTGTTGTAGCGGCGTTTGTTAAAACGGTAAAGGCGGGCGGCCCGGTGGGACACGTTTTTCTGTTTTTCGCCGGACTCGGTCAACAGGCCATAGCTTAGGATCTTTTTCCGGAAATTACGCTTGTCAATTTCTTTTTCAAGGATGACTTCGTAAAGCTGTTGCAGCTGGGTCAGTGTGAATTTATCGGGGAGCAGTTCAAAGCCGATCGGCTCGTACCGCAGCTTCCGCTGAAGTTTACGGTACGCCTTCTCGAGTATGATCGAATGGTCGAAGGCAAGTTTGGGGAGATCGTGAAAAGTCCGCCATTCCGCCTTCTTTGCAAAAGGGATTTTGGGATACAGCTCGTGCCGTTTGACCTTGATGAGGGAGAAATAGGCCACCGTAATGATGCGTCCCTGCGGATGCCGGCCCACCTCCCCGAAGGTGTGAAGCTGTTCCATGTAGATATTATTCAATCCGGTGAGCTCATTGAGGACCCTTCCGGCGGCGGCGTCCAGGTCTTCATCCTCCCCCACGATATTGCCCGGGAGCGCCAGGTAGTCCATGTAGGGCTCCTCGCCCCGTTCGATCAGGAGGATTTTAAGTTCGCCTTTATCAAATCCGAAAATCACGCAGTCAACGGAAAATATGGAGTGAAAATCTGAATAGAGATCTTGCATGATTTCGCAAATATTTTTGAATTTTTGTTAAAATAGAAGACCCCTTATTGTAAATTTTACAATAAGCTGTTTTAAATTATCGTTAAAATAAATAATTTTACACGCTGGCGGAAATCTTTTTGAACAAGAGGGCGGGTGACGGGTTATAACAGTAAGAATATCAATGGGAAAAAATATAAAGAAAATAGGTGTTCTGACATCCGGAGGCGATGCGCCGGGAATGAACGCCTGTATCCGGGCCGTCGTCCGCACAGGGATCTTTCATGGTATCGAAATAGTCGGCATCATGAAGGGATATCAGGGACTCATCGATAATGAGATCATCCCCCTCCCCTCCCATGCGGTGAGTAATATTATCCAGCGCGGGGGTACCATCCTGAAAACCGCAAGGTGCCAGGAGTTCAGAACTCCTGAAGGCCGACAAAAAGCATTCGACAACCTGCAGCGTCAGGGAATCGACGCGCTGATTGTCATCGGCGGTGACGGGACCTTCAGCGGTGCCGAAGTGTTTTCCCGTGAATTCGACATCCCGGTGATGGGAATTCCGGGCACCATCGACAACGACCTGTTCGGAACCGACTTCACCATAGGCTTTGACACGGCGAACAATTCGGTGATCCAGGCCATTGATCAGATCCGGGACACGGCCGCCTCACACAACCGCCTGTTCTTTGTAGAAGTGATGGGCCGGGACGCCGGGGTAATCGCGCTGTGGGCCGGGGTAGCCGGCGGGTCGGAGGCGATTTTGATTCCCGAAAAGGAAACGGCAATCGATACATTGATTGAAAAGCTTGCCCACGGCGCGGAGAACCAAAAATCCTCGAGCATCGTGGTGGTTGCCGAAGGCGAGAAAAGCGGAGGCGCTCTGAAGATCGCCGAAGAAGTAAAGCGAAGATTTGATCATTACGATACCAAGGTGACCGTACTGGGACATCTGCAGCGTGGCGGAAGCCCTACCTGTTTTGACCGGGTGCTGGCCAGCCGCATGGGATATGCCGCAGTGAAAGCGCTGATGAATAATGTGCGGGGTAAGATGATCGGCATGGTCAGAAACAAGATCCAGTTTACGGAACTGTCACTGGCTATCAGCAGGCACAGCCCGTTTGATGAGGAACTTGCGGAAATAGCGACTGTTTTGTCAATTTAACACAATAAAACATACAAATGATGAAATTAGGTATTAATGGATTCGGAAGGATCGGAAGACTGGTCTTCCGCGCAGCCATAGAAAGACCCGATGTAGAGATCGTGGGTATCAATGATCTCCTGGATGTAGACTACATCGCCTACATGCTCACCTACGATTCAGTTCATGGCAAATTCAAGGGGGAAGTCCGGGTAGAGGACGGCCACCTGGTGGTGAACGGGAAAAAAATCCGCGTTAGCGCCGAAAAAAATCCGGCCGACCTGAAATGGGGAGAGATCGGCGCCGATTACATCGTCGAGTCCACCGGACTTTTCCTTACCAAGGACACCGCGGAAGGGCACCTGAAGGCCGGCGCCAAGAAAGTGATCATGTCTGCGCCGTCCAAAGACGATACCCCCATGTTCGTTATGGGTGTTAATCACAAGAGCTATACGCCGGACATGCAATTCGTATCCAATGCTTCCTGTACCACCAACTGCCTTGCCCCGCTGGCCAAAGTGCTGCATGACAATTTCGGCATCGTGGAAGGACTGATGACCACGGTACACGCCACCACGGCAACCCAGAA
>JAJUHF010000107.1 GCA_029268045.1 Anseongella ginsenosidimutans
CGGTGTCAACGTCCAGGTGGTAGGCACCAACCTGGCGGTGAGTACCGACCTGGAAGGGAAGTACACCATCGAAGTGCCCAATGCGAACAGCGTACTCGAATTCTCTTTTCTTGGAATGCAGACACAGCAGGTCGAAGTACAGGGCCGGAGCATCATCCGGGTGGTTTTGACCGAAGACGTTGGGCATCTGGATGAAGTAGTGGTCGTGGCTTTCGGTACCCAGAAAAAGGCCAGCGTCGTGTCCTCGATTACGACGGTGAATCCACAGGATTTGAAGGTGCCTTCCAGTAACCTGACTACCGCGCTGGCGGGACGGGTTGCCGGGGTGATCGGCTTTCAGCGGTCGGGCGAACCGGGAATCGGAACGGACGATGCCGCCTTCTTTGTCCGGGGGGTCACCAGCCTGAGCTACAACGTGCCGCTTATCCTGATTGACGGAGTGGAACTTACCGTCCGGGATCTGGCCAGGCTCCAGCCGGACGACATCGCTTCGTTCTCCATCCTAAAGGACGCGTCGGCCGCCGCCCTGTATGGCGCCCGCGGTGCCAACGGGGTCATTTACGTGACTACTAAGGAGGGAACCGAAGGTCCGCCCAATTACGACATCCGGGTGGAAAGCTACCTGTCCACTCCCACCCGGAAGCTGGAAGTGGCCGATCCGGTGACCTATATGTTAATGCATAACGAAGCGGTCCGGACACGCGATCCCCTGGGGCTGCTCCCTTATTCGCCTGAAAAAGTGGATCAGACCATTGCGGGAAGCAATCCCTTTCTGTATCCGACTACCGACTGGCACAGCGAATTGCTGAAGGATTACACCATTAATAACCGTGTGAATTTCAGCGTAAACGGGGGCGGCAAGGTGGCGCGTTATTACGTATCCATTGCGGGAAGCCAGGACAACGGCATTCTGAAGGTTCCCAAACTGAACAACTTCAACAACAACATCGATTACAAGCAATTCCAATTGCGGTCGAACGTGAATATTTCCCTGACCAGCACCACCGGCCTGAAGATGAGTTTCAATGGGAACTTCGACGATTACAACGGCCCCCTGTACGGAGGAGCCAAGATGTACCAGAACATCATGCGAAGCAATCCGGTCCGCTTCAAGGGATATTACGAGAAGGATGAAGAGCACCAGTATACGAACCACATTCTTTTCGGAAACCATGTGGATGGGTTATTTATGAATCCTTTTGCGGAAATGGCAAGAGGATACCGGGAGACCGGGATCTCAAAATACATCGCCCAGGTGGAGATAACCCAGAACCTGGAATCGTTAACCAAAGGCCTGTCGGGTGTGCTGAAAGTACACGCCAACCGGGAATCGGGCAATAGCATGCGGCGCTTCTACAATCCGTTTTACTATCAGGCCGGCAGGAATCAGGTGACCGGACAGACCCGGCTGACCATCCTGAACGAAGAATCCGGTACGGAAAACCTGAATTATCAGGAAACCGATAAATTCGTGGAATCAGCCACCTACATGGAGGCATCCCTCACTTACAAGCGACTCTTCGCGGAAAAATACGACGTGTCGGGGATGCTGGTGTACACCATGAATAACAGGCGGTTTGCCAATCCGGGTAACCTGATCGCCTCCCTTCCCTTCCGGAACATCGGCCTGGCCGGACGGTTTACGCTGGGTTACCTGGAACGCTATTTCGCGGAATTCAATTTCGGCTACAACGCCTCGGAACGGTTCCATAAAGACTACCGGTGGGGATTCTTCCCCTCGGCCGGGGTGGGGTGGATCGTTTCCAACGAAGCCTTTTTCGAAAATCTGAAACCGGTGGTAAGCCTGCTGAAATTCAAAGCCACCTACGGCCAGAACGGGAACGACCGGATCGCCAACGAATTCGACCGCTTCTTTTACCTGTCGCTAGTCAATCTGAATAACGATACGAGGGGCTACACGACCGGTACGGATTTCAACAATTTCCGTCCCGGCATTTCGGTAGACCGATACCAGAATAACCAGATTGCCTGGGAAATTGCCGACAAAATGAACCTGGGTCTGGAATTGGGCCTGTTCGATAAACTCACCCTGGAAGCCGATTATTTTACCGAACACCGAAGGAATATCTTTGCCCGCCGGATCACCTCCTCCACGCTGGGCCTGGAAGCCGACGTGTTCGCCAACATCGGGGAAACCAAGGGACGGGGAATTGACGGCCGGCTGATCTACAACGATAATTTCGCAAACGGGATGTGGATCCAGGGCATGGCGAACTTCACCTATGCCACCAACAAGGTGATTTCCATCGAAGAACCCGATTATTCTGCCACCCCGTGGCTCTCGCGGGTAGGGCATCCCATTAACCAGTCCTGGGGTTTTATTGCCGAGCGTCTTTTCGTAGATGACAAGGAAGTTGCAAACAGCCCGCTGCAAACCTTTGGAGAATACCGCGGAGGGGATATCAAGTACAGGGACATCAACGGCGACGGGCGGATCACCGGACTGGACCGGGTTCCCATCGGCAACCCGGTGGACCCGGAGATAATATATGGATTCGGTCTCTCGATGGGATACAAAAACGTCGATTTCTCATTTTTCTTCCAGGGCCTTCTGAACGAGTCGTTCTGGATTGACGCTTATGCCACCTCGCCCTTTGTCCGCTACACCTACAACGACGATGACGCTAATATCGTTAGCTACACATTGGAAAACCAGCTGCTGAAAGCATGGGCCGACAGCCACTGGTCGGAAACAAACCGGGACGTATATGCCTTATGGCCCCGTCTGTCGGAACAGGCGGTATCGAATAACCTCCAGCACAGTACCTGGTTTATGCAGGACGGTTCTTTCCTCCGGTTGAAGTCGGCCGAAATAGGATATTCGCTGCCTGCAAACCTGCTGGACCGGTTTAAAATTCAAACCTTCAGAGTGTATGTTGCCGGAACCAATCTATTGACTTTCAGTAGTTTTAAGCTGTGGGATCCCGAAATGGGTGGAAACGGTCTGGGCTATCCTACCCAACGGGTATTCAGCGCCGGGATACAGATTGCTTTGTAAGATCACTGAAATTAACACTTGAATCATGAAGATATTCAACTATATCGGCGCGGTCCTGGCCCTGGTGCTCATGGGATCCTGCCAGAAATACCTGGACATTGTCCCCGACAACGTGGCAACACTGGACCATGCGTTCAGCAACGAATTCAACACCGAGCGTTACCTGCTTACCTGTTATTCCTACCTGCCGAACGAGGGAGGAATCAATCAGAATCCCGCCTTGAACGCGGGCGATGAGATCTGGTATCCCGATCAGCTGCGGAACGATAACGGACCCGTTGTAGCCCAGGGATTTCAAAGCGTGACTTCTCCGCGGTTTGATTACTGGCGGGGTTTCAACGGGGCCCAGAACCTGTATCAGGGGATCCGGGCCTGCAATATTTTTCTTGAAAACGTGGACGGTGTACTGGGACTCAGCCAGAACCTGAAAACCTTATGGGCTGCCGAGGCCAAGTTTCTGAAGGCGTACTACCATTTTTACTTGCTGCGGATGTATGGCCCCATCGTCGTGATGGACGAATCGGTTCCCGTAACCGCGGATTTCGACGAAATCCGCCAGGAGCGGAATACGCTTGACGAGGGGTTTGCCTACGTCGTGCGCCTGCTGGATGAGGCGATGGAAACACTTCCGGAGACTTTGCAATTTGCCAACAGGGACATGGGAAGGGTTACCAAACCCATTGCCGCGGCCGTCAAGGCCCGTGTTCTGATCGAATACGCCAGTCCGCTTTTCAACGGGAATCCCGTCTATCAGGGCTTGGTCAATGCGGCCGGGGAGCCCCTTTTCCCTACTGCATACGATCCGGGAAAATGGGAAATGGCCGCCGAGGCCTGTAAGGAAGCCATCGAGATCTGCCACGCGGCGGGGATCAGCTTGTACCGGAAGTCTGACTACACCAGTCCCTTTCAGCAAAACGACACCACCTTGCTGAAAGCCGCTCTGAGGAGCCGGGTTACCGAACGCTGGAATCAGGAGCTCATCTGGGGACATACGGCCAATTCGGACAACACCCAGTCCCAATCCATGCCCCGGCTTTACAATTACATTACCAATCCGGTTTCCTCCAACCACGCGCCGCCGATCCATATCGCTGAAATGTATTATTCGGAAAACGGGGTGCCCATTGAGGAGGACCGCGATTATCCTTACGAAAACCGGTTTTTTCTCAAGACGGCCGAACAGTCGGACCGTTTCCACGTAGAACCCGGTCAGCAGACGGCGGTGCTTAATTTCAACCGGGAAACCCGGTTTTATGCCGATCTGGCTTTCGACCGAGGTGTTTGGTTCGGCAATGGGAAAGAGCTGGATACCGATCCCTGGTACATTCACTCCAGAAGAGGCGAATTCGCTTCCATTTTCGAGATCACCCAATATTCCGTTACCGGGTACTGGCCGAAAAAACTGGTGAACCTGAAATCGGAGGTCCGCGGAGGAAATCAGTTTATTCCCTACCGGTACGCTTTTCCCATTCTGCGTCTGGCTGATCTTTATCTCTATTATGCCGAGGCGCTGAACGAAACCAGGGAAACCCCGGACGCGGAAGTGTACGAGTACGTTGACCTGGTCCGCGAGCGGGCCGGATTGAAAGGGGTGGTGGAAAGCTGGGCCGCCCATTCCCGGAATCCCGACAAGCCGGCCACCCGGGAAGGGATGCGTGAGATTATTCAGCGGGAACGGCTGATTGAAATGGCCTTTGAAGGAAAGCGGTTCTGGGACATCCGCCGATGGAAACAGGGGATCGCGTATTTCAACAAACCCATCCGGGGGTGGAATGTGCTGGAAACCGCCGCAGAGGACTATTATTCGGTTCGGACCCTTTTTACCATGTCCTTTTCCGAACGGGATTACCTGTGGCCCATACCGGAAGACGAACTTGTGAATAACCCGAGTCTTGTTCAAAACCCGGGATGGTGATCTAAAAATCGAAATATTATGAAAACGTTTCACTTACCATTATACATTCTGTTGCTGCTACTTGCTTCCTGCAAAGAAAAGCTGGGGCATGATCCGGTTCTGCGCGACAACACCCGCCCGGGTCCGGTGCAAAACGTCCGGTTTGAGCCGATAAACGGCGGCTTTGATATTTACTATGATCTGCCGGCCGATAAGGATATCCTTTATGTGAAGGCCGAATACGTCGATTCGAAGGGCCGTACTGCAACGGCCAAGTCATCGGCATATGGCAACTGGATCCGCATTGAAGGCTTCGGTGACGTATCGGAAAAGACCGTCACCCTGTACGCGGTGGACCGCTCGGAAAACCTGTCCGATCCGGTATCCTTCAAGGGGACGCCGTTGGTGCCGCCGCTGGATATCATCAAGGAAACGATGGAAATCACCGAGGATTTCAGCGGCGCGCGTTTTACCTGGGTGAACGAGCTACAGACACCCATTGCCATCCTGCTGTACGCTGAAAACGAGAATGGAGTGCTCGAGTCGGTCCGGACCGTCTATACTTCCCAGCGGACGACCAGTTTTTCACTGCGGGGCTATGCATCGGAGCCCACCCGGTTCGCCGCGGTAATCCGGGACCGGTACGACAACTTCACCGACACGATTTATCCGGCCACGCCCGACCGGCTGCTCACCCCTTTGTTTGAAGAGCAGCTAGACAAGGGGAAATTCCGCAAGGTCGTTCTGTCTGACGATACCAACTGGGACGCCTGGGAAGGGTATTACGAGGGCTGGTATGACGAAAGCCTGCACGACGTGGACGGCATCGCCCACACCCAGGGGGACGACCCCTTTCCCCAGATCTGGACCGTGGACCTGGGCGTAAATGTAAAATTGAGCCGCTTCATTGTGCATCAACGGCAAAATCAGGGATGGGCATTTTCGCACGGAAATCCGAGGCGATATACCGTGTACGGGGCAGCCGAGCTTCCTCCCGATGACGGCAACCTCGATAACTGGATCAAGCTGATGGACTGCGAATCGATAAAGCCCTCGGGCCTTCCGCTGGGCCAACTCACCGACGAAGACCTGGATCGCTTCCAGGCCGGCGATGAATTCGCCTTCGAAGACGCCCCCGAGATCAGGTATTTCCGCCTGGCTGTGCACGAAACCTGGGACGGGTCCGGTTTTGTCAACGTCAACGAGATTACGTTCTGGGGTAATATCGCTAACTAAGAAACGAGGTGATGAAAAAAGCAACTAAACTAATAGCATTGGTCCTGGCGGTATGCGGTATTGTCTCCTGCAAGGACATGAACGATCTTCACGAAGCATACCTGGACAAGGGGGAGATCATTTACACCAAAAAGGTCGATTCCCTGGTGGCCTTGCCCGGAAACGAGCGGATTTTGATCTGGGGAATTCTGGAAGAAGGCTATAATATTGACGAGATCGTGGTCAGCTGGAACGACGGGCAGGGCATGCAAGCCTTCCCCTACAGCAAATCAAGCAAGGATCGGGATACCCTCGAACTGATGGTCGAGGATCTGGAAGAAGGCAACTATGAATTTCAGGTCTTCAGCCGGGATCACGACGGAAATCAATCCATACCGGTGGTTCTGTTCGGAACGGCCTACGGGGAGATTTACCGATCCAACCTGGTGCCGCGTGCCGTGAACGGATTCCATTTTGACAGCCATGACGCGCACCTTACCTTCGAAACAAGCGGCGCAAACCAGCGGGCGACCGAAATAAAATTCATCGGCGCAGGCGGGGAAGAGCAGGTGGCTGAAATTCCGGCGAACGAGGAAACCGTTACCCTTGCCGGCTACACGCCGGAAACCGGAATCCAGTACCGGACCTATTACGTGCCCCAGCCGGCCACGGCAGATAGCCAAGAAACCTCGGTCGATCAGTTTGAATCCGACTGGGAAACCCTTAATCTGCCGCCGATCCCTCCTATTCTGGAAAGCCTGCAATTTACCGGTATCCTGGGTGGGGTGACCGCCAGCTGGGAAAACCCCGACGAGATGAGTCTGATACTGGAATTCAGCTATTCGGCATCCGGGGAAGACAAAACCGTGCGGGTGGAATCTGCCTCGCCTAGCGGGGAAGCCACCGTCTCTGGCATGGTGGGGGCCGATCAGGATCTGGCCGTGACGATCTCCGACCCATTCGGGTTCTCTTTCAGAAAGGTCATTTCGGTAGCTCCGATTGAGGCGGTCCTGCTAGATAAGAGTTCCTGGGCCGTGACGGACTTTTCTTCCGAAGAGCCTGCCGAAGGGGCGCCCAATGGTCTTGCCAGCGCAACGATTGACGGAAACCTGGGGTCTTTCTGGCATTCCGACTGGGCCAATGCGGCGCCGGGTTATCCCCACTGGTTTGTGGTGGACATGGGGGCAGAGAAAACGATCGCAAGTTTTGAAGTGTTCCGGAGGCAGGGAGATGGGCGAGGCCAGACCAAGCATCGCTTTTATGTGAGCGACGACGGCGTCGAATGGACGGATCTGGGATTGTTTGACATGGATCCGAACATCGATGGCGGGCAGTCCTATGCCATTTCGTCGAATCCGAAAGCCCGCTATTTCAAATACGAAGCGGTGGAGGGCCCCAACTTTTTCGCGGCCCTGGCGGAAATTAACGTATATGGTTTGGAATAAGCCGTTTGATTCAAAAAAGAAAGGCCATCGGGATTCCGGTGGCCTTTTCCTTTTATAAATGTTAACGTGCTTGATCAGCAATATTCTTCAAACGCTGCTTTCAGGTTTTCGGCGATCATGGTCGCAGGGCTGCCTTCAATGTGGTGACGCTCAATCATGTGGACCAATTTTCCGTCTTTAAACAACGCCATGGCGGGTGATGACGGAGGATAAGGCAGCATGAAGGAGCGTGCCTTGTCTACCGCGTCCTTTTCCATGCCCGCGAAGACGGTAACGGTCTTATCCGGACGTTTGCTGGCTTGTTCAATGCCCAGGATGGCACCGGGCCGGGCCGTACCGGCTGCACAGCCGCAAACCGAGTTCACCACCAGGAACACCGTTCCCTTCGACTGGATGGCTTGTTCCACTTCCTCCGGGGTATTCAATTGTTCAAAGCCTGCTCTTGTAAGTTCCTCGCGCATCGGCGCTACCATGTACTCTGGGTATGTTGCCATTTTTTCTGTAACTCCTTAAATTATTGAAATGCAAATATAACAATGAACTCCCCATTCATTGCCATTAATAAACAACTTATGTACCTTTGTGTTTTGAATTTAAAGAAACCATGATCGAAACCTCATTCTCCAGATACAAAGTAAAAGATATTTCATTGGCCGACTGGGGCCGGAAGGAAATTGAACTGGCTGAAGCGGAAATGCCGGGCTTGATGGCGATCCGGAAGGAATACGGACCGCGTAAGCCGCTCAAGGGCGCGCGGATCGCCGGCTGCCTGCACATGACCATTCAGACTGCCGTTTTGATCGAAACATTGATCGAACTGGGAGCGGAGGTAACCTGGTCTTCCTGTAATATCTTTTCCACCCAGGATCATGCCGCCGCCGCCATGGCCGCGCGGGGGATTTCCGTGTACGCGTGGAAAGGCATGACCGAGGAAGAGTACAACTGGTGCATTGAGCAGACCCTGTATTTCGGGGAAGACCGCAAGCCCCTGAATATGATCCTGGACGATGGCGGGGACCTGACCAATCTGGTGCTGGACAAGCATCCCGAACTGGTGAAGGAGCTGAAAGGGATTTCCGAAGAAACTACTACCGGTGTGCTCCGCCTCTATGAGCGGGTGAAGAAAGGCACGCTTCCCGTACCGGCCATTAACGTGAACGATTCGGTCACTAAATCCAAGTTTGACAACAAATACGGCTGCCGGGAATCGCTGGTGGATGCCATCCGGCGTGCCACCGATTTAATGCTTGCCGGCAAGGTCGCCGTGGTTGCCGGTTTCGGCGATGTAGGAAAGGGCTCGGCTGAGTCCCTGCGCAGCGCCGGAGTGCGGGTCATTGTAACCGAGATTGATCCCATTTGCGCTCTTCAGGCCGCCATGGAAGGATATGAGGTGAAAAAGATGCGGGATGCCGTGGCCGAAGCGGACATCGTCGTGACTGCCACGGGGAATTGCGACATCATTACCAAAGAGCATTTTCCGCTGATGAAGGACAAGGCCGTGCTGTGTAATATCGGCCATTTTGACGATGAAATTGATATGGCCTGGCTCAATGCGAATTACGGCGATACCAAGGTGAACATCAAACCGCAGGTAGACAAATAC
>JAJUHF010000108.1 GCA_029268045.1 Anseongella ginsenosidimutans
ACATGAAAAGGTCCTTCCCAATTCACCAGGTCTGCCGACCGGTAGAAGCTACCGTTGGTGAAGACGCCTCCGATGTAATATTCGCCGTTGTACCGCAATACCCCTGCATCGGCGACACGGGGCAGCACCGGGTTCCCGATACGTTGCGCCCGGCCCGTCGGGGGAAATACCAGGCCGCTCACCAGAACGGCCAGCAGCAATTGAATTCCAATTCTCCCGCAAGTCATCCGAGCCAGGATTTAATCCACAGAACCGGTTAATTCACGGATTAGATCCACCTCCTCTTGGCTGTAGGGGGTGCCGTCGGCCCGGAACACTTCGTGGAACCATACCGGCGGTTCGGCGGTGTACTGCTTGTCCCAACTATCCCAAGGGTACTTTGTCTGGGTTTTGCCATCCACTAGGCCCCAGTTGTACATGGCTATCTTGTATTTTTTACCAAGCGGCAGAATATCCTGAAAGGTGCTGCCGTTCGGCCGTGCCATGTATTCGGTACAAAGCAAAGGCCGCTCATAGCGCTGCAGCCATTGAACGCGCTTTTCGAACTCCTCCGGGCCGTCGTAGTTATGGAAGGATAGGATATCCGATTGGTCGATCTGAAGCTGCTGCAGGGGAGTCATCGCTTCGTGGGAAGACCAGTCGCCCAACCAGATACCCGATGTAACCGGCTGAGAGGGACCGGCCGCCCGGACCCATTCGAAGGTTTTCTCAAGCAGGGGAAGCACATACGCCACCTTGTCTTTTAGTTCCACATCACCGTAAGCCCGGTCGTTCGTATTGTCCGGCTCATTCCAGACATCCCAGCCCAGCACGCGGTCATCGTCCGCAAAATGAGCGGTGACCCCTTTTACGTACCGTTCCAGCCGAGCGTATTGCGCCGTATCCCGCAAGGCTTCCAAACCGGGACTTTGTAACCATCCCGAATTGTGCAGGTGCGGGCGGGGCTGCCTTTGCGTCCCCAGCCTAGGGAAGGGGTCCCAAACCGAATCGAAGAACACAAACAGTACTCGGGTATCGTGTTTATCGGCCAGGTCCAGGAAGGTATTTATCCGCTGCAGCAATCCGGTGGAGTCCTGCTCCCAAAGCAAATCGTGCAGATAAACCCGGGCGGTATTCATGCCGATCGCTGCCGCCCAGCCCAATTCCCGGTCGATGGTAGCTGTATCAAAGGTTTCGGCCTGCCACATTTCCAGCTGGTTAATCGCTGTGCTGGGCGTGAAATTGCTCCCCACCAGCCAACCCTGCTCTTCATACCATTGGCTGGCCTTTTCTTTGCTCCACCGCTCGACGGGATGCTCGGTTTCTTTTTCTGTGCCCTCATTGGTTGTTTTCCCCGCGGGATTGCATTGCTGAAATAGCAGGCTGACCGCAAGTACAATTAGACTGATTCGCATCGTTTTCATTGAATGTCGGATTTAATGGTTCGGACTAATAGCCCGGATTTTGTTCCAGGTTGGGATTATTATCCACATCGCTTTGCGGAATCGGCAGGCGGATATTGACGCCCACCTCAAAGTGCTGAAAATCGGGATCCCGGGCCGCCACAGCGTCAACACCTTCCTGTGTATCCAGGTCGCCCCAGCGCTTGAGATCCGCCCAGCGGACGCTTTCCCCGCATAATTCAAGCACCCGTTCCATTTTTAACCGTTCCAGGAACAGGTCCGCGTTGTTCCCGATAGCGGGATAGGCCTCCGCCAGGGGCGCCATGCCGGCCCGCGCACGGACACGGTCCACGTATTGATACGCCTCGGACGTCCTGCCCAGGGCGTTCAGGGCTTCGGCATACATCAGCAATACATCGGCAAACCGGATCATCCGGAAATTGACGGGCGAAAAATAATCCTCGCCCGTGCGGGCGTGGTCGCGCGCGTACTTGCTGAACCAGGCTTCGTTTTCCCCCCACTGCCAGGTACGGCCGTATGTCAATACGCCAAAATCTTCTTCAAGCGATGGGTAGAATAAGGTGTGTCGCAACCGGGGATCAATTTCTCCACCGGTGGTGTGTTCCTTTTTGAACTCCTCCACCACCCAGAAACGGGCTTGTCCGTCGGACCATCCAATGTCGCGCGGAGCGAAAAACTGGGGTCGGTGGGTGCCCATGTTCTGATTGGGACCATCGCCTTCCCCGCCGCCGATGTTGGCGTCGGAAAACTGTACTTCGAATACCGATTCGATGTTGTTCTCGTTTTCGGCACGGAAATTATCCTCGTAGTTGGAAGCCAGATCGTATAATCCGGCTCCGTGAATGTGGTAATCAAACGCTTCCAGCGCCTGCTGCCATTCGTGTTGCTGCATGTATAATTTGCCCAGCATGGCCATGGCGGCGCCTTTGGTCGGCCTGCCCACATTGGCCCCATCCCATTCCGCCGGAAGCACCTGGGCGGCTTCGGTCAGGTCTTTTTCCACCTGGGCCCATACTTCCTCCAGGGTGTTCTGCTGTGGCTGGTCGGTAGGCTTGGAGGGCTCCAGAACCAGCGGAACGTTTTCCCACAGAATGCCCGCGTAATAGTAATGCAATCCTCGCAGGAACTTGGCCTGGGCCAAAATCCGCTCCTTGGCCTCCTGATCGGCAAATTCAATGTTGGGAACATAGGCCAGCACCTGATTGCAACGGAAAACGGCCTTGTAGGTGTCGCTCCAGGTATTGACATTCCCTTCCCAGAAATTATAATTGATGTATTGAAAGCGGGTCCAGTCTCCAAGTTCAATCCAGGGACTGTTGCTGAAGCCTTCGTCGGAGGTGAGATCCAGCCGGAAGTAAATCCATCGGGCCCATAATCCTGTTTTATAGAACATATTGTAAATGGAGTTCACCGCCTTGTAAGCGTCTTCCTCCGTTTTCCAGAACTGCTCTTCGGTTAAGTTATTTGGGTTTTCCTGTTGAAGCAGGTCCTCCCGGCAAGACGATACGGAGCCCACCACAAAGAGGACGGTCAGTATATAGAATAGCTTTTTCATGACTGTAGGATTTAATTAAAAGCCGAACTGAAGGCCCAGGGAATAGGTCTTGAGATTGGGAAACGAACCAAAATCCACCCCGCGATGGAAAATATAGCTGTTATTGAATTCCGGATCCAGTCCGAGGTAACTGGTAAAGGTGAGCAGGTTCTGTGCAGACAGCGAGATACGCGCCTGCGAGAACCCGATTCGGCTTACCAAATCCTGGGGGAGTTCGTAGGACAGACTAATGTATTTTAACCGGAGAAAACTTCCATTTTCCAACCATCGGTCCGTATCGCCGCGGGCATTGAGCGTCGAGGCGTAAACCACCCTCGGGAAATCCACGTTCGGGTTTTCCGGCGTCCAGGGGGTGATTCCGCTCCGGTAATTTGAATTGTCATCAAACCGGTCCATGATGCTTCTGGGGCCGTTGTACACCGTGGCCCCGAGCGCGCTGAACCAATTCATGCTGAGCTCGAACTGCTTGTAGGAAACGCCCATGTTCAGCCCGATCTCCACATCCGCCCAGGGACTTCCCACCACCACTTTGTCGTCGTTGGTGATCTGGCCGTCTCCGTTGTGGTCCTTGAAACGGATATCGCCCGGCTGCGCATCGGGTTGAATGATCTTTCCGTCGGCGTTTGTGTAGCCGGCAATTTCAGCCTCGCTTTGAAAAAGGCCGTCTGTTTCCAGGACGTACCACATCCCTACGGGCTGCCCCAGCTCGGTTATGGTGTTCCCATCGATGTGTCTGTTCAAATCATAGCCCAAACGGACCACCTTATTGCTCAGGGTGGACACATTGGCTGTCACATAATAATTTACCGGTTTCTGTGCTTCCTGATAGGTGAGGGAAAACTCAAAGCCCGTATTCCGCAGTGTTACTCCGTTCACAATGGGACTTTCGCTGGTCCCCGAAGTAAGCAGGATGGGATATCGGAACAGCACATCCTTGGTCTCGGCATTAAAATATTCGGCGGCAAGGGTCAGTTCGCCGTTCAGGAAGGTCGCATCCACCCCGATATTCTGCTGGGTGAGTGTTTCCCAACGAAGGTCCTGGTTGGCCAGGTTCACCTGAATGGCGCCCTGCTCGGTGTGCTGGTCGGAACCGATGGCGATCGTGGAGAAGGTATTGATCACCGGAATGTAATCGTACGGACCGATATTCCCGCTACCCAGCCTGCCGTAAGAAGCCCGCAGCTTCAGGTCGCTGATCCAGGGGACGTCAAAAAAATCCTCCTGACTGATACGCCATGCAGCGGAAACCGAAGGGAAATTACCCCATTTGTAATCGCTTCCGAGTCTGGAGGAACCGTCGCGACGGATAATCGCGTTTAGCAGGTACCGGTTATCGAAATTGTATTCAAGCCGGGCGAGGTAGGAAAGCAGGATGCGGGTATTTTCAAAGCCTCCCGTTTGGGGTTCGTTCCCCTGATCGAGCACGCTGTAGTATCCGCCGTTGGGATTGCGAAGCAAATTGCGCTTGCTGCCCCAGATCTGCTGGTAGTCTTCCCGTTGATAGGTTTGTCCGGCCACCACCGAGAGCTCGTGCCTGTCGAATGTTCTGCTGAAGGTCAGTGTATTCTCAATCAGTTTGTTCTCGGACCGGGCCCGGTTTTCATTCGCCAGGGCAGGATCCAGCGGCTGGTTCAGTGTCCAGCTTCCCTCCTCACGCAGGTAGGTACGGTGATCGCTGCTGGTTTCATAGCCCAGATTGAGCCGGTACCGCAACGAAGGAAGCAATTGCAGTTCGGACCACAGGTTCCCCCGGACCCGGAAATTCTCGTTGTCTTCGTGCTCCAGGTTCGCCCGAGCCACGGGATTGGTACCGAATGTACGCGCCTTGTCTTCATCGCCATAGCCGTACCCGCCCGGATTGCTGTCGTCGTAAACCGGGATGGTAGGCAACATGCGGAATACCCCGAACAGGGGGCTTCCCGGAAAAGCGTCGAACATTTCGTCTACCTGCGTATTGCTGATCTCCAGGTTCTCCCCGATGCTGAAAATCCCCCGCCTGGCCTCGGTATTGACCCGGAAGGTCAACCGGTCCATTCTAGTATCAATGACCGTTCCTTTGTTTCCGAAATAATTTCCCGATACATAATAGCTGCCGCTTTCATTCCCTCCGGAAAAGCTGAGGTTATAATCCTGCATATTGCCGGTTTGGAAAGTCACATCCTGCCAATCGGTATTTACGGACAGGTCCAGATTCTGACGCGGCTTCCCCGCATTGTCGTAGGCCATGTTATTGAGCCGGGCAAATTCTTCGGTATCGGCCAGGTCATAGCGGGGAATCGTCTGCAGGCTGCTTTTGGCAGAGAACTCCACCCGCATGGGCCCTTCCCGTCCCTTCTTTGTGGTGATGATAATTACCCCGTTTGCGGCCCGGGAACCGTAGATGGCGGCCGCTGAGGCGTCTTTCAGGATTTGGATGGATTCGATGTCGTTGGGATTAAAGTCGCGGTTGGCGGTCGTTACCAGGCCGTCAATCACATACAGGGGGTTGGCGCTTTGAAGATTTTTAAGGCCACGGATCTCAATCCGGCCTTCCCCACCCGGTCTTCCGCCCGCCCTGACCGTGACCCCAGAGGCCAGTCCCTGAAGCGCTTCGGCAACGGTCGTGGCCTGCCGCTGTTGCAGATCCTCCGCCTTTACGACCGATATGGCACTGGTCAGATCCCGTTTTTGCTGGGTACCGTAACCCACCACCACCACTTCTTCGAGCTGTTCCAGGTCTTCCTGCAGGGTGACGTCAATCCGGCTGCGACCCGAAACGGCAATTTCAAGCGTCCGATATCCAATCAATGAAAAGATCAGGGTGTCCCCCGGGGCTTCCGCCGGCAGGTTCAGTGAATAACTTCCATCGATTTCGGTCATGGTTCCAGCCTGGGTGCCCTTTAACAGGATGCTTACCCCCGGCAGTCCCTGACCATCGGAAGAGCTGACTGTTCCGCTTACCGTCACGGCCTGTTGCGCCCACAGGAAGGACGGTCTGAATAGACAGGCCAGTACAAGCATCAGGCTGATGCTGCCCAACCTACGCAAAACGATTGTTCTCATAATTATAGGGGTTAATTAAAAAATCACCACCAAAATGCCCAGAAAGCTAATGGATATGCCTGTGGTCAACTGAAAGTGTTTCCGCACCGATTTCAAGGCTTTCACCATGTGATCGCGGACCGTATTTTTGGAAATCCCGAACAAGCCGGCTACCTCCTCGTAACTTTTACCTTCCTGCCGGCAAAGAATGAAAATACGCTGACGCTGTGGCGGCAGCTGGGCAATTGCGGACTTCAATACCGCGTTGTATTCTGAAAAAAACAGCTTGTCCTCTGTGGAATTGCTCGCCCGTTCCGCATGCAGCTGCAATTCCTCCCGGATGCGGCTTTCATGAGCGCTTCGTTTGAGCATGTTGAAGATGTGATTGCGCGTCATGGTATAGAGGTAAGAAGCCAGGGAAAGGTCTTTGTTAAGGCGCATTCTATTTTCCCAGAGTTTAACGAAAACCTCCTGGACGATCTCGGCCGCCAGCTCTTCGGATTTTACAAATTTTAGCGCGGAGCGGAACAAAACGGCATGGTATTTCCTGTAAAGCTGTTCAAAAGCGTTCACACAGCTTTTCATGTCTCCTTCTCCACGGAGTACTTCAACGAGGTGCAAGTCCTTGGCTGACAAGCTAGCAAAGATTAAATGACAGACAATCGATTACGTAAAACATAGTTACGTAAAAAAATTGAATAAGCCAAAGATGTCTTCTATATTTACGCAACCGATAACACCAATCTTTACCGGGAACGAAAATTTTGAGAAAAAAAACGACGATACACGACATCGCCAAGGAATTGAATACCACCGCGGCCACCGTTTCCAGGGCCTTGCATGACCACCCCTCCATCAGCGTCGCAACCAAGGAATTGGTCAGGCAAACGGCGGTCCGTCTGAATTACCGGCAGAACAAGCTGGCTTCTTCGCTGCGTTCGGGCCGGACCCATACCCTGGGCGTAATCATCCCGAGCGCTGAAATCAGTTTTTTCGGATCCGTGGTCCACGGGATCGAGCGGATTGCCCGCCGGCACGGTTACAGTGTGTTGCTGTTTCAATCGAATGAAGATCCGGCCTGCGAAGCCGAGGGGATTGAGGCTCTCCTACAGGCCCACGTGGATGGCATCATTGCCTCGGTAACCAAGGAAACCACCCGCTACCACCATTACCTGGAAGTAAAGCAGCGACGCATTCCGCTTGTTTTGTTTGACCGGGTGAACGACTCGCTAGAGGTGCCGTCGGTCGTGATCGATGATTATAAGGGAGCCTATCTGGCAACCATGCACCTGATCGAACAGGGCTACAAACGGATTGCCCATATTTCCGGTCAGCAACACATCAAGATCTTCAACGATCGCCTGCGGGGATACGCGGACGCACTCCGTCACGCGGGATTTCCGGTGGAAGACGACCTGATCGCGTACGGAAAAGTTTCGGTCGAATCGGGCCGCCACTGCGCGGACCGGCTTTTGTCCATCACGCCTCCGCCCGACGCGATTGTAGCCGTGGAGGATTTTACCGCGCTGGGTGCCATGCAATCCATCAAAAGCAAGGGGCTGGCTATCCCGCGCGAAATCGGGCTCATCGGTTTTGCCAACGAAGCGTTCAGTTCCTACATCACCCCCTCCCTGTCCACGGTGGATCAGCAGACCATCAAAATGGGCGAAGAAGCCGCGCAGCTATTCATGGAGTTAGGAAAAGGAAAAGAAGGCAATCCGCCTCCGCTTCGAAAAATTGTTTTGGAACCCGTTTTGATGATCCGGGAATCGTCAAAAAAAACCGGTAGTTGAAATTGATAAAAAAAATTGTTTATTTGCGCAATCGATTACGTAATACAGTATGGAACATTCCCGGAAAATTGAACAGCGCTTCTACGCCTTGTATGACACCCCACCACTGGTCGTCCGCGCCCCCGGCCGGATCAACCTGATCGGCGAGCACACCGATTACAATCAGGGATGGGTATTGCCTGCCGCCATTGACAAAGCGATTTATCTGGCCATAGGCCGGGCCGAAGGCGATACCATCCGGCTCTTTTCGGAGGACTACGGAGAGGAGTTTGAAACCAATACGTCCGATCTGCGACGTTCCGGAAAGCTATGGCCGGATTATATTCTGGGCGTGGTGGAACAATTCATCCGGGATGGACATACCCTGGGAGGATTTAATGTGGTCTTTGGCGGGGATATCCCGCTGGGCGCGGGACTTTCTTCCTCCGCAGCCCTGGAATGCGCGGCGGCTACCGCCTTGAATAAACTGTTCGGCCTGCCGTATAGCAAGTTGGAGCTGGCCCTGAAAGCCCAGGCTGCTGAAAACGAATTCGTTGGGGTGAAGTGCGGCCTGATGGATCAGTACGCCAGCATGTTCGGGAAAAAGGATCATCTGATCAAATTGGATTGCGCTACGCGGGAGCACAATTACATCCCCTTTTCCGCGCCGGGCCTTCGTATCGTCCTTTTCGATACAAGGGTTAAACATTCCCTGGCCTCCTCGGCCTATAATAAACGACGGGAGGAATGCGAAATGGGTGTGGCGCTTGTCAACGCGCACCATCCGCAGGTGAACAGCCTGCGGGACGTGAGCGAAGAAATGCTTCTTCAGCATGTAAAGCCCCGGGATGAAACGGTCTATCGGCGGTGCAGCTACGTAGTCGGGGAAATGGCGCGCCTGCAGCAAGCGTGCGCGCACCTGATGGAAGGCGACTTTCTGCATTTTGGCCAGTGTATGTTTGAAACCCACGAGGGATTGCAGAAGCAATACGAGGTAAGTTGCCCTGAACTCGATCTCTTGGTTGAAATGGTTAAAAACCGGTCGGAAGTGCTGGGCGCCCGCATGATGGGCGGCGGCTTTGGAGGCTGCACGATCAACCTGGTGCGTGCGGAGGAAGCCGAATCCCTGGCAGCTGAAGTTTCCGCCCTGTACGGGCAAGCCACCGATATGCAGCTGGCTACCTATTTTGTGAATATAGAAGA
>JAJUHF010000109.1 GCA_029268045.1 Anseongella ginsenosidimutans
ACCATCCTCATGGGGACACCTCCGTGTACGACGCCATGGTACGTATGGCCCAGGACTGGTCGCTCCGTTATCCGTTGGTTGACGGACAGGGCAACTTCGGTTCCATGGACGGGGACAACCCCGCAGCCATGCGGTATACCGAGGCGCGGCTGCGCAAAACGGCCGAGGACATGCTGGCCGATATCAACAAGGATACGATTGATTTTCAGCTGAATTTTGACGACTCCCTGGAGGAGCCCACAGTACTTCCTTCGCGAATCCCCAACCTGCTGGTC
Organism: Anseongella ginsenosidimutans; assembly: GCA_029268045.1. Lineage (GTDB taxonomy): Bacteria > Bacteroidota > Bacteroidia > Sphingobacteriales > Sphingobacteriaceae > Anseongella > Anseongella ginsenosidimutans_A. Next base: position 276 of record JAJUHF010000109.1, read on the forward strand.
AATGGCGCTTCGGGTATCGCCGTGGGAATGGCCACCAACATGCCTCCCCACAACCTGAGCGAGATCGTGGACGCGACCGTGGCCTATATTGACAATAAAGACATCACGATAGATGAGTTGATGAATTATGTAAAGGCGCCGGATTTTCCGACCGGAGGAATTATTTACGGTTACGAAGGGGTTCGGAATGCCTTTGAGACCGGCCGCGGGCGGATCGTGATGAGGGGAAAGGCCGAGATCGAGCCCTACGGAAACGACCGGGAACGGATCGTGATCACCGAGGTTCCCTACCAGGTCAACAAAGCCCATATGATTGAACGGACCGCGGAGTTGATCAATGCCAAGAAACTGGACGGCATCACCGCCATCCGGGACGAGTCGGACCGGTCGGGGATCCGGGTGGTTTATGAAGTCCGCCGGGACGCCAACGCCGGGGTGGTACTCAATAATCTTTACAAATACACCGCGCTGCAGACTTCCTTCAGCGTGAATAACATTGCGCTGGTCAACGGCCGTCCGCAGTTGTTGAACCTGAAAGAACTGATCGGTCATTTTGTGGACCACCGGCATGAAGTGGTCGTCCGCCGTACCCGTTTTGAGCTGTCGGAAGCGGAAAAAAGAGCCCATATCCTGGAAGGCTATCTGGTGGCGCTGGATCACCTGGATGAAGTCATTGCGATGATCCGAAATTCAGCCAACCCCGAAGAAGCGCGTGTGGGTCTGATGGAACGGTTCGGTCTTTCCGAGATCCAGGCAAAGGCGATCCTGGAATTGCGTCTGCAGCGCCTTACCGGAATGGAACGCGACAAGATCCGGGAAGAATACGCCCAGCTGCAGGAGCAGATCCGTTACCTGAAGGAAATTCTGGCAAGTGAGCCGCTGCGGATGAAGATCATCGCCGACGAGTTGCTGGAGATCAAGGAAAAATACGGCGACGAGCGGCGGACCGAAATCGTACACGCGGCCGGCGAGATCCGGATGGAGGATATCATTGCCGACGAAGACGTCGTGATCACCATTTCCCATGCCGGATATATCAAACGGACCCTGGCCAGTGAATACCGGGTGCAGGGAAGGGGAGGACGCGGCTCCAGGGGGAGTACGACCCGGGAAGAAGATTTCATTGAACGGATATTCATTGCCTCCACCCATAACTGGATGCTCTTTTTCACGGAAAAGGGACGCTGTTACTGGATGAAAGTATACGAAATCCCCGAGGGAAGCCGAACCTCGAAAGGCCGCGCGATCCAGAACCTGATCCAGATAGACAGCGACGACAAGGTGAAAGCGTTTATCAATGTCAAGAGCCTGGAAGACGAAGAATACCTGAATTCGAATTACATCATTATGGGTACGCGGAAAGGGACCGTCAAAAAGACCTCGCTGGAAGCCTATTCCCGTCCGCGTGTCAACGGGATCAACGCCATTACCATTAACGACGGGGATCAGCTGCTGGAAGCGCGCCTTACCAACGGATCGTCCGAGATCATTATGGCAAACCGTTCCGGAAGGGCCATCCGGTTTAATGAAAGTCATGTCCGGCCCATGGGGCGCACGGCAGCCGGCGTTCGTGGCATAACTCTTGCTAATGAAAACGATGAAGTAATCGGCTTGGTAGCGGTCAATGACCCCGAAACAACCATTTTGGTTGTCTCAGAGAAAGGGTATGGAAAGCGCACAGGAGTAGAGGATTACCGCGTGACCAACCGGGGAGGGAAAGGAGTAAAAACGCTTAATATTACCGAAAAGACTGGCCAACTGATTGCTGTGAAAGGCGTTACGGATAAAGACGACCTGATGATCATCAACAAATCCGGTATCATTATCCGCATGGCCGTGAGCGAACTCCGGGTGATGGGAAGAGCCACGCAGGGGGTAAAACTCATCCGTTTGCAGGAAGGCGATGAAATCGCTTCGGTAGCCCGGGTTCAGGACACCGGAAGCGAGGAAGAGGGAGAAGTGGAAGGATCATCGGAAAGCAATTGATCGTTAACAATTTATAACTACAATGAAGAGAATAGTATTAACTGCATTTTTCATAGCGGGTATATTTGCCGGTGCTACCGCTCAAAAAGGGAAGCTGAACTCAGCCAAGAGCAGCTATGAAAACTATTACGCGATGTCCAGTCTCAAGCAGACCGAAGAAGCGCAAAAGTCGCTGAATGAGGCCATGGCCGCGATTGAGGAAGTAGTGCAGCACGATAAAACCAAGGAAAGTCCGGAGGCGTATCTTTACAAGAGCCTGATTTATTCGGCCGTTGCCAACGATTCGGTCATGCAGGATGCGACGGTGGATGCGGTCCAGATTTCCTACGATGCCTTAACCCAAGCCAAGGAACTGGACAAAGGGGGCGACCTGAAGGAGGAAGACCTGAAGACGGCGGAACAGAACCTGTATATTGCAAGCTACAATAAGGGGATTAATGCCTACAATAATCAGAGCTTCGAAACCGCGCTGAAGTATTTCAACGTGGCTACCGATATGAACCCCACCGATACCACGTTGTATCTGAATACGGGCGTGACGGCCGAGCGGATCGGGGATACGGCCCTGGCCATTGAATCCTATTCACGCCTGGTGGAACTCAAGTACGAGGATCCGGCCATTTATGCGGTCCTGGCAAACCTCTTTTTCTCCCAGAACCAGGAGGAGCAGGCCCTGGCCACCTTGGAAAAAGGAATTGAATTGTTTCCTGGAAATAAGGATTTAATGATTACTGAGTTAAACTATTACTTGCAGCGGGGAGAAGCAGCCAAGGTAATCGACAAGATTGAAGCGTCCGCGCAGGCTGATCCCGGTAACAAATCGCTGTGGTTCGCTTTGGGCGTCGCTTACGGGGAAATAGACAGTAATTCCGCGGCACAACGGGCCTATGCAAAGGCGCTTGAAATCGACCCCGATTATTACGATGCGAACATTAACATGGGGGTAATCGCCATTGACGCCGCTAATAAAATCGTCCAGGAAGCAAACGAAATCCCGCAGGATAAGCCCGACGCGTATGAAGCAAAAATAGCGGAATACAAGGAGGCGCTCAAGGGGGCATTGACTTACCTCGAAAGAGCCTATAGCTCTGGTGAGCGGGATCGGAACCTGCTTACGACCATGCGCGAAATTTACGTGAAACTGGGGGACACCAACCGGGCGGAAGAACTTACCGCTGAACTGGGAAACCTGAATTAAAGGAGACGGGAAGGAGAGATGAAAAGGGTCCTTTTTCTTTTGTTATTAATCCTATGCGTTACGGAAATCCGGGCTCAGCGTTCGGAAGTCCGTAATGCCTATGGATATTTAAGTACGGGGAATCTGGGCGCTGCGAAAAAGGCCATAGACAACGCTTCCAATCATCCCCAGGTAGGCCAACGTCCCCGGACCTTATTGTATAAGAGTTTTATTTATTCGGGAATAGCGCTTGATACTAATAATAAAAATGCGGTCTTCGGCGAACTGCAGGTGGCGCTGGATGCGGTCAATAAGATCGCTGGGGAAAACAGAAGCGGCTCGATAGGCCAGGATGACATTGACGATGCGTATAACCGGATCTATACAGCCAGCTACAACCGCGGCAAGCAGGCGTATGAAGCCAATAATTTCCGGGACGCGCTACGCTATTTCGAGTTTGCCGCCCAGTTGAAGCCGCAGGATACGACGCTGTTACTAAGCCAAGCCGTAATTGCCCAGAAACTGCTGGACAAGGAGAAAGCGATCCAGGCATACGAAGCGGTTTTAAAACTGGGGTATAGAAGCCCGGAGGTCTACCGGAATCTGGGCAAACTCTACGAGGATACCGACAAGCCTGCCGAGGCGTTCCGGGTATTCCAGGAGGGGAGGGCTGCCTATCCCAATCACGAAGGCCTGGTATTTGATGAACTGGACCTCTACCTGGAACACGGCGATCCGGCGGACGCGATCGAGATGCTTGAATCGGCGTTGCGGTTTGATGCGGACAATCCAACCATCTGGTATTCACTGGGCGTAGCCCTGTTGAAAACCAATTCGGTGGGGGAGGCCGAAGACGCGTTCAAGAAGGCCGTAGAGCTGAAACCGGATTATTACGAGGCTTATTATAATCTGGGACTGCTTTATTACAACAGCGCGGCCAGAATCCTGAAAAGCGCAAACGATAAAAGCCGGTTCATTTCCAGGGAGGAGTATAGCCTGTACCAGAAGGATTATCTCGAGGAATTGCGTGTAGCCGGCAGCTATTTTGAAAAAGCTTACGAACTGAATTCAAAAGATATCAATCTCCTGATGCCGCTTCGGGAAGTTTACGTACGGACCGGTCAGTCAAACCGCGCCGAGCGTCTTCGGGCCGAAATATACCTACTGGATTAGTTATCCGCAAGCCAGATCCGCTGAAAATGGGTTTCCAGGTGACTCCGCATGGCGTTCCGGAACAGATCCGGATTTCCGTGTTTTAGGATTTCGACCAAACCGCGGTGCGATACATAGCGTTTAACCCGGATCGGCTTTTTCAGCAGGGAACTGGAGTGTACGTAATAAAAAATCGGGAAAAGCATTAACTGAAAGCGGGTAAGGGTGCTGTTGCTACCTATTTGGTATAGCTTGCTGTGAAAGCGGTACTCGAAATCGCTGTCAAAATAACTTTCGTTGCTTACGGTCGGCTCATCGGTTACGATCTCGGAGAGTTCGTCCAGGTCTTTTTCTTTCATCCGCTCAAAAATCAGATCGGCCATTCCCATTTCCATCACCAGACGCATTTCATACAACTCTTTGAGCGTTTCATCGCTGAGCAGGGCGGGATTCATTACTTTTTCCAGCAGGGACAGAATATCCGGATTGGTGATCACGGCGCCCCGGTGTTTTCTGGATTCGATCAGGCCGATCATCCGAAGCCGCAGCAAAGCTTCCCGGACAACGGTGCGACTGACGCCCAGGGCTTGGGCGATGTCAATTTCTTTGGGTAGACTGTCACCGATCTTCAGTTTATGTTCGATTAAAAAGTTGACCAGATTGGATTCTACGCGGTCAACCAAGGTCGTGTTTTCGATGGGCTTCATCGAATTTTTGAGTTCCATGAGCTTCATGCAATTCTTTTTAAACTGCGACTCCGTGCAAGAACAGGGGAAGCCTGGGCAGTTAGGTTACAATAAATGGTTACAGCCTTAATTATACATAAAACATTGTTGACCGCCTAATTGAATCTCTACTTAACATAATATTAATTATATACCAAGATATCCGTATTATGTATAATCAATCCGCCAGTTCGTCCAATTCCAGCCAGCGAAAGGTTTTATCGTCGATCTCGGCGCTGAGCTTTTCAATCTTCACCGCGTATTCCTGAAGCTGTTCGTAATCCGACTCTCCGGTTTCCATGAGCCGGATCAATTCATTTTTTTCCGCTTCGAGCGATTCAATGATCGATTCGAGTTGTTCGTATTCCTGTTTTTCGCGGTACGACAACTTTTTCTTTGATTTTTTATCCGGCCGCTCTGAATGGACGGATTCCGGCGGGTCGGCCTTGTTGACTGCGGCGCGTTGTTTTTTCAATTCAACTTCCCGCTGTTTTTGTTTTTCCCGGATCTCATCCTGTTCATTCCGGTACGCGCTGTAATTTCCATTGAATATCCGGATCCGGCCATCGCCCTCAAATACAAAAAGCTGATCCACCAGATGATCCATGAAATACCGGTCGTGCGATACCAGCATCAGACAACCGGTGAACTTCTGGAGAAAATCCTCCAGGACATTCAACGCGCTGATATCAAAATCATTGGTAGGTTCGTCCAGGATGAGAAAATTTGGATGTTGAACCAATACTTTAAGTAGTTGGAGTCGTTTTCGCTCTCCTCCACTTAGTTTACTGATAAAGGTATATTGTTTTTCGCGTGGAAACAAAAACATTTCCAGAAACCGGGAAGCCGGGATCTGGGAACCGTCCGCCATGGTGATGAATTCGGCAATTTCGGTTACCTCCTCAATCACCCTTCGCCCGGGATCCAATTCGCTTGCTTCCTGGGTGAAATAGCCAAACCGGGTGGTAAGGCCCGGTGTTATTTTTCCCGAGTCCGGAGCAATCCGTCCGGTCAGTAAATCCAGAAAAGTGGACTTTCCCACGCCGTTTTTTCCAACGATACCGATCCGTTCCTGCTTTTTGAACGTGTAGGTAAAATCGCGCACCATGCTGCGCTCGCCGTAGCTCTTGGATACATTCCGGCACTCCAGGACCTTGCCCCCCTGCCGGCTTTCTTTTACACTGAGTTTCAGCTTGCCTTTGTCGAATGTCCGGGAGGCGGTTTCCTTCAATTCGTGAAATGCTTCGATCCGGCTTTTGGACTTGGTTCCCCGGGCTTTGGGCTGCCGGCGCATCCATTCCAGCTCCTTACGCATCAGGTTGCGCGCGCGGTCTACTTCGGCCTGACGGACCTCTTCCCGGGCCGTTTTCTTTTCCAGAAAATACGTGTAATTCCCCTTGTACCGGTAAAGCTGTCCGTTGTCCAATTCCAGGATCTCGGTCGCCACCTGATCCAGGAAATAGCGGTCGTGGGTGACCATCAGTAGCGTGATGTTCGCACCGGAAAGGTAAGTTTCCAGCCATTCAATGGCCTCCAGATCCAGGTGGTTGGTAGGCTCGTCCAGGAGGATCAGATCGGGTTCGCTTAAAAGCATCTGGGCAAGAAACAATCTTTTGCGCTCTCCGCCCGATAGGTTCCCGAAACGTTCATCCAAGCTGGTGATTCCCAGGCGCGTGGTTATGTCTTTGACCCGGGCCTCGTAATCCCAAGCCCGGTATTCCTCCATTTTTTCCTGGAGCGCCTGCATTTTTTCAGCGGAAACATGGGGATCCTTGATCGCCTGATCGTACTGCCTGACGATCTTGGCCACTTCGTTATCCGGTGGAAACAGAATAGCAGACACGTTCGTGTCCTCGTTCACTTCCGGCTGCTGGCGTAAAAAACCAACCCGGATCCCCTCCCGCAGGCTTACGACGCCGGTATCCGGACTGACTTCGCCCGAGAGGATCTTCAGCAGGGTGGATTTGCCCGCGCCGTTTTCCCCTACCAGGGCCAGTTTCTCACCCTGCGAAATACCAAGCGAGAGCCCCTGGAAGAGCCAATGGTCATGATAGGATTTGGAAAGTTGCTCCGCCGAGAGAAAAATACGCATAGGTTACCCTTTTGAACCAGCGAAGGTACGGAATTTATTTTCCGAGCGAAGCGGCTTCACCGGCATGCGGGCTTGATCCGGATTTTTCCGGTTGGCTGTCTTCCAATAATTTCTCAACTACTTTTTCCACGACGATCAGAAGCACGGCACTGAGTACCGGGAAAAGGATGTTTTTAAGCGCTGTTTTCATTTCCTGTATGTATTAGCTGCTATGCTTTTGTACAATAAAAACCCTGCCAATCAGGTGAACCACTGCCGGAATTCTGCCGCTTTTTCTTTGCTGACGGTGATGTCCGGCGCTTTTGTCATTCTCATCATCAGGTGGAGCTTTCCCGTATCGTCCGAGCGGAACCCTTTCACAAACTTGCGATGTACCAGAAACTGCCGGTTTGCGCGGAAGAATCGCGCCGGATCGCTCAGCTCCTGTACCTCGTCCATAGACCGGTAGTCGGTGATCCAGCGGCTCCCTGCCCCCTCCACCAGATAGATAAGCTCCTGCTTGACAAAAAATGCGATCTCTTCTACCGGAATAACGTAAACAGCCCGTCCTTGTTGTACCGTAAAGCTTTCTTTGAAGGGGGTCGGATGCAGGTCCCGATGCACAAGATCCATCAGCTTTTTCAGGTAAATCTGATTCTGGTATTTCTCCCGAAGGTGCGTAAATTTCTGAAGCGCCAATCCCAGCTCGGACTCGTCAATGGGCTTCAAGAGATAATCGATGCTGTTTATTTTGAATGCCCGGATGGCGTATTCATCGAAAGCCGTTGTGAAGATCACCGGGCAGGCAGGCTCCATGAAGGTGAATAAGTCCAGGCTGATTCCATCGGATAACTGGATATCGGCCAGGATCAGATCCGGCAAGGGATATTGTTGAAACCACTTTCTGGCTTCCCGCAGACTGGCAAGCGGACCGGCAACGGTCCAATCGGGCGCGACATTTTTCAGCATCCTGAGCAGATGATTGGCCACAAGTTGTTCGTCTTCAATGATCAATACGTTCATAGAAGCGGGATTTTTACAAGAAACCGTGATGGATCCTGAAGGATCTCCACGGAGGCTGGACTGAGGAATTGGTAGCGTTCCCTGAGCTGCTTCAGCCCCTGCTGGTTGGAGTGCTGTACCAGCTTCCGGGCCCGCCTGTTGTTCTCTACACACAAAAA
>JAJUHF010000110.1 GCA_029268045.1 Anseongella ginsenosidimutans
ACCTGAATCTGGTCCAAAAGTTTTACCTGGGCGCTCACACCTTCATTGGATTGGATGCAAGCGTATTCTATACCCGGTTTAACAACAAGATCGTGGCCGATTACGAAACCGATCCCAACAAAATAATCTATAGCAATCTCCGTGGGCACGCGGTTTCGAAGGGAATATCATTGAATGCAGATCTGGACCTGGCCGACCGCTGGAAGTTTCTTCTGGGAGGCACGCTGATGGACGTCTACAGTGTGGAAGAGCGGGAACGAACCAGGCAGATGCTCACTGAACGTTTTGCCGGCGTATGGAATATCTCCTATACCTTTCCCGGGACGAATAAACTGAAAGTAGACTATACAGGCAACCTCTACGGGCCGATGCGTCTGCCACTGATCAGCGAAGCCGACCCGCGCCGGCCGTATTCGCCCTGGTGGAGCATTCAGAATATTCAGCTCAGCGCGTCTCTGGGGACAGCCTGGGAGATTTATGGCGGTGTGAAGAACCTCCTCAACTGGAGGCCCGGGAAGGGAAGTCCCTTTATCATCGCCCGCGCCCACGATCCGTTTGACAAACAGGTGCAGTTCGACGCCGAGGGGCAGGCCCTGATAACGCCTGAAAACCCCTACGGACTTACCTTCGACCCCAATTACATGTACGGTCCCAATCAGGGGATCCGCGGCTTTCTGGGCGTGCGGTTCACCTACGGTTCGGTTTCAAACAGGTAATAAGGGTGCTCGTATCCTTCCTGCAGCAACAATGCTTCGGATACATTGAAAACCCGGACCCCTCCGGAGGTGCTCCCTTCCAGGGTCCCCAGATGCGCATGGCCGTGAAAGGCCGCCGTTACCTGGCGGTGTTCCAGCGGTTCGGACAGATGGGAAGACCCCAGGAAGGGAAAGATCTCCGGAGGTTCGCCCTGCACCGTATCCACGATGGGGGAATAGTGCAGCAACACGATCTTCTTTAGGCCCGTGGTTTTACTTTCCAGGCGAACCAGGGCCCGGTCCAGTCGCATGGCTTCATTTACCGATACCTGGATATAATCTTTATTCATCTGTTCCCCCCACATAGGGAGCATGTATTGTCCGAACCCCCCGCCGAAGCCTTTCACCCCGGCAAAGCCGATCCCGTGAAGAATGACCGATTCGCCGTCCAGGATATGGACCCGATCTGAGTTCAGCACATCAATAACCTGATCCTGCAGACCCGATTCAAAGTCGTGATTTCCCAGGACGCCCACCACCGGAATGCTGCAGGCCTCCAGTTCCGAGGCCAGTATTTCAGCCTCTTCGGGGCGGCCGGTGTCGGTTAGATCGCCGCAGATCAGTAATACGTCCGCGTTTTCAGATACACGTTCAAAAAAGTCCCGACGTTTTCCCGAATCCGTTTCCCGGACATGGATATCTGCGGTGGCTGCTATCTTTACCATTTCTATAGATTTGTAACTGAGAATATCTTGTATCCCCAGTCAATAATATCGGTATTGTATTCGTTGTTTTCCAATAAGGGGCCGCGGCATATCCGGTCCACCGGAACAGGAACTTCGTATTGTTCGGCCGCCCGCTTCAGCAATTCATGGAAAAGCCAGGCGGGGATCTTGTCCCGTTCGCCCGGATAGACAAATTGGAAATTCAGGAGTTGCGCCAGCAGCAGTTGCCAGTGCTGTTCCATGCGCATCAGCAGCCGCCGCCAGTCCAGTTGCTGGCCGGTTTTCAAAATGAGGTGATTGATATCCGCTCCGTCGTAACGGCCCCGGTTCTGCACGTAGATCTTACTCCAGATCAGCTCTTCGGGAGCGACGAAACTCACCGGAATATCGTATAAGGTGCCTTCCACCTTATGCTCAAACCAGGTCTCGTCAACCGGAGAAAGGTTATTGGCGCTGCTGAAAATCAGGTCGATGTAATCCTCGTTCCGGAACGCTTTGGCCAGCCACCGCGCATCGGTGGTCTCTGTCAGAATTCCCCTGTCGGAGAGGAACTTGAGCATGCGCGGGCACTCACCCGCCGAACAGAGCAGGTCCAGATCTTTCGTATCACGAAATACATCGGTATGCTGTTTCAGCGCAAACGCGCCCCCGATCAGAAAGGGAAATCCGTTCGAATGCAGTAATTGAAGGGTTTCTTTATAAAACCGATGAGCACTTCCAGTTGCCACAATTTTAAGTGTTTGGTTGAATAATTTAAAAAAGTGCAATTATGTTACCATTATTTTCTATTTTAGATGAAATTATTTTATATCTAGATTTTATGCAGGATATCCGTGAGATAAACATCCTTATAGCGGATGATGATGAAGAGGATTTGGAATTGATAGAAGAGGCCATCCTGAACTTTGAACCTAATGTTAAATTGCACAAGGTGAACGATGGCAAGGCTGTCCTGGAATACCTTGAAGAACTGCAGGATCACATGCTGCCGGCCCTGATTGTGCTTGATTACAACATGCCCCAGATGAAGGGTTCCGAGGTGCTGCTGCAATTAAGTGACCGGCCGCGCTACAAACGCGTCCCGAAAGTGATCCTCAGCACCTCCAGCACGCCGTTTTACATTGATGAATGCAAAAGCAAAGGCGCTGCGGAGTATTTTGTCAAGCCCAACACCCAGCGCGAACTGGATGCGCTGGCAGAAAGAATGCTCTCCTTTGCAGTGATCAATTAGCCCTGCTCAATTGTAATTTGGCGGTTTTACGGGGAAATAGAGGTGAAACCGCGCTCCTTCGGTAAGCGAGCCTTCGGCCGCAATAAAGCCGTGGTGATTCTGCATGATTTTCTTACAAATGGCAAGCCCGATGCCTGAACCCTTCGATTCGGGCCGATGATGAAGCCGCTGGAATACCTCAAAAACCTTTTCGTTGTAAGCCGGTTCAAAGCCGATCCCGTTATCGGATATCGTGATGTGATGGTATTTGGTTTTTTTGTCGATCAACCGGTCCGGTATTTCCGAGCCCCTGGTGAGTTGATAGTCAAAGGTTACCACGCAGGGTTGTCCCGCCCGGCGATATTTTACCGCGTTATTCAACAGGTTATCCATCAATTGTTTGCACTGAAAAGGAATGGCATGGATCACGGGCAGGTCGGGGACATGGAATACGATGTCCTCCGCGCTTGATCCGTCTTTTACCTCGGCCGTTACCTCCTTTACCACATCATTCAGATCCACTTCACTCAGGTTTTCCAGCCGGGAGGTGGCCTTGGAGTAGGTAAGCAGATCTTCGATCAACTGGGTCATTCGTCGGATCGCGTCAATGGAACGGCCCAGAAAGTCCCGCGATTTGTTGTCCAGTCTGTTTTCCGGATTATCCAATACAAAGGTATTATAAAGATGGATTTTCCGTAACGGTTCCTTCATATCGTGTGAGGTGGCATAGGCGAATTCTTCCAGTTCGGAATTCTGGAACTCCAGGATTTTGCTGTATTCCATCAGCTTCTCCTCGGCCCTTTTCCGGGTAGTCAAATCGCGGGTAACCTTCGAAAAGCCAATGATTTCACCCTGTTGGTTGTGAAGCGCCGTAATGACCACACTCCCCCAGAATTTTTTTCCGCCCTGCTTCAGCCTCCAGCCCTCGGTGACCACTTTCCCTCTCGCCCTGACCTGCTGCAGCAATTTCATGGGCAGCCCCCTTTTACGGTCTTCCGGGAGATAAAAGTTTTCGAAGCTTTTTCCGATGATTTCTTCCTTGGTGAAGCCTTTGATTTTCTCAGCGCCTTTGTTCCAATTCAGAACCGTTCCGCGTGCATCCAGCAGGATGATTGCGTAGTCTTCTATTTCCTGGATCATTTGAGCATAATGGGCCTCGATTTCCCGTTTGTTTATAGTTAAGGAATAATCTGCATCCCGGATGCGTGCGACACCCGCAGCATGCTCAAATACCTTATCGTCTTTTTTCATGAATTAAGTTTGGCCATTTTTAGGGGAAGATAAATCAAAGGTCATGCCGTTATTGATCCACGTGAGTAATTTCCTGCGCAGGTGGTAATATAAATAGACATCCAGGCGACCGGAGGACAACGAATGCGCCGGTTTTAAGGACAGCGGAGGCTGGAACAGTAATTGAATTCCTTGTTCAAATTTTAATCAAAGAAAGGAAAGAGAATTATGAACGACATGAAAGAACGCGTTGACCAGTTGAACCGGTTGGTGGTGGTCAATAACGATCGGATCCATGGGTATCGCAAGGCTGCAGAGGAAACCCGGGATCCGGATCTGAGGATGCTGTTCGACCAGTATTCCCAGCAAAGTTCCCGATTTAAGATGGAACTAGCCGATGAAATTGCCTCCCTGGGCGGACAGATCAACGAAGAGACTTCGACTTCGGGGGATCTCTACCGGACCTGGATGGACATCCGTCAGGCTCTGAGCAACAACGATAAGAAGGCTGTACTGAAGAGCTGCGAATTCGGTGAAGACGTAGCCCTGAAAACCTATGACAAGGCATTAGAAAACGGCACTACCTTTTCTCCGGGATGTTTGGTACGGGTAGAAAACCAGCGAGCCGAACTCAGGGATGCCCACGATTCGATCAAGTCCCTGCGCGATGCCGTGTCTTGAAGGCACGAGGTCAGATAATAGTACACGTTGAGCCCGCCGGCCGGAATAAAGGGGTTTGGCTTTATTATTGCAGCAATCTGTGATATTTAGCTTTTAAATCATTTATGAGAACCTTTTTATTTCTGGCCGCGGCTACGTGGATCTTAAGCAGCTGCCAGTTCACTTCCGCACCGAAGGAATCCGGGGAAAAAGACAGTACGCTCACTTCCCGGCAGGATGCGTCCCTCAACACGGAGCCGGGTACCCGGAAATCGGGGTTAAACCGGGAATCGGTGCTGCTGGAAAACTCGACTACCCTGGAATTCGACGGAAAGGAAGGAGTGGAGCAGTTCCGGGTAACGTTGTTTGGAGACGGAATTTTAAACGGTACGGTGGCTTTTACAATCCGGAACGGGCAAGGCGAGTTAATTTATACCGATGAATTTCCCGCCAGCATGCTGGCTGCAAGTTACGATGAAACCATCAATACGCCCGAAAAACAGGAAGCGCTGATTAGGGAACGGATCGATGAGTTTTTCGATGAAGACCGCTTTAAACAGCCGGCCATCGAAGGAAACCAGCCGCCTCACGACAGCTACTTTATTGAAAAATCTACCTACGACGATCTCCGCCAAACAAACGCGCCGGGTTTCCTGTATTTAATTGGTAAGGAAAATACAAAACACATCGCCTGGTCGTCTGCCGAGCAAAAAGTTGTAATGTATTTTAATTGTTGCTAATACCCGCCTCCAGCGGCCACTACCAGGCCGCTGGTAAGGCCGGGGATGGATAGTCCCTACTTTCGTGTATATTTGCTTCATCCATGAAAGCAAAATATCCGTTTAATGTGCGTGTTTATGGAATCCTGATTAACGATAAGCGCGAATTACTGGTGAGCGACGAATTCGAGGATAATATCTACTTCTCCAAATTCCCGGGGGGAGGGCTTGAATACGGAGAAGGTCTCCGGGACGGTCTGAAACGTGAGTTTATCGAAGAATGTGCCACGGAGATTGAGGTTCTGGACCATTTTTACACGACCGATTTTTTTGTTAAGTCAGCTTTTGATGAAAGTCAGGTGATCAGTGTGTATTATCGTGTGCGGTCGCTGAAACCCCTGAATCTGACTTTTAAAAATACCCCGTTCGATTTCGAAGGCCAGGCCGGAGAGGCCAAACAAAGTTTCCGCTGGATCCCGCTGACTGCGCTCCGGCCGGAAGATCTAACCCTGCCCATTGACCGTTATGTAGCGAAACTGATCGCTGAAAACCCCGATAGGCTGCCATGAGCTCAATTTTAAGTTATTTACAGCCTTTTTTACGGGTATTCGCGTTTTTCGGCTGTTATATTTTCCTGACCGGCTTTTCAGCCGCCATGCTGGTACCCTTCCTTTCGGGAATCGACTTTTCCCAGACCGATCCATCCGCCCTGGCCTCGATGCAATCGGATCCGGCCATGCTGTTGCTTATGCAGCTGGCCTCGCTGATTGGATTTCTGTTCACCCTGTTCGTTTTTTCCAAGCTTCCCCCGCGCAAGGATTACATCCAGTTCGGGCTCATCGACCATCGGGTGATCAAAGACCTCGGCCTGGGTACCGCGATTGGCACCGGGGTCATTCTGCTGTCCTTCCTGATCCTCTGGTTAAGCGGAACGGTGGGGAATCTGCAGCTGAACGGAGACATGTCGCTTCGTTTGCTGGTGGTCTGGTTCGGGATATATCTGATCGTCGCCTTCGTGGAAGAAGTAATGTTCCGGGGATACTTCCTGAACGTGTTTATGGACCGGTATACGCCCCTCACGTCTGTTCTGATTACCTCGATCCTGTTTGGGTCGATGCATTTCCTGAATCCCTCCTTCGGCTGGCTGGGTCTGGTGAATATTACCCTTGCCGGCGTGCTGATCGGGCTGACCTACTTCATTCGCAAGACCATCTGGCTCCCGCTGGGAATCCATTTTGGGTGGAATTTCGTACAGGGTACCGTGCTGGGCTTCCATGTGAGCGGGCTGGAAGCAGACGCGGTTTTCCGTCACGAGTTATCGGACAATGCGCTGCTCAGCGGAGGCGCGTTCGGGTTGGAGGGTTCCATCATTACCACCCTGGTCTGTCTTATCGTGATCGGTTTGGTTTATTTTTATGGAAAGCTGAATTTTCAGCCACTGGAATTTAACGAGTATGAATCTGATTGAAGAAGACCGGCAATATGTATGGCATCCCTATACGCAGATGCAGACCGCTTCGGACTCCATCGGGATCGTCCGGGGCGAGGGGGCCTGGTTATACGACGAACAGGGTAAGAAATACCTCGACGCGGTGGCCTCCTGGTGGGTGAACCTGCACGGGCATTCCCATCCGTACATCGCCGAAAAAGTAAGCGGGCAGCTCCGGACCCTGGAGCACGTCATGTTTGCGGGCTTTACCCATCGCCCGGCCGTGGAACTGGCCCGGCGGCTGCTGGACGTGCTGCCTTCACGGCAGGCGAAGGTCTTTTACTCCGACGACGGCTCCACGGCGGTGGAAGTCGCCGTGAAAATGGCATTGCAATACTGGTATAATCAAGGTGCGCCACGAAACCGCATTATCGCGTTCAAAAACGCGTACCATGGCGATACCTTCGGAGCGATGTCCGTCAGTGGACGGAGCACGTTTACGGCTCCCTTCGACCCGCTGCTTTTCCAGGTGGATTTCATTGACGTGCCCACGCCCGGCCAGGAGGCCGAAGCCAGCGCGCAACTGGAACAACTGCTGGAGCAAAGAGGGGAGGAGATTGCCGCGTTTATTTTTGAACCCCTGGTTCAGGGTACCGCGGGTATGGTGATGTATGAACCCGGACCGCTCGATGACCTGCTGAGGCGCTGCCGCAGCCACGGAATAATAACCATTGCCGACGAGGTCATGACCGGTTTCGGACGGACCGGGAAATTGCTGGCTTGCGATCACCTGCAGGAAGAGCCCGATATCTTCTGTTTTTCCAAGGGCATCACCGGCGGAACCATGTCATTTGGCGCTACCACCTGCACCCAGGCATTGTACGATGCGTTTTTATCCAATGACAAACTGAAAACGTTTTTCCATGGCCATTCCTTCACGGCCAATCCCCTGGCATGCGCCGCCTCGCTTGCCAGTCTCGATCTGCTGCAGGAGCCCCAGACATGGGAAGGAATTGAAAGGATAGCCAGACAGCATAAAGCGTTCTCTGAAAAAATAACCGGCCACCCCGGCGTGCGGTCGGTCCGGAGCCGAGGGACCATTTTTGCCCTGGAATGGGAAACCGGCGACGATACTTCGTATTTCAGCGGGCTGCGCGACCGTCTGTATAATTTTTTTCTCGAAAAAGGAATTATTCTCCGACCCTTGGGAAATATCAGTTACATCCTGCCTCCCTATTGCATTTCGGAGGAAGAATTGAACTATATTTACGAAACGATCGAGTTGGCCCTGGATACCTTTCCGGGTCAGTCCGTGGGCTGATCGGGGGTACCCCCGGAGCCTGTTCCGCCGGCGGGCAGGTTGGCTTCCACCGAAACCTCTTTGGCAACCACGGGCTGAAGGAGCGTGTGGGTGGGATAGGCAAAGCGAATTCCCTTCGCGGTGAACTTCTCGAGAATTTCCAGGTTCACCGCCTGCTGGATATCCATGTATTTATTGAAATTGCCTCCCAACACATAGTAACACACTTCAAAGTCGAGGCTGGAATCGCCGTAGGATACAAAATGGGCGCGGTCAAAGATCACGTCCTTTTTGTTTTTGACAATTTCGGCCAGTGTTTTGGAAGCGTATTCGATCTGCTCTTTTGTGGTCTCGTAAACCAGCCCCACTTTAAATACCACCCGTCTCCGGACCATTTTCCGGTGATTGTGCAACCGGGAATTGGTTAGGTCGGTATTGGAAAAAACAAGTTCCTCTCCACTCAGGCTGTTCAGGCGCGTCGTCTTGATCCCGATCTCGTTCACCGTACCCATTTTATCATCCACCACAATGAAGTCACCCACTTCAAAA
>JAJUHF010000111.1 GCA_029268045.1 Anseongella ginsenosidimutans
GCGAACGCATGGTAGCTCAGCTTGGTAATATCGAGTTCGGCCCGAAAGGCTTTCCGGTTCAGCGTCTCCACATCGTCATAATACACCTCGAATTCGAATTCGCCGGTGTCGATCTTTCCGTGGATGAGCGCATCAAAAATAAAGGTGTCGTTCGGACAGGGCGAAAAGCCCAGACTTAATTTCATCGGATCAAATTTTCGTTGGTGTATCCCCGTACGAGATCAATCAGGCTGTGATTCAGGGCTGAAACGGCCAGGGGAATATTCCAGTTCGCTCGGCTCCGCCTTTCCACGTAATTCGAAAGGGCCCTTATTTGGAGGCAAGGAATATTCTCATTCAGGCAAACGTAAAAGAAAGCGGCACCCTCCATGCTTTCGGTCACGGCCGAGAACCGCGCCTGACAGGCCCGGATGGACTCCTCCCTGCCGTGCACGGTATTGACGGTGATGCCCTGGGCTTCCTGCAGCCCTTCGGCCCGGAAGCGATTCTCCAGCCTCCCGCCGGTGAACGGAGGGGTGTCGGGTTCGGCAAGACCCAAACGGAACAGGTCCAGAAAATCAGCCCCGTCTTCCGCTCCCAGGTCAGCGAAGCCGTCGCTTACAACCTGCACCACCGTTCCCAGGGGAAGCTTCCGGTCAAAACTTCCCGCAATGCCCGCGTTGATGGCCAGGTCATACCGCCCTTGCATCAGCGCGCGCGTCAGCCGGTAGGTGGTAGCCGGCACACCGACTCCGGTAATCAGGACGTCCGTTCCATTGCCGCTTTCGGCAATTTCCTTCAGATAGGGCCTTATTTCCGCCTCGGTAGCCGAAACGATCAGCAATCTCATGAAGCAAATATACAGCAATTTTTTGCCTCCCGGACCGAACCGGATGAGGGAGCTTGCGGTTTATTAAGTGGAATGAATTTTTATTCCGATATTTGCATGCTATATGGTATTCGTCACTCGAAAGGAGCATTTTAACGCTGCCCATAAGCTGGAGAACCCGAACTGGTCATACGAAAAGAATCTGGAAGTGTTTGGAAAATGTGCCAATAAAAACTGGCACGGCCACAATTACCAGCTTTTTGTCACCGTCAAGGGGGAACCGGATCCGGAGACGGGTTATGTAGTGGACCTGAAAAAGTTAAGTACGATCATCCGGGAACACATCATTGAAAAGGTAGACCATAAGAATCTGAATCTGGACGTGGATTTTCTGCAGGGCATCCTGGCTTCTACGGAAAATCTGGCCATTGCGTTTTGGAAGCAGTTGGAACCGCATCTGGACGGCCTGCATTGCATTCGGCTGTACGAAACCGAAAATAACTACGTAGAATACTTTGGGAAATAAGAAATCCATGGACGATAAAAACCTTGAGGGCCAGTTACTTGATGAACTGGAAATGGACGGCTACCAGAAAATCGATCGTTACAACAAACATAAGATCAGGAAAATCGCGGACCGTTACCGGGACCTATTGAAAGACCTCGGTGAAGACCCGACCCGGCCGGGATTGCTGAGTACGCCGGAACGGGTTGCCAAAGCCCTGCTGTACTTCACCCACGGCTACGACATGGATCCTGCCGCGATCATCCGCTCGGCTATGTTCGACGAGGAATACAGCCAGATGGTCATTGTAAAAGATATCGAATTGTATTCCCTGTGTGAGCATCACATGGTCCCCTTTTTCGGGAAGGCCCACGTGGCATACATTCCCAATGGAAAAATCGTCGGGTTAAGTAAGATTCCCCGTGTGGTGGACGTGTTCGCCCGCCGCCTCCAGGTACAGGAACGACTTACCAACGAGATAAAGGATTGCCTGCACTCCACCCTGCAGCCGGCAGGAGTAGCGGTCGTCATTGAATGCACACACCTGTGCATGTGCATGAGGGGCGTACAGAAACAGAACTCGGTTACCACCACGTCCGCGTTTACAGGCGAGTTCGCCAAGGAAACCACGCGTGCCGAATTCATGCGCCTGATTTCAGCGAACCTTATATAGAACAAATTTCCGTAGCATGAAAGCATATATATTCCCGGGTCAGGGTGCGCAGTTTATTGGAATGGGTAAAGCGCTGTATGAGTCATCCGCCCCTGCCAAAGCGCTTTTTGAACAGGGGAACGAGATCATCGGCTTCCGGATCACCGACATCATGTTTTCGGGTACAGAGGAAGCGCTGAAACAGACCAATGTGACCCAGCCTGCGATCTTTCTACATTCGGTTGCCCTGGCCCAAGCCGCGGGTGATTCATTTACTCCTCAAATGGCCGCCGGACATTCCCTGGGGGAATTCTCTGCGTTGGTAGCCACCGGGAGCCTTTCGTTTGAAGACGGTCTTAAATTGGTCGTTGCCCGGGCAAATGCCATGCAGAAAGCCTGTGATCTGCAACCCTCGTCCATGGCAGCCGTTCTTGGGCTGGAAGACGCCATCGTCGAGAAGGTCTGCGCGTCGGTTTCCGAGATCGTGGTCCCCGCCAATTACAATTGCCCCGGCCAGCTGGTAATCTCCGGCACCGTTAAAGGCGTCGAAGAAGCGTGCAGAAAACTTACCGAAGCGGGTGCGAGAAGGGCCTTGGTCCTGAATGTAGGGGGCGCTTTTCATTCCCCGCTGATGGAACCGGCGCGGGAAGAACTGGAGAAGGCGATTGAAGCAACCCCGTTCGCTGAACCGGTGTGCCCTGTTTTCCAAAATATTACAGCCACGGCCTCCCAGGATCCGGACGAAATAAAACGAAATCTGGTGGCGCAGCTGACCGGCCCCGTCCGCTGGACACAGACCATTTTGAATATGATCGGGGCCGGCGCGGAAACATTCATTGAAACCGGACCGGGAAATGTATTGCAGGGACTGGTCAGGAAAACCGATCGGTCGGTAACAACTTCGGCTATTTAAGCGACGCGGAGCTCACCGGAGTGAAAATTTGCCTTCGCCAATGGCACGTCCGTCGGTAAACAACTGAACCCGGTAGTTTCCTTTAGCCAGGCTGGTCTGCCGCCGAAGTTCCACGGCATAAACCGGACTGGACCGGGTGTAGAAAATGGTGGTGTGGGCCGTACAGCGAACCTTATCCCCATTCAGATCGGTAAATTCAGGGATATCGTCCTGGGCGGGCTCCAAGAGATTACCCTCTGGATCAAGAATCCGGAAGTACACCTTTCGCTCGCCTTCTTCGGCTACCTGGTTGGGATGAAACGAAAACTCGATCCTTAATTTATTGACGCGGCTTGCCCGGGAGGTCTGATCCTCCACTTCCTGCTCGTTGTTGAAACGGGAATAAAACGTGGTAATATGAACCCGTTCCGCTTCCAGTACAGCCGCCTCGGAGATTTTTTCACTGAGTTCCACATTCCGGGAAGCCAGTTCCAGATTCTTCTGCTTTTCCACATCCACCGCTGAACGGAGATTCTGATTTTCCGCAAGCAGCTCACTTTTCTGCTTTTTCAGGCTTCCTATTTCGGCCAGATGGGCGCCTACGTAATTCCGGAGACCCGCCACCTCGGCCTTTGCTTCCTGCAGTTCCAGCGCCGTGAGTTTATTGTTTTGCAGCGCCTCCCGCAGGGCGGCTATTTTTTCCTTCAGCTCAGTCTGGCGTAGCTTCAGTTCGGCCGTCAGCTCCAGATTAAGACTATTGACCCCCTCCAGCTCCTTCTCCAGTTTGGTTAGCTCCTGGCGAAGGAATGCCTTCTCTTCCCGGATAGTGATCAGACTGCTCTTGGCGTCGTCACGAGTGAGAAACAGATATGCGTTTCCTGCTAGCAGTAAGGCAATGATGCCTAAAAGTATATAGATAGTAGAGCTTGTTCCGCTCTTTAAACCGGTGTCCATTTTGGTCGCTCTCTGTCTGCGATTTCTCTTTTCACAAACGATGATTTATGTCTATTTACGTTAGAAGCTTATTAACAATTATTATACCATCGCTTAAAACACCCGGAAAGTTAGGGAAAAAGCGAATCATGTGGAATTTTTTCCCTTATTACGGCCGGCGGCGGCACCCCCGTTGACAAGGCGGGAATATTGGAAATAAATTTGTTTCTTTAACCCCCATAATTCAAGGTGTGATGATCAGGAACGCAGCCGCAGCAGCAATTCTTTCAATTTCCTTTTTTGTGAGCCAGGCCCAGGATAATCCCCCAAAACGGGAATTCCGCGCAGTCTGGATCGCTACGGTGGCCAATATCGATTGGCCGAGTGAACCGGGGCTTTCCACCCGCGCGCAGCAACTGGAATTTACCCGGATGCTCGACCGTCACCGTGAAACCGGGATCAATGCCTTGTTTGTCCAGGTCCGGCCGGCAGCCGATGCCTTGTACGCCAATGGCCGGGAGCCCTGGTCCGAATGGCTTTCAGGCGTACAGGGGCAAGCCCCCAATCCCTTTTACGATCCGCTTCAGTTCATGCTTGACGAAGCCCACAAACGAGGCATGGAACTCCACGCTTGGTTTAATCCTTACCGGGCGGTATTCAAGGCAAACGGACGGGTTGCCCCGGACCATATTACCCGGCGCCATCCCGAATGGTTCTTCAACTACGGCGGTAAAAAGCTATTTAATCCCGGGGTCCCCGAGGCCCGCCAATACATTGTAAAAGTGATCATGGACGTTGTCCGGAACTACGATATAGACGGCGTCCATTTCGACGACTATTTTTACCCCTATCCGGTCCGGGGCGAACACATTCCGGACGCCGCGCTTTTTCGCCGGCATGCGCCGCGGGGAATGAGTCTGGATGACTGGCGCCGCGAAAACGTGAACCTGCTTATCCGCCAGCTCCAGGACAGCATCAACCGCGAAAAACCACGTATAAAATTCGGGATCAGTCCCTTCGGCATCTGGAAGAACCTGGATCAGGATTTCCGGGGATCCGATACCGACGGGGGCGCATCCTACTACAATCAATTTGCAGACAGCCGCAAGTGGCTGGAAGAAGGTTGGATCGACTACGTCGTGCCGCAGATCTATTTTCCCTTCGGTCATCGCCGTGCAGCCTACGACAACCTGGTATTGTGGTGGTCGGAAAACGTATTTGACCGGCACCTGTACATTGGCCTGGGGGCTTATCGCATCCACGAATGGGGAGACCGGCGACAACTGCCGCGGCAGATAAACTATGCGAGAAAATACAGTGAAGTGAGTGGTCTGGCATTTTTCAGTTCAAAGTCCCTCCTGGAAAATCCGCTTGGTTTTGCCGATTCGTTGAAAAACAATTATTTCAGGTACCCTGCCCTGCCACCGGCCATGCTCTGGAAAGACAGCATCCCGCCGCTTCCTCCAACCAATCCACGCCTGCGGCAGGTATCCGGGGGCACCCGGATCTCCTGGGACCCGCCGGGTCCCGCTTCGGACGGGGAGAGCGCGCGGGGTTACGTCATTTACCGTTTCCGCCAGGGCGAAGCCCTCGACATCGACGACCCGCGTCATATCCTGAATATCCAGTTTGGAAACACCTCGTTTATAGACGGAAACGCCTTGGATTCACAGGATTACGTGTACGTGATTACCGCAATCGACCGGCTGAATAATGAAAGCTCGGCCAGCTGCCGCATCAGTACGCAGCTGGCCGGACTTCCGTAGTGATTGCGCCTCTATTTTCCGGGCTCGGATTGGGTTTCGGTTTCGGGATACAGTACCACGTTGATGTAATTGGAGCGATCGAAATACTCCTGGGCGATCTTTTGCAAGTTAGCCGGCGTGGCTGCTTCCAGTGAAGCCTTAAAGAAAGCGTCGGCCTGTGCCGGGTCTCGTTCCATCTCGTACGAGTGGGCAAGCAGACTTAGCCAGTATCCATTCTCCTTGAGTGCCGTTTCCCGTTCCCGTTTCCGGATGGCAAGCACCTTCTCCACATACGACTGCATGGGACCCTGTTCCTTCATTTTGTCCATTTCTTCCAGTACCAATCCCATCAGTTTGTCCACATTGTCCGGTGCGCACCTAAACGAGATCGAAACAGTGTATCTTTCCTCGGAGAACTTGCTCATACCCGTGCTTACCCCCACACCGTACACCCCGCCCGCATCTTCCCGGAGACTTTCCCGCAATTTGATCTGCAATGCCTCTCCCAATATACTCAGCTGCGCTTCCTTCATCCGGTCGTAACTTGTGGGGCCGGAAAAAATCATCGCAACCCGGCTCTGCGGCTCGGACCCTTTATAAACCTTTTTGCTTATCACTCCCTCCGGTGGGTTAATTCCTAGTTTTTTCCAGTTTTCCTTCCGCCCGGTTGCAGGCAGGTTACCCAGGTAGGTCTGCAGCATTGGAATGAGTTCGTCCGGATCAAAACTTCCTACCAGGAAAAAAGCGAAATCACCTGCATCGGCGAAGCGGTCCGCATAGAGTTCCTGCATCCGTTCAAACTCCAACTGGCGGACCATCTCTTCGGTAAGCGGCGCGTAACGGGCCGCATAATTGTTCATCACGCTTCGCAGCGTGTCGCTGTACACTGAAGCAGGCGACTTGTCCTTGTTCCGCAACAGAGAGATCTGCGTGGCTTGCCAGGTCTGCAGCGCGTCCTGGTCAAAGCGCGGCGCCGTGAAATACAGGTAAGTCAGCTGAAGCAGGGTTTCGATATCGTCGATGCTGGCCGACCCGGAGAATCCTTCTTCCAGGGTGGAAATATAGGGCGAAACCCGCACGGTCTTGCCTTCCAGCAATTTGCGTAAAACCTTCTCTTCAAAACCCGCGATGCCGCTCTGCGAAAGTATCGCCGTGGCATGGGCCGCCTCCAGGTAATCTTCGTCGGAATAAAGCGAGGTGCCGCCCGGGCTATAAGCCCTGAAAAGCACTTCTTTGTTTTTGAAGTCGGTGGGTTTCAGAAATACTTCCACCCCATTGGCTAACTCCAGTTTGGTTACGCCAATTTCCTTTATTTCTTCCCGCGAAACAATCGCTACCGGATCAAGTTCCTCCGAAAACAAGGGTTGGTCGGCTACCACATCTTCGTAGGGACTGACCTCCAGCCCGGAAGAATTGTTGAGTATCCCCAATAAGTCCGCTTCCGAGGGAAGACTGTCTTTCTGGTTCTCCGGCGCGGTCAAGATCACCACGCGGTTGCTATCGGAGATCAGGTTTTTGGCCAGGGCGTTCAACTCCGCCAGGTCGATGTCCTCCAGATGTTCCTTCACGAATGCATATTCGAATTCAATCCCCGGACTGGCTTCATCCCGGAGAAAATGACTAATGTATTCGTCGGTGAATGCCCGGCTTTCCCGCTTGTCCCGCTCGGACCAGGCATTTTCGTAACTGTTGAGAATATCGGCTTTGGCCCGTTCCAGCTCGGTTTCGGTAAAGCCGTATTGCTGCACCCGCAGATTCTCCCGGAGCAGGGTTGTCAACGCATTGGTGATCTGCCCCTCTTTCGGAACCGAGGCCAGGACGTAAGCGTCCTTGTTGCTGATGAAAGAAGACACCGAGCTTACCGCAAACAGGAAGGGTGCATCCGGTTGCTGCCGGATTTCATTGATCCGGTCATTCAGCATCTTGTTGTACAAAGACCGCTCGATGAGCTGCAGGTAGTCTGATTCCGTCCGGACCTCCAGGGACGGTCGCTTGTAATAGACCGATAGCTGCGTGTATTGCGCTTCTTTGTCGGTCACGATCGATACCTGGGGCTCCAGGTGATCGGGAAGTGTATATTCGGTCCGCTCCCGGGCGTTTTGCGCGGCCGGGATGCGACCAAAATGCTTTTTAATCAGACTTTCCACCCGGTCCGGATCAAAATCGCCCACGGCAATGACGGCCATCAATTCCGGACGATACCAGTCCTGGTAATAGGAAATGAGCTCCGAATGCTCAAATCCTTCAATAATCTCGGGTTTGCCAATTGGAAGTCGCTCGGCATAACGCGATTGGTACAGTAGCTTGGGAAAGTATTGCTGTTGCATGCGCTGGGCGGCTCCGAGTCGCAATCGCCATTCCTCAAGTACCACCCCGCGTTCCCGTTCAATTTCGTCTGCACTGAACGAAACCTGGTGCGCCCAGTCTTCCAGTACCTGAAAACCGGTTTCAAACACCTCCACCGTATCGGTTGGCAGGGAAAGCATATACACCGTTTCATCGAAACTCGTATAGGCATTCAGGTGCGCGCCGAACCGGACCCCGGATCGTTCCAGAAAATCGATCAGTTCGTTCTTGCTGAAGTTTTCCGTGCCGTTAAAGGCCATGTGCTCTACAAAGTGGGCAAGTCCTTGCTGGGCGTCCGATTCCAGGATGGAACCGGCCTTCACTACCAGCCGTAATTCGGCCCGTTTCTCGGGCTTTCCGTTCCGGTGGATATAATAGGTCAGGCCATTCTCCAGCGTACCGGAGATAAGGTCCGGATGAAGCGGCAGCTGTTTTCCGGGATCCTGGGCCTGCAGGGTGAAGGTAAGGGATAGGATCAGGCTGAATGTCAGGACGAATCCTTTCTTTCCCGTCAGAATAATTCGTAAAACGTTCATAAGTTAAAGTATTAATTGATTGGTCTATGATAAAGTCTTATACCTTGATAATTATACCTTTCCGGTGCATGAGCCATA
>JAJUHF010000112.1 GCA_029268045.1 Anseongella ginsenosidimutans
AATGCGCTGCAGGTAGAAGGGATGGCGTGCATTTCCCCTGCCAAAAGGCAGACGGTTATTAACAGAAGTGGAAAAATGCAGCTTTTTTGTTCCAATGTATTCTTCGAATATTATTTTTGCGAGCCGGGCTTTTCTTAATCGGTTCCAAAGTTAAAGAAAAGGCTAATAAAACTACTTGAATTTATTCGGAAAGGGGAAATATAAGATGAAAAGGATTCTGTGCATTCATGCTCTCATGGCGTTTTTAGTCTTCCCATGGACAGGCATCTATGCAGCTGACACGACCAGCATCGGGAATAAAAGCGGCTACTCGCTCAAAACAGTCGTTCTGGATGCCGGTCACGGAGGACATGACCCCGGAACCAATTGGGGTGGCGTAAAGGAGAAAAATGTCGTCCTGTCCATCACGCTAAAGGTGGGCCAGCTGATTAAGGAGCATATGCCAGATGTGAAGGTGATCTATACCCGCGAAGACGATTCCTTTGTGGAATTGCATGAGCGGGCGCGGATTGCAAACCGGAACCAGGCCGACCTGTTCATTTCCATCCATTGCAACGCCAACAACAGCACCCGTCCCTACGGAAGCGAAACCTATACCCTGGGGCTTCACCGGACCGAAGACAATTTTGAAGTTGCCAAACGGGAAAACCAGGTAATTTACCTGGAAGAGAATTACGAAGAGAACTACCACGGTTTCGACCCGAACTCTCCCGAATCGTATATTATCTTCTCGCTGTATCAGAGTCAGAACATGGCCAACAGCATTGCGTTGGCCGCCAAAATCCAACAGGAATTCCGCAGCGCGGGCCGTCACAACCGCGGGGTAAAACAGGCGGGCTTCCTGGTGATCCGCGAAACTTCCATGCCCTCGGTACTGATCGAAACCGGTTTTATCTCCAATCCCAACGAACGGCAATTTTTAAATTCTTCCGAAGGCCAAATGAAGATGGCCCGGTCCATTTTCAACGCCTTCAAATCGTATAAAGAAAGTCTGGAGCGATCGAATTAAGGGAATTTCCGTAGCCCGGCCGCCTAGCCGGATCCGCTTCCCGGGAAAGCAAAGAAACCCGCGCCGCTAAAAAAATTTCGCCGGAAGCGATGTAAAAAACCTATTTTAGTAACGAAATCTGAATTTTACGTATGAAAATTGCAAACGAAACGAAAATAGGAATATTGGCTGTCGTGGCCATCGCGATCCTGATCATCGGGTATAATTTTCTCAAAGGAAATGACGTATTCTCTTCCAGCCAGCAATTCTACGCAATTTATGAACGGGTAGACGGACTTACCGCAACCAAACCCATTTATGTGAACGGTTTTCAGGTAGGGCGCGTGTCCAAGCTGGAATTATTGCCAAGCAATCAGATACGGGCTACGCTTGAGGTGAATAAGGACATCCCCATACCGGCCAATACCGTTGCCGAGATCCAAAGCACGGATCTGTTGGGCTCCAAGGCCATTTATTTTGTATTAGGCGATTCCAGGCAAATGGCCCGGGACGGCGACACGCTGGCGTCGAATGTCGAAAAAAGCCTGGCAGAATCGGTCAACCCGGTCAAAGACAAGGCCGTAGTCATGCTGGATAAGATCGATTCTATTCTTACCGCGCTGAACGCCATCATGAATCCCCAATTCCAGGAGAATATCCATCAGAGCCTGGTAAGCATCAACAATACGCTCCGCTCACTTGAAAGCACCAGCAAGAAGGTGGACCATATCGTAGGCAGCGGGGCGCAACGCTTACAGAACATCCTGGCCAATGTGGAATCCATCAGCAAAAACCTGCGCGATAACAACGAGCAGATCACCGGTATATTGGCCAATATCGAGAAAGTAACCGACCAGGCTGCAGCGGCCAATCTGCAGGAGACACTGACCAACGCCAACCAGGCTACCGAGCAATTGGCCGCACTCATGGAGAAGATCCAGAAAGGGGAAGGCTCCCTGGGCGCACTGCTGAACGATGACGGACTGTACGACAACCTGAACAATTCAGCGGAAAACCTGGACAAACTGATGATTGATCTTCGTGAAAATCCGAAGCGTTATGTCCGCTTTTCTCTGATCGATTTCGGAGGAAATTAATGCTTACGGAAGTATTCATCATACTGTTTCTCATCCTGCTCAACGGAATTTTCGCCGCCTCGGAAATAGCCCTTGTGTCCAGCCGGAAGACCCGGCTGGAACTGCATATAAAGAAAGGGAACCGGGCGGCCCGCGAAGCGCTTAAGCTTCACCGATCGCCCAATAAGTTCCTGTCCACCATTCAGATAGGGATCACCCTGATCAGCATTCTTACCGGTCTGTACAGCGGGGCGGCTTTCGCCCCCTTTTTCGAACAATTTCTGACCCGGATTCCGGCGGTGGCCCCCTACAGCCAAAACATTGCCGTCGTAGTGGTGGTCATCGTCATTACCTTTCTCACATTGGTTTTCGGGGAGCTGGTTCCCAAGCGGGTGGGATTGATCATCCCCGAAAAGTTCGCCATGGCCATTGCCTGGCCCATGACTTTCCTCAGCCGGATCGCAGCACCCTTTGTCTGGCTCCTGAGCTCCACCACCGACGGGATTGTGCGCCTGTTCAACCTGCGATCGAGCAAAAGTCAGGTTACCGAAGAAGAGATCAAAGCGCTGGTGGAGGAAGGCGTTAGTGCGGGCGCCATCGATGAAATTGAACACCAGATCGTGGACAGGGTCTTCAATCTGGGCGATAAACGAGTACTCAATCTCATGACCTACCGGAGCGATATTGTCTGGCTGGATATCAACGACGACCCGGAAGTCCATAAAAAACAGATCCTGGAAAGCAATCACAGCCTGTATCCAGTATGCGACGGAACCATTGACAACATCCTGGGCACGGTCACGGTCAAAAAATTACTGAACAGGTACCTGCGGGATCAGCCGGTGGGCTTGAAAGAATTGATTAGTCCGGCACCGTTCGTCCACGAAACCGCTTCCGCATACCAACTCTTACAGCAGTTCCGCCAGAATAAAACCCAGCATGCGTTCATCATTGACGAATACGGTTCCCTGGAAGGAATGATCACGCTGAACGACCTGCTGTATTCCCTGGTAGGTTCCATTCCGGGTAATCAGTTTTCCGGCGATGCCAAGGTATTGCGGGAGGACGGCAGCTGGCTCATTGACGGACAATATTCCCTCATGGATTTTCTGGAAGATTTCAACCTCTCGGCCACCGAGGAGGAAACCCGGGGCATCAATACCCTGGGCGGCTTCATGATGCTGCACCTTCGGCATTTACCCAAAACCGGCGAAAAACTGGTATGGAATGGCCTGCAGCTCGAGATCATGGACATGGATGGCCGACGCATTGACAAGATTCTGGTGAAAACCGTCGACGAAAACCAGGAGAAGTAATTCCGGGCTTTTACATCACGTTCTGTTTTCCTATCTTTGTGCGGGGTAAGTCTTATACGGCCAGCTCCTGCTGAATCCCCCAGGTCCGGAAGGAAGCAAGGGTAGGCGGTTGAGCGGCGCGATATGAGTAGCTTACCCTTTTTTATTTACAACAACCGCAAACTAAATACGATGAAATTTTTCATAGACACGGCCAATCTTGATCAGATCCGGGAAGCCCAGGATCTGGGAATTCTGGATGGAGTAACCACCAATCCTTCGCTCATGGCCAAAGAAGGGATTACCGGTGAGGAGAACATCCGGGCGCATTACAAAGCCATCTGTGAAATTGTGGATGGCGATGTAAGCGCTGAGGTTATTTCAACCGACCTGGAAGGCATCATCAGCGAGGGGGAATCCCTGGCTGCGCTGCACCCGAAGATCGTTGTCAAAGTGCCCATGATCCGGGATGGCGTCAAGGCGCTGAAGTATTTTTCAGGCAAAGGAATCCGTACCAACTGTACGCTTGTCTTTTCCGCCGGACAAGCGTTGCTTGCCGCCAAGGCGGGAGCAAGCTATGTTTCTCCATTCATTGGAAGGCTTGACGACGTGACTACCGACGGACTCCAACTGGTGGAGGACATCCGGCTGATTTACGACAACTATGGGTTTGCCACGGAGATACTGGCCGCCTCGGTACGTCACCCGATCCACATTCTGGAATGCGCTAAAATAGGCGCGGATGTGATGACCGGCCCCCTTTCGGCCATCATGGCGCTGCTGAATCATCCCCTTACCGACAAAGGCCTCGCCCAGTTCCTGGCTGATCATGCCGGGGTGGGTAAGCAGCAAGCGGCCAAGGCATAAATCCATTTTTCTGTAAAGGCTTTAAACAAAAAAAACTCAGAAAATTCTGAGTTTTTTTGTTTCTAAATATGTACCGATCCTTTTAATATCTTCTTGAACCAAAACTGCGCTGGGGTCGCGGCGCTCTTTCTTCCCGTGGACGAGCCTGATTAACCACCATTGTGCGTTCAGCAAGCGTTTGTTCATTCAGACCATCGATTGCCTGTTGCGCTTCAGACTCTTCAGGCATTTCAAGGAATGCATACCCTTTACTTCTGCCGGTGTCCCTGTCGCGAACAATTTTTACCGAGTCAACGACTCCAAACTGTTCGAATACTTCTTTGAGCTCTTCTTCAGAGATTCTGTAACTTAAGTTACCTACATAAATGTTCATAAAAAAAATTTAAATAACGTTGCTGCCTCGTGGCCTATCTACAACCTTTGTAAAGGTACATAAATAAATAGTAAAAAACCTAGCGCTCAAAAAATTAAATTTTACAAATTTTCCAGCTATTAAAAACGCCCAGACTGCTGTAATACACGATCTTGCCCGGCCTGCCCGAAAGCGAAGCTTTTCCTGACAATCCCCCCGAGGGCCGGGCATGGGGAAGCAAAATTTATTTGCCAAGTTGCCGCAATTGCATATTTTTACCATTTTAGGTGAGCCGGACGATTCCGCTGAGTGGCGGTGTGTGCCTAAAAACCTTAACCTAGCTTTATTTGAGAGATGCCCCTCGAAACTGAACATTTAAAAAAAACGGAGGACTTCCAGCCCCATGTTCCCG
Organism: Anseongella ginsenosidimutans; assembly: GCA_029268045.1. GTDB lineage: Bacteria > Bacteroidota > Bacteroidia > Sphingobacteriales > Sphingobacteriaceae > Anseongella > Anseongella ginsenosidimutans_A. The sequence goes on from JAJUHF010000112.1 coordinate 4,991, forward strand.
CCGAAACGCGCATGGCTGAGTTCACATTCAAAGCCGTTTTCATTGGCGCTCTGTTCGGCATCCTGTTCGGCGCTTCCACGGTGTACCTTGCCCTCAAAGCGGGGCTCACCGTTGCCGCGTCCATTCCGATTGCCGTGCTGGCTATCTCGCTGGGCCGGAAAATGTTCAGAACCACCATACTGGAGAACAACATCATCCAAACCACGGGCTCGGCCGGAGAGTCCATCGCCGCCGGAGTGGTCTTTACCCTTCCCGGATTTCTGTTCCTTACCGCCGGGCCGGACGGACAGAGCATCGGAAGTCAGTTTTTTGCCTACTGGACCATCTTTTCGCTTGCGGCGCTGGGTGGTGTCCTGGGTACGCTGATGATGATTCCGCTTCGCCGTTCGCTGATTGTCCGCGAACACCATGCGCTCCCCTACCCCGAAGGCACAGCCTGCGCGTCGGTATTGATCGCCGGTGAAAAAGGAGGTGAGTTTGCCCGGACCGCCTACCTGGGAATGAGCGTGGCCGGCGTATACGCGATCCTGCAAAAGGTCTTTCATGTCATTGCCGCAACCCCCGGTGTGGTCACCCGGCAAACAAGCAAGTTTTTTCCCAGCGCAACGCTGAACGCCGACATCACGCCGGAATACCTCGGCGTAGGCTATATTATCGGACCCCGGATCGCGGGTGTGCTGGTAGCAGGCGGGGTGATTGCCTGGCTGGGGCTGATCCCGCTGCTTGCCTCGGTGGTTCCCATGGAACAGATTGCCGCCCAGCTGGTAAAACTGGGTTACCTGGGCAGCCTGGACACGCCGGGAGGCGCTGGTGGATGGGACCCGGTTTCAAGAACCTTCGCCGACACGCCGGCCGCCATCTATACCGCTTATATCAGGCAGATCGGGGCAGGCGCCGTTGCAGCTGGTGGGTTTATGACCCTTATTAAAACAATTCCCACCATCGTCAGCTCGTTCCGGGAAAGCATGGCTTCCGTCCGGGCCGGAGATACCGGCAGCAAAAAAAGAACCCAGGACGACCTTTCGCTGAACGTGGTAATCTTCGGCTCCCTTGCGCTGGTTGTCCTGATCACCCTGCTTCCCCAGCTTCCGGGAGATGTCTGGTACAGCAAACTCTTACTGGGACTGCTGGTGGTGGTATTCGGATTCTTTTTCGTGACCGTATCCAGCCGCGTAGTGGGATTGATCGGATCAAGTTCCAACCCCGTTTCGGGAATGACCATCGCGACGCTGATGGGAACCTGTTTGGTATTCATCGCCTTCGGGCTCACCGGAAGCATTTACGAACCCCTGGTTTTGGTTGTGGGCAGCATCATCTGCATTGCCGCAGCCAGTGCCGGAAATACCTCGCAGGACCTGAAAACCGGTTACATCGTGGGCGCTACGCCCCGGCTGCAGCAGCTGGCGCTTTTTGTAGGCGTATTGGTTTCGGCTGTGGCGGTAGGCGTAACCATCAATATCCTGGACAAGCCGACTCCGGATATGGCAGCCATGGGCATACAGCATGCCATCGGCACCACGATGTATCCTGCTCCCCAGGGCACCCTCATGGCGACCCTGATCAAGGGCCTGCTGTCCTTCAATCTGGATTGGCAATTTGTTCTGGCTGGGGTATTCTTGGCCGTAGCCATCGAATTATGCGGGGTGAATTCGCTTTCATTTGCCGTGGGCGCCTACCTTCCGCTATCAACCACGATGCCTATTTTCATCGGCGGAGCCATCCGGGCCCTGGTGAACCTCCGCAGCGGATCGCGGAAAAAAAGCCAGGTGGAAGAAGAACTCGGCAAGGGGAATCTCTTCGCAACGGGGCTGGTAGCCGGCGGCGCCCTGGCCGGTGTACTGATCGCCCTGCTCAGCTCGTCAAACTCCATCTACGTTAAGCTGCAACGTATCGGGCAGACCGTGAGCGATGCGATCAGCGGCGTGCTGGGTCATGGCGGATATCAATTTTTGGGTGTCCTGTTTTTTGCGGCGATGGGTTGGCTGCTTTATCGGATAGGCGCCCGGAAACAGGAACAGGAAGAACCTATTAAATCAAAATTAAAATGAGCAAGTACCTATTAGGATACGATATTGGAAGTTCCTCGGTAAAAGCCGCCTTGGTGGAAGCCGATACCGGCAAGACCGTGGCCCACGCGTTTTCTCCGGAAACCGAAATGGCCATCAGCAGCCCCCGCCCCGGCTGGGCGGAACAGGATCCGGAAAGCTGGTGGCAGGAGGTTCAACACGTTACCGCGCGTCTGCGTGAACGCGTTGCATTCGACCCGGACTCGGTGGCAGCCATTGGGATATCCTATCAGATGCACGGCCTGGTATTGGTGGATAAAAACCAGCAGGTGCTTCGTCCTTCCATCATCTGGTGCGACAGCCGCGCGGTTGCAATCGGAAACGAAGCATTCGGGAAGCTGGGTGAAGCGTTCTGTCTCGAACATTTCCTGAACTCACCAGGGAATTTCACGGCCTCCAAATTAAAATGGGTGCGGGACAATGAGCCGGAGATCTACGAGAAGATCCATAAATTCATGCTTCCCGGCGATTTTATTGCCATGAAAATGTCGGGCGAGATCGGTACCACCTATTCGGGACTTTCCGAAGGCATTCTCTGGGACTTTCTGGAAGAGCAACCGGCTGACGCCCTGTTGGCTCATTACGGCATCGATCCGGGATTGGTGGCAACTCCGAAGGCAACCTTTTCCGTTCAGGCGTACCTGCAGGAACAGGCAGCCGCACTCCTGGGTCTCCGGCCGGGTATTCCCCTGGCCTACCGTTCCGGCGATCAGCCCAATAATGCTTTTTCATTGAACGTGCTGGAACCCGGGGAAGTGGCTGCTACGGCCGGCACTTCCGGGGTGGTATACAGCGTGAGCGACCGGAACGTGCACGATAAGCGATCCCGGGTGAACCCATTCGCGCATGTAAACCATACCCCCCAGCATAAACGGCTGGGAATCCTCCTTTGTATCAACGGAACCGGTATCCTCAATTCCTGGGTACGGAAAAACTTCGCAGAGGATCTGAGCTACCAGGAGATGAACCTGCTGGCTGCCCAGATTCCCGCAGGCGCTGAAGGGCTGACCATTCTTCCCTTCGGGAACGGGGCGGAACGCATGTTGGAAAACCGGTATACCGGTTCGGTGATCAATGGGCTGGATTTCAATAACCATCAGCGGGCGCATGTATTCCGTGCGGCCCAGGAAGGAATCGCCTTCGCGTTCCGTTACGGAATGGAAATCATGCAGCAGCTGGGAACCGACACGCGGGTGATCCGTGCAGGAAACGCAAACATGTTCCTCAGTCCGGTATTCCGGGAAGCGCTTTCCAGTTTAACCGGCGCCACCATCGAACTGTACGACACGGACGGTGCCGTGGGAGCCGCGCGGGGAGCCGGCGTGGGGGCCGGGATCTACGCGTCCCCTTCCGAGGCGGGGAAATTCCTTAAACGC
>JAJUHF010000113.1 GCA_029268045.1 Anseongella ginsenosidimutans
CCGGGTCAGTGTATCGGATTTGTTGTTCCAGCGGTCGCGTACAAAAGCCTGGAACCGTGTCTCCAGCGTATCGAATCCACGGACCGAAAATACGCCTTCGGGGGCCGCTGTATAAAAGGTATAGATCGTTTCCATGGTACCCGTATTGGCTGTATCGGCCAGCAGCACAATGGACAGGTCCGCTTGGGCTTCGTTCTCAAAGCGCACCTGGACCCCGCCGAAGGTTTCAACCACCTGCAACGATTCATAGGTAGTCTTAATTGGCGGTGTCAGCGGGCGAAAGGACCGGACGAGCGGCTCCGACTCCTTTTCATTTTTGCCCACCGTGACAATGCGCACCTGATGTTCCTCTGTATCACCGTATCCTACCAATTTTAAGGTATCGGTGTACAGGGAAGCTTTCGCCTCACGGGTCACCCCGGGCCGGATGTCGTAAATTGCTTTGACATAGGCCAGGTTGGGGTCATTGGGCAGATCGTAGGTAATGATGGCGCCTCCGGGGGTCTCCACCAGCTCAATATTCGTTACCTGAGCCGGAGCCGGCAGGCTGTCGTCAATATAGTCCAGTCGCGATTCTTCCTTACAGGCCGACAGACCCAGCCAGAAAGCGAAGAAACACAGCAAAATTCGATATGTATTCATAATACTTGATACTAGCTATTTAAAACTGATACGTGTTCCTGCTACCATCCCAGGTTTTGAACAAGTCCACGGTTATTGTTGATGTCCCGCTCCCGGATGGGCCAGAAATAATCTTTCTGCCCGAACGACTGGTTGAAAACAACCGTGGGACGGTAGTAATCCCGTGCATTCACCTGCTGCAGGTCCCACGCGCGGATCGGACTGTTCAATACGTCGGCCGCTGTTTTCCAGCGCCGGATATCCCAGAAACGCTGCCCTTCGAAAGCCAGTTCAATGAGGCGTTCCTGGCGAATGATCTCCCGCATTCCAGTCTGGGAACCCGGTTTGCCCGGATTGGTTGAATAGTTGCTCCAAGCCACCGCAACGGGTTCCAGTCCCGCCCGTTCGCGGACCAGATCCACGTACTTATTCACCTCCGGCCCGGGACCCTGCCATTCGTTAAGCGCTTCGGCGTAGAGCAGGTACAGGTCGGCCAGGCGCATTACCGCAAAGGGGTAATTATTGGTGGAATAATTGTTCCCGGTTCCGATTACGTTCTGGTAATGAACGATCTTTTTCAGGAAATACCCGGTAATGGACTCGAACCCGGGTTTCCCGAATCCGTTCCGCTGCCGGTATTTGGCTTCCAGGTAAAACAGGTTTACGTCGTTTTTATCGTCGTAGCGGCCCTGTCCGTACCAAACCCCGCCGTCAAATCCCATTGAAGCATAAAAGCGAGGCTCGCGGTCAAAATTGAGGCCGGCGGTCGTATAACCGTTGCGGATATACAGCCTGTCTCCGGTTTCCGCGGTCCGCAGATCATAGCGACCGTCGTAGTCCCAGGTCTTGTCTTCGGAAATGGGCACGCCTTTGTCGGTATAAAACATCTCGGCGATATGCAGTGGCGGCGAAAGCACACCGTGTATGGCGGTGATATCCAGATTCGACGGATCCATGCGGGGCGTGACCAGGGCCTGCAGACCGGCCGACCAGGACATGGTATTTCCCCAGATGATCTCGCTGTTCCAACGCTCGGTGATGCTGTTGCGGATGCTCAGCTGGGTCATGATAGTATCGGTCAGATCGTATTGGTTAAAGGCGGGAAGGTATTCGTAAAGCTTCATTCCCGCGGCTTCGCAGGCATCGATCGCCTCCTTGCAGGCCTGCACTGCGTCCTCCCACTTGGCCTCGGAATATTCCAGGTTGAACAACACCGTTCCATCGGGATTGATCAGCTGGGCCTGATCGGTATTGCCATTGAAAAGCGGACTGGCAGCCGTGACCAGGGCTTTGGCCTTAATTGCCAAGGCAGCCGGCCGGGTGATGCGTCCCATTTCCCGGGCCGGATCGATGATTGTTTCGGGCAGGTGCGCCTGCGCTTCGTCAATCAGCTGGACCACGTAATTGAAGCAGGAATCCACCGGATCGCGGTTAACCTGCGCCTCCTCGGCGCTCACGTCGGTTGGTACGTTCTGCTTCAGCAGCGGAATGGGCCCGTACATCTTGATAAGCGTAAAATGATAATAGGCTTTGAGGAATTTCACTTCCGCGATCCACCGTTCCCGCTCGGTCTGCTCGATGTCGGCTACTTTCCCGATATTCTCCAGAAAGATATTGCAATCGTGGATTGCCCGGAAATAGTTGACCCACCGGTCCCCCAAAGGGCTTACGACATTCTGCAAACCTTTCGCCAGACTGAAAAATCCGCCTTCGTTTTCGAAACGCCATAGTTCATCCCCTCCCACCATGCCGGGATCGTCTCCCAGGTCGCCGTTCCGTGGAATGTAGGAATAGCAGGTAAAGAGGTATTTCTCTGCTTCGTGCCGGTTGGCAAAGGCATTGTCAATGGTTGCGACGTTATCCGGGACCACGTCCAGGTACTGCTTACAGGAGCTCAATGAACCAAGCAGCAACACAGCGGTTAAAGTCAGTATCTTATATGTCTTCATTATCGTTTAAATTTGACAGATCTTCTTAGTTAATGGTCAGGTCCAGTCCGAGATTGATCACGCGCTGGATGGGGTAGCCCAGACCGTTCCCTCCCATTTCCACGTCCCATAGCTTGAAACTGCTGAAATTCAGCAGATTGGTCGCGTTTACATAAATCCGGAAATTACTGGTGTGAAGCTTCTGCTGTAATTGTCTGGGGAGCGAGTAGCCGATTTCGACCTGCTTCAGCCGGAGGAAAGAACCATTCCGCATCCACCAGGTGCTCCGCTGTGCATTGTTGTTGTTCAGGGTGTTGCTCAGCCGCGGATAAAGCGCGTACACATCCCGGTGATCTTCCGACCAATAGCTGTCGGCAAACGCTTTCAGCACCTGATTCTGCAGCACCAGATTTCCCGGGACGGATTCCCCCTCGTAAACGTAGCGGGCAAAGGGTGCGGTCGCCGCGGGATCAATCCAGAATGATTCGTTGGCAAGTCCCTGAAAGAATGCCGAAATATCAAACGATTTGAAGCCTGCCGAAAAGCCGAAACCATACACGATCTCGGGAACTGTCGGATGTCCCAGGGGAACCTGATCGGCTTCGGTGATCTGTCCATCCCGGTTGACGTCCAGGTACTTGATATCGCCTCCCCCGTATTCGCCGAAATTCTGACGCGGTGAGTTCAGGGCTTCCTGGTCGTCTACGAACAGACGCTCGGCAATGTAGCCATAGGCCTGGTTAATGGAATTCCCCTTGTGATAGCGGTACCATTCGGCATATTGCGGCTCCTCGTAAAATTCAAACTTGCTGCTGGCATAGGTAAAGTTCCCCATGCTCTGGATCCACATTCCGTTCCCGAAGCTATGGTTATAGTCGATGGAGATATCCACGCCCTTGGCGGATGCGGAACCCACATTGGACCGTACCTCGGCGGCAAAGCCGAGTTCCGCCGGAAGTGAAGCCCGGCTCATGAGGATCTGTTCCCGGTCCTGATGAAAGACCTCGGCAATGATGTTCGCCTTTTCGAACAGGCCGATTTCCAGGGCCAGGTTTTTCTGTGTTGCGGTTTCCCAGGTAATGGCCGGGTTCGCATAGCGGGAAATGGAAATTCCATTGAGACGATATTGAACTCCGGGGTCGCTTCCGAAACCAGCCGAACGGCTGGCGTCATTCATATTGACGTTTGAGAGATAAAAGAAGCGATCTTCCGGACGGCCGATGGCGTCGTTACCGATCACGCCATACGTAGCCCGCAGACGCAGATTGGAAAGCACCGGCTTGACCGGTTCGAAGAATTGCTCATTCGATACGGTCCAGGCCAGACCGGCCGAGGGGAAGAAACCGAAACGGTGGTTCTCATCAAAGCGTTCCGAGCCGTTGTAGCCGAAGTTGAATTCCGCGTAGTAACGCTGATTGTAATCGTAGGTCATCCGGCCGGAGATACCCAGGTTCCGGAAGGGTAGCGAACGCTGCAGATCGCCCGCGTTCGCGTTCAAACGTTGCTGGGCCATAAAGACCACCATGGCGCTGACTCCGTGTTTCTCGGCGAATGTGCGGTTGTAGTTTACGCGGGATTCGAGGTAAAAGGTGGTACTGATGTCTTTGCCTCCTTCGGCGTAATCCAGGTAATCGGTCCCGCCGTCGGGATTCACATTGGTGATCCGGTAGGAGCCGCTTTGGTGATCTATACCCGCCGGAACGTACCAGAACGGATTGTAGAACCGGCGCACATCGAAAAAGGAGCGGCGGTGGGTATTCAGCATCCCGTCAAAGGATAGTCCCTCGGTCAGGAAACCCAGGTCCTGCTTGAGTTCCAACTGGGCCAGCATCAGCGAGCTCGAGTATTCTTTATAACCGCGCACCATGTCGGCGTATGGATTGATGTACTGCCCCTCATCGTAATTCCCGAACATGATGTGGCTCACGTGCCGGTGATCATCGTCTACCGGATAATAGGCCGGAAAGAGCACCGGATTGGAGCGCATGACCCGACGGTACATTTGGGCACCCCCCTCCATGGGACCGGTGTAGTCGTCAAACATGCCGTGCAGGCGGACGACCAGCTCCGAGGTTTTGGTCAGGTTCACGTTCACATTCGAGCGAAGGGAATAGCTTTTCAGATCGATGTTGCTGTTGAAATTATTTCGCCGGTCAACCTTCATCAAGCCGTTGTCCTGATTGAAAGATCCTGAAACAAAGTAGCGGGCCACGCCTCCGCCACCGCTCAGGCTCATATTGGCCCGCTGGTTCATGGTATAATCCTTGAACATCAGCTTCCGCCAGTCATTGGCCGGATAAACCAGCGGATTCCCACCATTGGCTGTATTCTCGATCTTGCGATCCGAGTAAAAAGTCGCCTCCAGTGGGTTCCGGGTAAGAATCGCCTCGTTTGACATGCGCATGTAGGTAACTGGATCCGCCAATTCCACATTCTGCGTGGGCGACGAAAGGGAGTTTTCCAGTCGGACCGAAAGCTTCACCTTCCCCACGGCGCCCTCTTTTGTGGTCACCAGGATTACCCCGTTGGCAGCCCGGGAACCGTATAGTGCGGTGGCCGTGGCGTCTTTCAGGACCGAGAAACTCGCGATATCGTCCACCTGCAAACGGGCCAGGTCGGTCGTGGTAAGTTCGATCCCGTCAATCAGAATAAGGGGGTCCTTTTTATATCCGAAGGTGGTTACACCCCGGATGAAGAAGTCCGCGTTGTCCATGCCCGGCTCACCGCTCCGCTGAAAGGCGATCATGCCTGACACGCGTCCGGCCAGGGCCGTGGTCAGATTGCTGGAAGGGACTTTCAGATCGGAGGGACTGACCGAAACAACCGATCCGACCATGTCGCTCCGTTTCTGCTTTCCGAAGGCGACCACAACCACTTCATCCAATCCCTGGCGGTCTTCCTGAAGACGGATGTTGATCACATCCTGCCCGCGGACGGGCACTTCCTGCGTAAGGTAACCGATCATGGAAAACACCAGGATGGCGTCCTCGTTGGGCACATTGAGAATAAATTTTCCGTTCTGATCGGTACTGGTACCGATATTGGTTCCTTTGATGGTAACCGATACACCGGGGAGTGTACTGATCGAATCACTGACCGTCCCGCTAACGTCCCTGCCCGGCTGGGGTGTTTCCGAACGCCGGCTATCCGAGAGGGCGTCTTTCCCTTTGATCACAATGGTGTTTTCAATTACTTTAAAGGAAAGTTCTTTCCCGGCCAGCGCACTTTTCAGCGCGTCTTCAACCGAAACATCCCGGACGTGGATATTGATCCGGCCGGCTTTCCGGATGTCGTCGGCATCGTAAAACAGGTCGTATCCGCTTAGCTCCCTGATTTTATCAAGCACGGTGCTAATGTGGACGTTCTTCGCTTCCAGGGTGATTCCCTGACTGTATACCGATGCGCTCACCTGAGTAAGTGTGATCATCGTCAGAAACACGGTTAGTTTCATAACCAGCAACAGGTTAAGGGGGCAACAAGGCCATAGCCTTGCCTTAGGGAAAAGGTTAAAATTCATTACATTTGTGAAGTTTGGGTTTAGGGTAATTTTATCACTATTGCACATCCGTATTCTTTTTTCGGAGAGAATACAACTCAAACTACGCCGGGGAGTAGGACAAGTACTTCCCGGTTCTTTTCTGTTGGATTTTACTTGTATTTGTCTATTTCATCTAGCTAGGGTTTTATTTATATCGGTTGAAATTTAGGTTCACGACATGACGATGATCTTCCGTCCCTCTATTTTGAAGTTCACCCCGGTATAGCTTAGGATATCCAGGAATTTCGAAAGGGAAATATTGCGCGATATGGTTCCCACAAATTTTTTCCGCGGTATCTCGCCCTCGTAGATGACCTCCACATCATACCAGCGTTCCACCTGCCGCATAATGGCTTCGATCCCTTCCATTTCGTACCGGAACTGGCCGTTCTTCCAGGCGACCGCACATTTCAGATTGGCCGGATTCACATCGATGGAATCGGATTGTCCGGTAATCAGCGCCTGCTCCCCGGGTTTCAGCAAACGCGATCCGGGAGTCTCCAGCAGGGATATTTTGACGAGCCCTTCCAGCAGGGTAGTGCGGACGACTTCCTCATCGGGATAGGCATTCACGTTAAAATTGGTGCCGATCGCTTCGATCCGCTGATCCCTGGCAATCACGACAAAGGGAATGGAAACGGCCCCCGTGTCCGAATCGCGGACTTCCCGGACCACTTCGAAATAGACTTCGCCGGTAATTTCGACTTTCCGCTCGGTTTCTTTGAACAGCACGGGAAAACGAATGCTGGAAGCCGAGTTCAGCCAAGCCCCCGAGCCGTCGGGAAGCACGACCTGATACTGGCCGCCGCGGGGTGTGCGGATCACATTGTAGTGGGTCTCGGCCGATCCGGCCTGCCTGTCGGCCTGGTATACCACCTGATCTTCCCGGGTCTTCCGGATAAGTGCGCCGCCCTCGTGGTTGATGTTCCCAATCGCCGCCTGGCTGAGGTTAACAAATGATCCGTCCGGCAATTCAAGCACGGCCTTGTTCCCGCCGGGCGCCACGTCGTTCTTATAGATGTTCCCATACGAGGAGGAAACGGTCTGCTTTTTTCCGAAAAAATAGAGTCCTGCGGAAAGAAGACAGATCACCGATACGGCTGCGGCAATGGATCGGAACGAAAGTCGCCTTAAAATGTGCTTCTTTTTTAACGGAAGCGAGGAAGATATTTCATTCAGGGCCTGTTCGATTTCATCCGGGGTAGGGACCGTGGTCTCACGGCTTGCAAGGGAAATATACCATGCGTTGAGCATGGCCCGCTCCCGGTCCGTACAGGTGCCGTCCCGGTATTTCTTTACCAGTTCTTTTGCTTCCTTATTGGTCATTATATATTGGTTCGTGGGCAACCCCTTATCAAGACAAGGCTCGCCTGACTAATCCATATAACGGTTTAAATCAACGGTGGTAGTAGAAGCATGAGCAAAAAAAACACGCCGAGCTTCAATCGCAGGATTTTCAGGGCATTGCTGACCTGTTTTTTTACTGTTTTATCGGAAATAACCAATTGTTCGGCAATTTCTTTGTGGGAGAGTTGTTCGCTTCTGCTCAGACGGAATATTTCCCGCATTTTGGTTGGCAGGGCGTTGATCTCGCTTTCAATCAAGGAAGCCAGTTCTTTCGCCTGCAGCTTGTCGTCGGAACTGTAATCGTAACGGGGAGCAAAGCGTTTCAGGGATTCGAAATAGGAGGAAGCCACTTTTTTCCGTGCAATCCGGTCAAATACCCGGTTTCTCACCGCGGTATACAGGTACGATGCCATGCCGGCCTGGTAATTTAGCTCCGCCCGTCTCGACCAGAGGGTGATGAACAGATCCTGAACCACGTCTTTTGCTTCCTCGCGGTCCTGAAGCATCCGGTAAGCATGTAGATAAAGGACGGTTTTATACCGGTTATACACCTCGGTATAAGCTGCTTCATTGCCTTCCTTCAGCAAATGAGTTAACTCTTTTTCGTCAAAATTACGATAACCCTTCATGCGTTATCGCAATTATATTAATTTCTAACGATATTACGGTGTCACGCCCGGAGAAAGTACGGAGGGCGAGCCAGCCTGCAGGCTTTTGCTTCGTTGCTCGACAACGGGCGGCTCGCTGGGTTCAACGACCCGGAATATATCGTCCTTATCCTTGGGACGCTCATTTTCGCGCCAATGGAAACCGTCCAGGCGGGTAACTGCATCCGGATCGCCGGGGGGATAGGTTGTCTGGTCGGCGTCTTTCAGCAATTCCACCACTTCCAGTTTGTTCTCTTTGAAATAGAGAATGGTGCGGCTGTTCTCCGCGTAATTGATCCCCAGGGTCCCCAC
>JAJUHF010000114.1 GCA_029268045.1 Anseongella ginsenosidimutans
GGCTGCGTCCAGGTGCGGTACAGGTACTCGCGGAAGAATTGCTCGGAACGGGCGCCGTTCTGATCGCGTACGTTTTCGATGGAGAACTCAACCGGCATGGAAGACCCGTCCAGCCAGGCCACATCGGTCGAACCCTTCGAGCCGAGCGGAAGCATCAGGGTATCGGTGCCTTTGAGATAAATGTCCGGGCTTAAAAATCCGGGAGCGTCTGTGATTTCAGAGCAAGCTGCCAGCCCCGCCAGGGCGAAGGCACCTAGGAATAGTCGGTTTCTTTTCATCAGCATAAGTTTTACAGTAGATCATCGGCCCGTGTCCCGAAGAAAAACAGGCTGTGGTAATAGTAATGGTCGCTGTAATTGTAGTTGCCTGCGTAAATGACGTGCACCACGCCCGTGGTGGTTAGCACGTCGGAAATATACATCTGGTAAACCTGATCGCACTCGGGATGGTCGTAACCCATGGCCACCCGTTCATTCGCGTCCATTTCCCAGTTGTCTCCCCGCTTGAAATGCACAAATACCTTTTTTGGGGTGGTTTGCATGAAATTGGGATATTGATAGCCCCAGCCGGGCGTACTTCCCCCGTCCCATGCGGCGCCGGGTTCCGCGGTAGACTCGGCTACCGTCAGCCGGACGGTATCTCCCGGGGAATGGGTGGGCAGGATAATGCCGCCTTCGGGAATGGTTTCCCGCCAGTATTTCTGGTCCACGATATACATTCGAAGCTGTTGCAGCTCCTCGGTGGGAATATCCTCCAGGGTCATGGGTGCGCTTGCCGGGTCCAGGCGCTGCGCCCGGTGTGTTTTGCGCCGCAGGTAACGGTTCACGGCATAATTACTGGGCGCGATGACGGTCACCTCTCCGTTAACTTCGTCCACCAGCCCGGCCCTTTCAATGAGTTGTGCCGTTTGGTTGGTCGGCTCAAAGGATTTCAGAAAATCAAATGTAGTCTGGTCCACTTGATTGGTTTCGTTCACTTCCCCGCCGATGATGTAATCGTCATCGGAACAGGCGGTGGCAATCAGGGCCACCATGCAGTATAAAATCAACTTCTTCATAGCAGTCAGCTTAGTCGGCCTACCAGGTTGTTTTTCCATTCCAGTACGGGGTTTGTTCAATTTCTTTGTTCGTCGTAAGGATATTGCCGCTTACCGGCCAGTAGTAACCTTCCTGCGCGTATCGCTCAGGGGTCATTGCCGAGACACCCGGGAAATAATTATTCCGGACAAAATCAAAAAAGAGCTTTCCCTCCCCGATCAGTTCGGAAGTACGCTGCTGAAGAATTTCCTTCAGTAGTTCGGTTCCTGTGTAGGCATCCAGACCGGCGCGCTGACGGATCTCGTTGACAATCGGAAGCGCCCTGCCCGGATCGTTGTTTTTCACATAGGCTTCTGCCAGTAACAGCTTCACGTCGGTTAAACGAAAGACGGGTATATTGGCCTCGGCGAAATAAGCCACGTACTCGTTCCACTGACGTGCCGGATCCACGGTAAAGGAAGCGAATTTTGTCATCCAGGTTACCTTGTTCCGGTCGGTGGCCACGTTGCTTACATCCGAGAACGGTTCGTCGTAATTGGAATCCCAGGCTTCCCAGAACAGCTCGGCACGTATATCCTGCGGGTACTCCGGATAGATGAATTCCTTCTTGGAGAAGGGGACAAAATTGATATTGCTGGCCCGGTCTTTACTTGCATCGCCGTCCAGCGGGGGAAGCTTGCAGGTCAGAAATTCAATCCCCCCCTTGTCCACCCGGTAACTCTCGCCCTGTTCCACGGAAATATTCAGTTCGAAAACCGCTTCGGTCGACTGGCCCTCGAACAACTGGCGTACGGCAGCCTCTCCGGTATAACCCACCAGGCTATATCCCCCTTTGCTGACCACGTCTTCCAGGGACTGTACCGCGGCGGTGAGATGGGCGTCGAATGGCTGGCCATCGCGCTCCTTGAGGAATGCCATCCACAGGTTGGCGTAGCCCGAAAGAGCCTGAGCGCTTCCCTTATTGGCCCGGATCCCCCATCCCGCCGTACCCGGATTACCGTATTGCAGCATGCTTATCGCCTTTTCCGTATCGGAAAGCACCAGGTTTACCACCTCGATGTCGCTGGAACGCGGAATGTTGATCAGCAGCTTATCCGAGTCGATCACCTGGGACGAACTTTCAATCGCGTCGGTGATCACGGGCGCATTCCCCCAGATGCAGGCAATGTGGTAATAGGTGAGCGCGCGCAGAAAATAGGCCTCACCCAGCAAGGCTGCCTTCCTGCCTTCGGCGAAGAGTCCCGGCGACATTTTCTCCATATTGGAAATGACCATATTGGCTTGGGCGATGACTTTGTAGAACCCGTGCCAGTTGGCATAGGATTCAAGGCTTCCCCAGGACTTCTGGTTCCCCGATACGTCCGAAAAATTGCCCGGCAGATACAGCGCGTTGCTGGATCCTCCGTTCCATCCTCTGTTGAAATAGCCGGTGGTCACATCCCCCCGGTCGTACATTTGGGCATTGACCATCAATCCCCGGTACAAGGAATAAATGCCCAGGACTGCCTTTTCCGCGTCTTTTTCGCTCGACCAATACACTTCGTTATAAACCAGGTCGATCTGTTCGGGCGAGAGAAAATCATCTTTACAGGAAGACAGACTTAGAAGGACGCACGCCGCGATCACGGGCAGCCTATATCTTGATTTCTTCATGATCGTTAGAGTTTAATATTTAAGCCAAGCACCAGGTTTCGTGAAATGGGGTACCCTTGCCCGTTGTAATATCCTGTTTTGGTGACCATCCGCGGATCGGGCACCTCCGAGGCTTTCCACATGTACACGTTTCTCATCGTGCTATAGACATTCAGTCCGCCCAGTCCCAGACGCTGTGCAAGACGGACGGGCAAATTATAGGAAAGCGTCACGTTATCGATGCTCCAATAGTCGCCTCTTTCCAGATACATGGACGAGGCCCGGAAGGAACGCGCGCTCCCCCCATCGCTGTAGGAAATATACCGCATCGGATAGTACGCCTGGTCGCCGGGCTTTTCCCAGAAATCCACCTTGCCCGAAAGATCGTACAGCGCATCGGTAAAGAAGCGGATGTTATCGTCGTACTGGGAGAGCATCTGTTGAAGCGAGGTATTGAAAATATGGTGTCCGAACGCAAAGGAGGACTGAATACGGAGGCTCAGGTTTTTGTATTTCAGGTTGGTATGCAAGCCGCCCATCAACTTGGGTTCGGGCGATTTCCCGGGAATAATTTTCTTGTCGTTTCCGTAGTCAGCGCCGTCGATCTGATAATCCCCGTTCACATCGGTAAAAACCGGCATTCCCGGAAAGATCTTTCCCTGCTGGTTCAGAGCCAGACCGGCATCCGCGCCGTAGTATTTCATGGGTTCGCCGGTAAGCGGATTCACGGGCAGGTCGTCCAGGTGCTGCAGCGGACCCAGGTATTCGTAGGTGTAATACTGAAAAGTGCGACGCCCCATCACAAAAGCGTAATCACCCGAAATATAGTCGCGCCCCCCGTTACCCAGTTTCGCGATCACCGTTTTATTATTGGCCAGGTTCAACGTCCAGTCCCACTGGAAATCATTGGTGCGCGGAAACAGATAGCCCGTCAGGCCCAGTTCCCAGCCGTTGCTGATCATATCCACCAGGTTCGAACGGATGGAGGTAAACCCTACGTACGGCGCAAGCTGGGAGGTAAAGACCGAGCCTTCGATGTACCGCGAATACAGGTCGGCGGTCAGGTAAAGCCGGTGATTGAAAAACTCCAGATCCAAGCCGTAGTTGACTTCAGAAGATTTGCTCCAGGACAGTGTTTTGTTGGCGATCTTTTCGAAATCCGATACCAGCACGCTTTGTCCGCCATAGGTTTTAATATCCAGCTTGTTGGCGTAAATGTCGTGGATTCCGGCTCCGATATTATTGGTGGCGATAAAGGAATTGTACTGCAGCAGCGGATCGCCATCGATGCTCCCCGAGGAACCGTATGAGATCCGGACTTTTCCGAAAGACAACACGTCCCGGACCGGCTCCATCCAGGGTTCTTCCGTGAAAATCCAGTAGCCTTTGACCGAAGGAAAGGTCGCCCATTTATTATCCGCGCCGAACCGCGAGGAGGCATCCCTCCGCAAGACGGCTTCGACCTTGTACCGGTTCTTGTAGCCGTAGGAAATATTCCCGAAATAGGAAAGCAGATTCGACTTGATCACGTCGCTGTACCCGGTTATGTTTTCCTTTCTATACCCCTGGACTACTTTGATGTAGTCGCTGGGACCACCCTCGCCGTACAGGTTGGTGAGCGATTGTTTGTCCATGTTGATCTCTGCCCCGGCGAGTCCGGTGAACTCGTGGTCGCCCAGCTGTCTGAAATAACTTAAGATCGAATGCGCGTTTACCGTCAGGTTGTCGCTGCTGGAAGACTGGCTGTTGGAAAGACGGTTATCGGACGCGGTCGAAGGGACAAAGAAGTCCTTTCTGCCGAAGTTAGCCGAAAGTCCCACCTGGTTGTCTAATGTCAGGCCCGGCGCTAAGTTTACCCGGAGCGCCTCATTAACCGAAACCATGTACGACTTGTTGCTTTGGTAGGTGTCGCCCAGTTTTCCCGAGAGCAGCTCCAATTCATCGGGGGTCTTGTAATACAGCGAAGAGGGCAATTGCGTCGGGCTGGTTGGAAAGGAACGCAGGTTGTCGGTCTGGCCCCCGTTCCGGTCCAGATGGGTAAAACGGATTGAAAGATCGTTGTGAAAGGTTTTGCTGATGTCGTTCATCAGGCTGGCGTTCAGTGATACGCGTGAAAACCCGAATCCGACCAGCACGCCTTTTTCATTGTAGTAACCCAACCCCACCCGGAAGGCACTGCGCTCGTTTCCGCCATCCATGCTGAGGTCGTACTGCTGGTTTAACCCGGCCTGATAGAACATGTCCTGGTAATCGTAGGCATTGTTGAAGGCCGGATTGAATTTATCGGTCAGCACGGGCGGTAGCATATAGCCCATCACTTCCATTCCGTTTCGGACGTCAATCCAGGCCTGATCTCCAAACAGCGCCGAAAGGCTCTCTTCGTAGAGGCGGAGTTTTTCCTGGCGTTCCGCTTCGCCAATGAAAACGGGTAATTTTTCGGGTTGAAAATTCAGTCCCGCCGCGCTGCTGAAGTTAAAGCGTGTAGTCCCGCTTGTTCCGCGTTTGGTTTTGATGATCACCACGCCGTTTGCTCCGCGCGATCCGTAAATCGCCGTTGCCGCCGCGTCCTTCAGGATATCGATCGATTCGATTTCGTTCGGATTCAGGGTGGCGAAAAAGTCGTTCTGGGTCACGTCAAAACCGGCCAGATCGGAAAGTGACATGGGAACGCCGTCCACGATGTAAAGCGGATTGCTGAGCCCGCTGATGTCGCTCGAGGAGGACAGACTGGTATTTCCCCGGATGACCAGGCCACCGCCCGAACCGCCCGGCAAACCCGTACGCACCACGGCCTGCATGCCCGGAGCCTGCCCGGCGAGTACGTTGAGCAGGGAGGCCGAGGGCACATCCTGCAACGATTCGGTATTGATGGATGTAACCGCGCCCGATACATCCCGTTTGGAAACGGTTTTGTATCCAACCACGGCCACTTCATTCAGAAAATCGCTGCCCAGTTCCAGGGCGACGTTAATCACGGATTGTTCATTGACCTGGATTTCCCGTGTCGCGTAGCCCATACTGGAAATCACCAGGATCGACCCCGGGGAAACCTCCAGGGAGAAATTTCCTTCCAGATCCGTGGCCGTTCCGGTCTGGGTTCCTTTTACGATCACACTGGCGCCCACGATGGGACTTTGATCCACCGCGTCGGTGACCTTGCCCGAAATCACCTGCCCTTGCGCCAGGACCGCTCCCGGGGAAATCAGCAACATCGATAAAAGGACCATCCATAAGAGAGGAAAATTGCTTTTCATATACGAAAGGTTGGTTTAAGTATCGTACTTTTGCAACGAAGGTATGTTAACTCTCCATTCGTTTCAAGGCTATTTCACCGGGATTCAGAAGATAACGTTTCCGGCAACGTTTGCAGAAATCGTTTGTAACGCAATTGTTACACCAACATGGGAAAACAAGTCACAATAAAGGACATCGCCAGGAAGTTGCGTCTCTCGGTTTCCACCGTTTCCAGGGCGCTTCGAAACGTGCCGGATATTAATCCCTCCACCAAGCAGCTTGTATTGGAGACGGCGGCGGCGTTGAATTACGAACCGAATTACATTGCGCAAAGCCTGATCACCCGGGAAACCAAAATGATCGGCGTTATTGTACCGGTGATCTCTTCGGATTTCTTTGGGAAAGCGCTTACCGGAATGAATGAAATCGCCTCCAGCCTGGGATATCACCTTCTTTTCTGCCAGTCGAATGAATCGTGCGAAACCGAAATAGTTAATATAAGGCAACTGATTTCCTGCCGGGTAGACGGATTGCTGGTATCGGTATCGAGGGAAACAACCGATGTCTCGGAATTTGAAAAGGTGATCCAGAAACGGATCCCCCTGGTATTTTTTGATCGCGCGCCGACCCATATCGAAGCCTCCAAGGTCATTGTTAACCAATACGACGGGGCGTTCCGGGCGGTGGAACATCTGATTGAAATGGGATGCCGCAGGATCGCGCACCTGGCCGGACCGGCCGGCCTGTCGATCTCGGACGAACGGATGAAAGGGTATGAAGACGCGCTGAGAAAAAACGGCCTCTCCCCGGAAGACCGGTACATCATCCGGTGTGACCATTTTCAGGACAGCGCACCCGGGGCGATCCGTCAATTACTGGACCTTCTCCCCGATCTGGATGGTGTGTTCGCTGTGAACGACCCACTGGGCATCTCGGTGATCCGCCAATTAAAGGCAGCCGGAATCAGGATTCCCGGGGATGTCGCGGTGGTGGGATTCAACGACGATCCGGTAAGCGAAGTGAGTGAGCCGGCTTTGAGTACGGTGATGCAACCGGCCTATAAAGTGGGTAAACAAGCCATGGAAATGCTCATCCGGCGGATAAAGGATAAATCGGAGCTGCCGGAGACCAGCCTACTGAACAGTCACCTGATCATCCGGAGCTCATCCCGTCGTCAGAACTAGTTCATCCTCGTCCGGAAGCGGACCGTGTTTTCCAATACTGCTCGATTGCCTCCAATGATTTCCCTTTGGTTTCCGGAATCAATTTCCAGGTCAGCCAAAGTGTGGGGGAACACAGGATTGCAAAAAGCCAAAAGGTGCCCGAGGGACCGATCCCATCCAGCAGCACCGGGGTCATCTGACCCACCAGAAAGGTTCCTGTCCACAGGGCCAGGGTGGCCAGGGACATGGCTCTTCCGCGGATGGCCGTTGGATATATTTCTCCGATCACGATCCAGCACACCGGTCCGAACGAAAACGCGAAACCCGCGATGTAGAACAGGATCAATAGCAGGATCCAGGGACCCTGGGTAATTTTCATGCTGAAGAGTATGCCGATGGCAATCAGGGACAATACGGCGCAGGAGACCCCCAGTAAAAGCAAGGGTTTTCTTCCCCAACGGTCCACGGTAAATACGGCGGCCGTGGTAAATACGGCGTTCACGATACCAATCGTCACCTGTCCGCCCAGGGCGTCCCCAAGCGTAAAGCCGGCTTCTTCCAGGATCCGCGGACCGTAGTAAATAATGGCGTTGATGCCGGATACCTGGGAAAAGAAAGGCAACAGCAGTCCAATCAGCAGAGCCAGGCGATAAGGCGGGGACAATAGTTCGGAAAGTCTTCCTTTTTCGTCCCGGAAGGAATTGCGGATCGCATCCAATTCCGCGCTTGCTTTTTCGGCTCCGTTGATCCGGCTGAGCAGCACGGCCGCTTCGGCCTCCCGGCCTTTCAGAACCAGCCAGCGCGGCGATTCGGGAACCAGAAACAAACAGATGAGAAACACCACGGCAGGCAGCACTTCAATCCCCAGCATTCCCCTCCAGACATGCTCCCATAC
>JAJUHF010000115.1 GCA_029268045.1 Anseongella ginsenosidimutans
GGCTTCCATGACCACCTTGACTTTAAACTCTGAAGTGAACTTTCTCCTACTCATTGTACAGTAAATTTAATTAAAATTCTAACTTAACTTACTGTCCCGTTTTCGGGGGGAATTATAGGGGTAGTAGTCGGCGGTGAAGTTGGGCGTGGTGGCCAGCGTGGTGCTTTCCTCCGGGAGGATTAAAAACGGATTTTAAACCCTCAATGTCTATGTGGTCTATTTTTTCCAATAAGGTCGTCGGTCATCGCAAGAAAGCCGCAATAAGCGATTATCTCCGGTTCAATCTCACCTGCCCCCAAAGGACAGGCGCAGATTCATGCCGGCTGAACCAAAACGGATTTTTTCGGAAGTCAGTTCGCCGAGGGGATATTTGACGTAGGGTTCCAGGATCAGCACGGAGCCCTTTCCGAGGGGGAGTTCGGTGCCTATTGCCAGGTTCAACTGCCGGGCCAGGTCAAAGTGGGAGAAGGCTTTTTCCTGCCGCACCATGGGTTCGGGGGCTTCTACCGAAGCATTGGTATAAAGTTGCATGGTATTATGGTAGCTGTATTGCTGATCCAGGTAAGCGAAGGAACTCAGTCCGCCGGTAAGGAGTAAATTAGAAGCGCCCAGGTCCACCCGGTAGGTGACGTTCAACGGGATATCCACCACCAGCAGGCTGACATCCATGCTGTTGGGCGAAACAGCCTGCACAATCGTGTTTTTGCCCACGGCGCTCAATTCCGTATTGGTTGCCCGGTCCACGGCGTAGGTACTTTCCCGGACAGACGAATTGGAGCGGTCAAGCGAGAGGCTGTTTTCAGCAAGGATTACGCCGGAATGTACGCTCAGGCGATCGCTCAGCTTCCAGCCCGAAGTGATTCCCGCGCCGAAATGCACCTGGCTTGCCGTATTGCCGTTGGCGTAATTCATCAGGGAGGTAGTAACTAAGCCCACGCTGAAGCGGCTGCCCGATTTTTCGTTTGCCTTGTCTTCATGGGAGGAATAAACCGTTACTTCTTCAGCCTGGTCCGGACGCTGAGGATCTGCGGCGATCAGACGCTCGCTTTCCTGGGTTTCCTCAACAGCTTTCGGGACAGCTTGCTGACGGGCGATGACTGCTTCCCCGGGTTCTTCCGCTCCTTTTTCCGCTTCCACCAGCTGGCCGCTATCGCGACCCGTTTCAGCTTCTGCCAGAAGCGCTTCGCGCTGCGCCCGGCTGCTTTCCGCCGCCGGCGCCGGGTTTTCCCGTTCCGGCTGCACATCACGCACCGGCTGAGCAGCCGGTTCCAGTGCAGCGATCGCGCTGCGATCTTCCACCGCATCGGGTTTGGCTGGGCGCACGTCCGGGGATTCAGCCCCCGCCAGGCTTTCCGCGGGGCTAGCGTCCGTTCCGGAACCGTCTACCGATTCAATCCGCGAACCGGTATCGGTACGCTGGTCGCGTCCCGCGAGGAAAGGTTCTTTTTCCAGGGGTCCCCGGTTCCACAGCAACAAGCCGGCGCTCAATAGCAGGGCCACCGAAGCGGCAGCGCCTACCCATTTCAGATAGCCGCCCACGGCCCGGATCCGCCTTTTTCGCTGCAGGCGTTGCCAGTTTAACGGATCGTAGGGTTCCTCATAAGCGTCGAACACCTCCCGTATGTGCTTACTCAAATCCTTATCCAATCGATCGCTCATATTCGTTAAAAAACTTTTTTTCAATCAGACTGCGCAGGGCTTTCTTTGCCCTGGTAAGATATACTCTGGAAGAACTGCTGGGGATATTTAGCATCCCGGCTACCTCTTCGTGCCCGAAGCCTTCAATTTCGGTGAGGTTGAATACCATGCGGTGCATTTGAGGTATCTCTTCAAGTAACTCCAGTATATCGTTAGCTGTCAGTTGACTTATAATTCCACCGTCTGCGACCGGGATACCTTCGGCTTCATCCAGGTCGGAACGGTGCATATGTTTCAGGTTTCTTCGGTAGTGATCTATTGCCGTGTTGATGATGATGCGCCGGAGCCAAGCCTTAAACGGCTGTTCCGGAATGTACTGTCCGATCTTATCAAAAACCTTTAAAAAGCTGTCGTTCAGGATCTCCAGAGCATCTTCCCGGTTATTGCCGTATCGCAGGCTTATCCCCATGGCGTAGCTATAAAAATGCCGGTAAAGCATTTCATAATACTTCTTATTACCACTGCGGCATTCCCGGATTATCAGCTCTTCAGTCATCAGATGACGCAAGTTAGTCATTTTCCCTATGATGTGGAATGCTCCAGTAGTCTCTGGTATCTTTGGTCACACACTTTACTATTCTGAATAGTCATAACGCAGGGGAATGGCGAAACGCTACAATATTTTTTCTACCTTTGCATTGATGTGGAAGATTTGCCTAAGCCTCTTGATCTTAAGCAGTTTACCGCTTAGTCAGGCATGGTCGCAAGCGAATGCGAACAGCGGGACAGCGCGTAACCGGCTCCCTATTCTGAATAAGACGGGTGTGGGAGTGCTCGAACTGGGAATGGATATCGAGGACGTGTACAAATTCGTCAACCGGGAGCAGATCTACAAGGTGTACACCTTCGACCAGAACGGACGGAAAACCTCCTACCAGATCTACACGCCCGATAAGCAAACCCAGATTTTCGCCGCCGACGTAAGCTGTGAACGGAATAAATGCGTCGTCACCCGGATAACCGTCTGGCATTCGGCCTACCCTACTGTCAAGAACGTCCGCGTGGGACAGACATTTAAGGAAATCAGCGAAAATTACCGGGTAAACGACATTATCTGGCTGGACGGTAATCTTCGCGTGGAAACCATGGAAGGCATCTGTTTTTACATCGATAGCAGCACCCTGCCGCCGGCTTATGCAAAAAGCAAGCGTTTTTTGAGCCTTCCCCCTACGGCGGTAATTTCAGCCATGATGGTCCAGATGTAGGGACGCTTCGCGGAATCAGCCATTTTTCTTCGCCTCGTTCCAGAAGAGGTCCATTTCGGCAAGGGACATGTCTTTCAGCGCCCGGCCGCTTTCCCTGGCTTTCTCTTCCAGGTAACGGAAGCGTTTGATGAATTTACGGTTGGTTTTTTCAAGCGCGTTTTCCGGATTGATATCCAGGAAACGGGCATAATTGATAAGTGAAAACAGCACATCGCCGAATTCGGCTTCGATCTTTTCCTTCCGGGTTTCCGCCTCAGACGCGGCATCCACGCCGGGGTCAAGCGGGGAAGTAGCCGCCTCGCCCGAGGTGACTTCCTGCCGGAATTCGCGTAATTCTTCTTCCACCTTCTCCCAAACCTGGCCTTTTTCTTCCCAGTCGAATCCCACTCCGGCTGCCTTATCCTGGATACGCTGCGCTTTCACAAGCGAAGGCAACGAGACGGGTACCCCTTCCAGAACAGACCGGTTCCCTTCCCTGAGTTTCAGCTTTTCCCAGTTTTGCTTCACCTGTTCTTCGTTGTCCACCTGGACGTCCCCGTAAATATGCGGATGACGCGCGATCAATTTTTCACAGATCCCGTTCAGGACGTCGGTGATGTCGAATTCGCCCTTCTCGGACCCGATCTTGGCGTAAAAAACAAGGTGCAGCATGATATCGCCCAATTCCTTGCGGATTTCCTTCATGTCGCCTTCCAGAATGGCATCCGAAAGCTCATAAACCTCTTCCAGGGTGAGGTGGCGAAGGCTTTCCATGGTCTGTTTGCGATCCCAGGGACATTTCTCCCTGAGTTCATCCATGATGTTCAGCAACCTCTCAAATGCTTTCAGACGCTCATCCATTGTCGGGTTTCTTAATTTTGCAAAGCGAATTGCCTGCAAATATACTTTTTACAGGGAAACCTTATGAACTTGAATACGATACTAATATCTTTGAAAGCATGAAAAAGGTGTTTTCCATCCTCGGTATCCTGTTATTCCCTATTGCCGGATTCGCTCAGAAAGCCGCCGAAAGAGCCGCCGAAAGCCGGGTGATTACCGTGATGACTTACAATATTTATCACGGCGAAATGGCATACGATCGGGGAAAAAGTAATCTGGCCGAAGTGGCACGGATTATCAACAAGCACCAGCCGGACTTTGTCGCCCTGCAGGAGGTGGACAGCCTGACGGGACGCTCCGCGGCGCTCAATCGGGGGATGGCGCAAAACCTGGTGAAGGAACTCGCTTTCCTGACCTCCATGCATGGTTTTTTTGGAAAAGCCATTGATTACGACGGAGGCGGATACGGCGAGGGTGTCCTGTCGAGGTATCCGGCCAAGGCGGTCAATCATGCGCTTCCCAACCCCGAAGGAGGCGAAGGCCGGGCGCTGCTTACGATCCGTGCCGAAGTGCCCGGCGTGGGTCCGCTGCTTTTCGCGGGTACCCACCTGTGCCATCAATTCGATGCCAATAAGCTAGCGCAAGCCGAGGCCATTTTGGCCGCTTTGGAGAAAAGCGATATTCCCGTGGTCATGGGAGGCGATTTTAATTTCCGGCCAGACACTGAACCATACCGGGTAATCCGCCGGCAGTTTGCCGACGCGGCGCTGATAAACGGCCACCCGGAAAACACCATTTCGTACGCCACCCCGCGCTCCCGGATCGACTATATCTTTTTTTCACCGGAAGACAAATGGCGGGTCATTGACGTACAGGTATTGCGCGAAGACGCGTCCGACCACATGCCTGTGCTGGTAAAACTAAAATTGGAGGAATAATCAAGCCGATGCGTATTGTTTTTATGGGAACGCCGGACTTCGCCGTTCCTTCACTGGCTATCCTGCACGAACACGGTTACGATATCGCCGCCGTGGTCACCGCCCCGGACAAACCCGCTGGCCGCGGCCGGCAGATCCGCGTTTCACCGGTGAAAGATTACGCGATGCGTCACGGTTTACCGGTGCTGCAGCCCGAAAAGCTTCGCGACCCCGCGTTTGTTTCCCGCCTGCAGGGGCTGAACGCCGATCTGTTTATTGTGGTAGCTTTCCGCATGCTTCCCGAAGTTGTCTGGCAAATGCCTCCCCAGGGAACGTTCAATCTGCATGCCTCGCTCCTTCCCCAATACCGCGGTGCCGCCCCCATCAACCGCGCGATCATGAACGGCGAAAGGGAAACCGGGCTAACCACATTTTTTCTTCAGCACGAGATCGACACCGGACAGATTCTGATGCAGGAACGGATTGACATTGGTGAGAATGAAACGGCCGGGGAACTCCACGACCGCCTAATGGAACGGGGCGCCCAACTGGTTTTACAAACGGTAAAAGGGCTGCAGGACAAGCAAATCCAGCCGGTGGCACAGGACACGCTAATCCGTGCCGAAGAACACGCGGGACGGGAACTGAAGGAAGCCCCCAAGATTTTCAAAGAAGACTGCCGAATCAATTGGGATTCCTCCCCGGAGCAGATCCACAACCAGGTACGCGGATTAAGCCCGTATCCTACGGCCTTCACCGAATTGAACGGAAAGCAATTGAAGGTTTACAGAAGCCGGATGGAGCGGCAGGCTCACCAGGAGCCCCCGGGAAAATTCATTACCGATCAACGGACCTTTCTCAAAGTGGCCGTGCGGGAAGGATTCATTTACCTGGACGAAATCCAATTGGAAGGGAAAAAACGAATGGACGCGCGGGAGTTCCTGAAAGGTTACCGCCCATGACATCATCCGGCGTGCATACCCGGCTAAAACCGATTACAGCCGTTTCGTCCCTATTCCTGCTGGCGGTTTTCGGTATTCCCGGATTAAGGACCTTTTTCGGGGCCACGCCGGGGGATGAAGGCGACAAGCTAAAGGCAATCCTCGCCCTCGCTTTCTGCGCTGGTTTGCTGGTTTGTATTGTTGGCTTCACGCTGCTGGTGCGTGTCAATGAAATCTCCCGAACCATTTCGTTTATCTATCCATTCCGGTTGCAGGTCAGGCGCTACCACCTCGACGAGGTTACCGGATTCCGCTTCCGGTACTATCCCGGACGTCCTGTTGACTACAAAGCCATCCAGTTCAAAACGGACGATGGACAAAAATTCACGGTTTCTGACCTAGAAACGGGCAATCTCCGGGACTTGGAGACGTGGTGCCTTAAAAATCTGGAATTGCGAGCGGGACGGCAATTTATCGAATTGGAGCCCCAGGCAAAAGAAGAAGCGATCCGAAAAAGCAATAATTTTGACCGGCAACAACTGAAAACACGTCGGTTCTTTTCCATCTTAACCGCCGCGCTCGCCTTGGCGATCGCAGCAGTGCTGGTATGTTTTATGACAGGCCGGCAAACCGGCAGGCTGAACACCGAGCTGATTATGCTAATCGGCCTGACGGTATTCGGCCTGTGGAATGCCTGGAGGGCGGTCCGGATAAACCAAAAGCTGAAAGTGGAATATGCAGACATCGAACGCTCCTGACCCGAAAGTGGCCGTGGTGATCCTGAACTGGAACGGGGTCCGCTACCTGGAACGCTTCCTGCCCTCCGTGCTTGCCTCCACCTACCCCGGACTGGAGGTGGTTGTAGGAGACAATGCCTCCACCGACGAATCGGTGGCTTTTCTCAAGACGCGTTTCCCCCAGGTGCGGATTATCCGGAACGAACACAATCTGGGATTTGCCGGCGGATACAATCAGGTGCTACGGCAGGTGGAAGCGGATTACCTGATCCTGTTGAATTCCGATGTGGAGGTAACCCCGGGATGGATCGAGCCGGTGATCTCGCTGATGGAAAGCGACCCGGAAATTGCCGCCTGCCAACCCAAGATCAAAGCTCACCGCGAGCGAGAACGATTCGAATACGCCGGTGCGGCCGGCGGTTACATAGACCGTTTTGGGTACCTGTTCTGCCGGGGACGGATTTTCAGCATTACCGAAGAGGATCGCGGCCAGTACGACGATACCCGGCCCGTTTTCTGGGCAAGCGGCGCCGCGATGTTTGTCCGGAAAACCGCTTTCGACCAGGCCGGGGGATTTGATCCGGATCTGTTCGCGCATATGGAGGAAGCCGATCTTTGCTGGCGGCTGCAGCGTCTGGGCTTCCGGATCATGGTTTGCCCCCGCTCGGTTGTGTACCATGTGGGCGGTGGCACCCTGCAAGCGATAAGCCCTTTTAAAACCTATCTGAATTTCCGGAACAACCTGATCCTGCTACATAAAAACCTGGCTGCCGGACGGGTTTTTCCCCTAATCTTTACCCGGTTCTGGCTAGACCTGGCAGCCTGGTTCCTGTTTTTGTTCAGCGGTAAATTCCGTCACAGCCTGGCCATTAACAAAGCGCACTGGCATTACCTGAAAGGCCTAACCCGCTGGAACCGGAAGCGGAAAAGCTTTGCGGCTCCATCACCTGAACTGAACCGCTTAGAGGGCGTGTACCGGGGGAGCATCGCCTATCAGCATTTTATAAAAGGAAAGAAGGTTTTCACTGCGCTTTAGCACGCCGCAATCAGTTCTTCTTCGCGGCGCTCCTTCCCGTTGGGGTGTCCGAACCGTCCTCGCCGTCCGAACCGTCCTCGCCGTCCGCAGAAAGAAAACAAAGCTTCCGCAACTCCTCCGGCTCTCCCTGAAAAACGTTGAAGTCCACCACGTGATCAATCCCCTGAATCGTTCCTTTGTCGGAGTGCTGCCAGAAGTGCCACTCCAGTCCGGCTTTCAACCGCGGGCGCGCATGATAATAATGGGCTATCCAGAAAGGATGGGTCTCGAAATGCCCCTGCAGGTAGTCCTCGTAAAAACTTAAACCAGTGTAAATAATGGGTTTAACCCCTGTAGATTCTTCAACTACTTCAATGAACTGGGCAAGCCGTCTGCGCAGCTCGGCAGGAGAAAGCCGGCCGATCTCCTCCACATCCACCACCGGCAGCAGGTCTCCGGGTTGAAAATCGACGGTTTTTAAAAACAACCGCGCCTGAACCCGCCCATTCACGTGCGGTTTAAAGTAATGGTAGGCACCCCGCAGCATGCCGTGTTCCCTGGTTGCCTTCCAGTTTCTTTTAAAGTAAGGATCCACCAATTGCATCCCCTCGGTGGCTTTGATAAAGACA
>JAJUHF010000116.1 GCA_029268045.1 Anseongella ginsenosidimutans
CGGAAGCACAAACAGTTGTTGCGGACCGGTTTGCGACCAAACCGTCTGGGAGACAAGCAACAGCAAATGTATCAGGACAAGACGCATAATCGGAACCGGTGACAAAGATAGCGGTTAATTCCGTTCTGACCCGGTCCGGTTCTCCAACAGGGTGTCCGGCGGGAATTCCCGCATGGGGCCCACCAGCCGGGGGTAGCTTTCAAATACTTCCCCATTGCCCGTAACGCGGGGGTCGTGGGTCTGCATCAGATAGGCTCCAAGCCGGCCCCGGAGATGGTTTAATGACGCCTCGTACCGCGCGCTGCCGGCCAGATTATGCAGGCAGGCCGGGTCGGCCAGGATATCGTAAAGTTCTTCGGCGGGCCGGCGGTCGGTAATCAGACGAAAGAATTCCGCATACCGGGGATCGTCGCCGTGCCGGATGGTAAACCGTTCGGAAGCCTGATCGATATCGTGGAATTCCGGCGGATCGCCCGAGGGCCACCTTTCCGGCTTGAAATTGCGGATGTAAAGATACTGGCTGGTCCGGATGGCGCGCTGGGGGTAACCCAGGTTGTTCCAACGGGAAGAGGAGTGGCGTTCCCGGGAAGAGAATATCTCCTTCCGCATAGTGTCGATGACGCCGCTTTTCGTACTGCCAAGCAAGGGGAGGAGACTGTTGCTTTCCACCTTATATTCGGGGTAAGGCGCGCCGGCAAGGTCAACAAACGTGGCAAACAGGTCGATCAGGCTGACCAGGTCATCCGAGATGCGGCCTCCTTTTATTTTATCACCCCACCGTACGGCCAACGGAACGTGGATGCCGTATTCGTAGACATTTGCTTTGGCACGGGGAAAGGGCATTCCATTATCCGATGTCACCACGATGAGGGTATTGTCCAATTCACCCGCTTCCTCCAATAGCCTGATTGCCCGCTCCAGATGCTGGTCAAACCATTGGATCTCGAAACCATAGTCCAACATGTCGTCGCGGACTTCGGCCACATCGGGCAAAAATGCCGGTACCCGTACCTTGGACGGGTCCATCCCGTGTTCTCTTCCAATCCCCTTTTTGAATCGCCGGTGGGGCTCATGGGTCCCCAGCCAAAAGAAAAACGGCTGTCCTTCCGGCCGCTCCGCCAGAAAATCCCCAAAATTGCCGGCATAGTCTGTATTGGAAATTTCCGGGGGGCTGTCCATTTCCCGGTCATTGATCAACCTGCCGGCCGGATTCCTTTCCCTTCCCGATGATCTGAAATCACCCGGACCCCATCCCTTTCCGGTAAAACCGATGAAGTAGCCGGCCTGCTCTAATAGATCGGGAAAAGCTACAAACTCCCGTGGAAACAAACTGGCATGCGTGCCGGCTTCTTTGAGCTGCCAGCAGTTCAGCCCGGTGAGCAGAGCCGCCCGGGAGGGGCTGCAGCCCGGAGACGCTACAAATGCATTGTTGAACAGAATCCCTTCACGGGCTACCCGGTCAAAAGCGGGTGTATGGATGGAAGAATCTCCATAGGCCGAGGCATACGGGAAGGACTGATCATCCGAGATCACAAACAGGATATTGGGCCGGCTTCCCGCAAGGGTTTCCCCCGACGGGGAGACCGATGTCAGCTGGCATCCGGTAATCCATAATGAAATAAAAAGAAAAAGGTAGGGGGAAGAAGCCTTCATAGTAAAGAAATTGTTTACTGGACTGTTTTTGCCGATAAAGTTAATACAATGTTCCTAACTTTGCGTTATGCCGGGAATATACATTCACATTCCCTTTTGTAAGAAGGCCTGTCACTATTGTGACTTTCATTTCAGCACCGATCTGGCTTGGCGCGAGGAGCTTCTGGAATCGTTGATGGAGGAAATCCGCCTGCGCAGGGACTACCTCCCGGGGGCGGAGGTGACCAGCGTTTACCTGGGAGGAGGAACGCCTTCGCTGTTGGATGCTTCCCAGCTGCGGGCTTTGTTGGATACGGTCTGCAAGTACCATGTGCTTTCGTCCGATTGTGAAATCACCCTGGAGGCGAATCCGGACGACCTGGGACCCGCTGAACTGGCTCTCCTCCGGGAAACCCCGATCAACCGGCTGAGCATTGGCATCCAGTCCTTTTTTGACGAAGACCTGAAATGGATGAACCGGGTTCATACGGGCAAGGAAGCCTATCGGGCGGTCCGCGATGCCTTGGGGGCAGGATTTGGGAACCTGACCGTGGATCTCATCTATGGCTTTCCCTTATTGACCGATGAGAAATGGCTGGACAATCTACGTACGGTATCCGAACTGGGTGTCAACCATTTATCCTGCTATAATCTGACTGTGGAAGAGGGGACTGCCCTCTGGGCCTTTATCCGCAAGGGGAGGGAACGGCCCCTTTCTTCGGCATGGGGCGCCAGGCAGTTTGACTTGCTGATGGACCAAATGGAGCGACAGGGATTCCAGCACTACGAGATCTCCAATTTCTGCCGGGAAGGTTGTTATTCGAGGCACAATACCTCCTATTGGCAGGAGCAGCCTTACTTGGGAATCGGCCCGTCGGCCCATTCCTACAATGGCCGATGCCGGAGCTGGAACAGGTCAAATAACCACCACTACATGCAGGCAATCCGGGAGGGACGGCTTCCTAGCGAAACGGAGCAGCTGACTCCCAAAGACCGGCTGAATGAACGGATCATGACCCGGCTTCGCACCGTGTGGGGGCTGGACCTTCGGAAGGTTGAAGCAGACTTCGGGACCGGACCGCTCACCGCTTTGCAACGGGCGGCTGGCGACGCGATCCGAAGAGGATGGATCCGTGAACAGGACGGAAAACTGTATCTGACCCGCGCCGGAAAACACGTTGCCGATCGGGTGGTCTCGGATTTATTCTTTTTGGAGGAACTTCCTGCTGGAGGAAACGCCAGCTGAAGCGGGAAAGGAAGGAGAGGGAAATAAGAAAGTAGGCGGCCCTCCATATAGAAAGGGGAAAGGGCTCCGGCCTGAGTGGAAAAGGGCTCCAGCCTTCGAAAAAACTGGAGCCCCCGTGGTAAATTAAAGGCCAGCTAAAAGCGTTCCTAACAATACACTTAAAAGTGCTACCACTTCAGCAAGGTTGAAATTAATATTCATGATAAATTGTTTAAGATATTGCTTACTCTATTATTGGTTTTCGGCACTCCCCAAGAGTTAATTCTCCTGTCACCGGAAATTAACCGCTGATAAAGATAGAAGCAATATTGAGTTTGTCAAAAAAAACAAAAACAATATGACATTTATGTCATATTTTTGCGTCAAAACCCCACATGGCAGGGCTTGTCCAACCGACCGAAATGGTCAGACGCAGTTTTGTTGAAATTAAAGTCCTCCCAGTATCGAAGAAAGAAGGCTGGTTACAACGTCAACAATCTGCTGAACGAGATCTGTTAAGAATGATAAATCCATCGTTTTAAGAATTTAGACACGTCCTGCCTACTCTATTGCATTGGTTTTCGGCAATCCCAAGAGTTAACAATATGGCGCCAAAGATTAACTCGTTGCCTAAGTTAGACGGTCCATTCCTAATAATCAAAATTAATTTCAAAAACTGACATACATGTCACGCTTCGCAGATTTTGGTCTGACGCATGCGTTTCGGTATCTTCGCTTCGATATGAAGCAAGCGGACAGGCAACGGATGTTGTGGATTGGACTTTCCCTGGGAATGAGCCTGATTTTCTGCGTACTGAAATTTACCGGCTGGTACCTTACCGGCTCGCGCGCCATCTTGACCGACGCCCTGGAATCCATCATCAACGTAGTGGCAACGGCATTTGCGTTTTTCAGCGTTTACCTGGCTTCCAAACCCCGCGACAGGAACCATCCGTACGGCCACGGGAAAATCGAGTTTTTCTCGGCGGGATTTGAAGGTGGGCTGGTGCTTATCGCCGGGGTGTTTATCCTGATCGGGTCGTTGGAACACATTCGAACCCCCGTCCAGCTGCAGTCGCTCAATTGGGGTCTGATCATCGTCGCAGTAACCCTGGTGGGAAACCTTGTCATGGGCTTGCGGTTGATCAAAAAGGGCAAGCAGTTTAACTCCCTCACCTTATACGCCGATGGAAAGCACCTGCTTTCCGACTGTTACAGCAGTGGGGGCTTGATTGCCGGACTTTTTATAATCCAATTCACCCAGTGGTATCTGTTGGACACTCTGCTTTCCATCGCGCTGGCGCTGGTCATCATGTTCAATGGTTACCGCTTGATCAGACAGTCCCTTTCCGGCTTAATGGACGAAGCCGATGAGGAATTATTGGAAAAAATCACCCGTCTACTGAACGATAACCGGGATCCCCGATGGATTGATGTGCATAATCTCCGGGTGCAGCGGTACGGGCCGGACCTTCACATTGACTGTCACCTGACCATGCCCCGTGCCCTGACCTTTGAAGAAGCCCATGCGGAGATCGGGCGTTTTGAGAAGCTGTTGAAAGATAATTTTGAAGGCCGGGTGGAGGTTTTTGTTCATGCCGATCCGGCTGCCCACCAGGCGGATATGAACCGGCCCTGGACCACCCGGGACATTGTCACCAACAAGCGGCATGGCTAAGGTATGCCCGGTCTAGCGGGCCATCGCCTGTTTAATCGCGGCAAGCAATTCGTCGGCCAGCTGGCTTCCGATGATGTATACCAGGCCATCCTTATCGGTCAGTTTAATGGCTTCCTTGCCGCGGGTATAAAAGCGGATCGTTCCTTTGCTATGCAGGTTATACACCGGGTTGTTCAGAAGAAAACCGCTGTAAGGGATCTTTTCCACGTGAAGGATCGAATCCAGGCTGATCTTCACTTTCCGGGCGCTCCACAGCGCATCGAGTTCGATCGAATCGGGGTAAACACTGGTTTTGAAGTGAATTATGAACAGGAGAACGACCGAGATCACCGAGATGGAAATGCCCACGATCAGCAAGAGCTCGGCATTGCGCCCTTCCTTTTCCAAAAAGTATACGAGGAAACAAAAAGCGGCAAGTACCAGACGCCTGCTGATCCAATAGCTATTGCGACCCAGGTACTGTTTTTCCCGGAAAAGAACGGTGTCTTCCATGTTTGCTGACCGAATTGCAGCCCAAATTTAGTTTATTTTTGGAACTTTAATCTGATGCGGTAAACCTTTTTCGTTGTGGGGCTTACCTTGAAGGGTTCGGCAATCCGGTAACCAGCCACCCAGACGATCTCCTCGCCCGAACATACCAGGGGAATGCGGTGCTTCCGGTGCAGGGGAATCTTCAGGTCGATGAAAAAATCACTGAGCTTCTTATGACCGCGCATTCCCAAGGGGTGGAATCGATCGCCCGGCTGCCAGTTTCGCACCGTTAGGGGAAGCTGCAAGGTATCGTAATCCAGATAAGCGGTATCCGGTCCCGGACCGATTTCGGCCGCCTCTCTGTCCAGGACGGCTGCTTCAAACAGGTCTTCCAGCGCCGGTCCGGGTTTTTTCTCCACTACCTGATCCAAGGGGATGATGATCAGTTGATCCCTGTCTTTGATAAGACGGTGGGTGGGCGAGAGAAACTGCTTTCCCGATTGAGAATTGCATGCACGGAACACCTCCCGGGCGACGTCCGCATTGAATCCAAAGGGTTGAAGCAGCCGGAAGAGAACAAAGCTGCCCGATCCCATACCGGTTAGCATTTCACAGGGGAGCCGCCAGTTTTCCCCGTCCTTGGTCAGCCAGGCCCGGTAGGGAGCTATTTGCTGATCAATAAACCGGCCGGCTTCTGCAAAGTGCCGTGCGGTGGCGGCAAAGGTATGTTCCAGGCTGGGGTTTTCCGCTTTCAACATCGGAACCAGGTGATGGCGGAGCCGGTTACGAAGGTAATGGTCCGATGCATTGCTGCTCTCTTCGCGGTAGGGGATCTTCTGTTTGGCAACCTCCCGGGCGATTTCCTCCCGGGTGAAACAAAGCAACGGCCTTACCCGGTTTCCGGTTCTGGGCTGCATGCTGTACAATCCTGCCGGCCCGGTTCCCCGGAGGAGGTTGATCAACATCGTCTCCACCAGGTCGTTCAGATGATGGGCCAAGGCAATCACCTGATAATCTTCTTCTTCGGCGAGTTGATCGAACCAGGTGTAGCGCAGTTCCCGCGCGGCCATCTGAGTGGATATTTTTTTCTCTTCGGCATACGCATGGGTCTGAAAGCGCTTGGAATAAAAGGGAACCTGCAGCTTTTCCGCTTCTTTTTTTACAAATTGCTCATCCTGGTCCGATTCGGATCCCCGGAGCCCGAAATTGCAATGCGCCATTCCAAATGAAAAAGCGCTTTGACTGAACAGTGCGGTCATCAACATGGAGTCCATTCCTCCGCTCACCCCCAGCAATACGCGGTCCCCGCGTTGAAATAGACTTTCCTCCGCGACATATTTCAAAAACCGTTCAAGCATTTTATTACCTTTGCCCGGTGAAGTTAAGGCTTTTCATCTTTATATTTTGTAGCTGGTCAGCCAGTTTGCTGCAGGCCCAGGATAGCACGACTACCATCCGTGTCCTGGACTCGGACTACCTGGTGGCTGAGGAAGGCAGAAGCTGGATCATCAACGGTACGTTCGAGCACGAAGATGCCACGATGGAATGCGACAGCACCTTCTTTAATCAGGAGCAAAATACGCTGGAAGCCTACGGCGATGTATTTATCCGGCAGGACGATACCATTACCGTGCAGGCGGACCGCCTATTTTACGACGGTAATACGCGGGTTGCCCGATTCTTCAATAACATCACCCTCAGCGATGGACAGGCCGTGCTGACTACCCATTTTCTAACCTACGATTTGAATACCCGGGAGGGAACCTATCATGACGGAGGCCGGATTGTCAATCAGGACGATACACTGGTCAGCAGAAGAGGTTACTATTTTGTAGGCAGCAAAGACGCCTATTTCCGTGAGAACGCGGTGGTCAATACGCCCGATGCGGTGATCAAGTCGGATACCTTACGCTACAATACGGGTACCAAGGTGGCCTATTTTTACGGGCCGACGACCATCCAGGGCGAGGACGATCTCATCTATGCTGAAAACGGGACGTATAACACCGATACCGATCAGGCGCAGTTTCAGGAAAACGCGTATTACCAAAGCGGGAACCAGTTGCTCAAGGGAAATGAGTTGTACTACGACCGTCAGCGTAATTTCGGACGGGCTTCCGGGAATGTTTTTATTATCGATACGGTCGAAAACATCATTCTCCGGGGCGAATTGGGCGAATACAACAAAGCGACCGAGACCGCTTTTGTAACCGATAGCGCCCGCGTCATTATGATCACCGAACAGGACAGTTCCCGCACCGATACCATCTACCTGGCTGCCGATACCCTAAAAACAAGACAACTGCCGGTACCGGTCATCCAGGAATGGATATCCGCGTCCCATGACCGGGACGTGTTGGGAAAAGAAGTCACCCTGCCCCAGGAGCTGCGGGAAACCCCCGGAATCCCTTCCGAGACCGGCGCGGATTCGCTGTTGACCGATTACCCGGTGGAGGACCGTGTCCCCCTGGTATTGCCGTCCGATACGGCTCAAATGCTCCAGGCAGACAGCCTGCCACCGCCCGGTGAAGTGCTTGCCCAGGCTCCGGAGGTGCCGGACGACTTCATTGGCCCCCCTCCGCTGCGGCCTTCAGACTATCTGCCCGGGCCGCTTGCCGATTCGGTTTCCCGCGCGATGGCGGCTGCTGCGGCAGAGAAAGCGATTTCGGCGGATTCGGCCGAACTGCCGGTTGATTCCGCGCGGGTGATCTTTGCCTATAACCGGGTGCGGGTATTTAAGTCGGATCTGCAGGCGATCGCCGATTCGCTGGTCTACACCTCGGTCGATTCGGTCATGCGGTGTTACAAGACCCCGGTGGTCTGGTCGGAAGACTCCCAGATGAGCGCGGAGTTCATGACCATCGCCATGCGCAACAAAAAAATAGACCG
>JAJUHF010000117.1 GCA_029268045.1 Anseongella ginsenosidimutans
GCTATAATATTTTGCCTTTGCTGACGGGCGCATCCGAAAAGGTCCGGCCCGCGCTGGTCACGCAATCGGGCGAAGGCATTCTGTCCATCCAGGACAAGGACTGGAAACTGATCCTTTGTGAGGGCGGCGGCGGAAAATGGAACACGCCCGGCGGGCTGCCCCGGCTGGATTCGGCAGGCGGAAGCCCGGTTTGGAAAAATGTGCAGCTCTACCGGATCGGTTCGGACCGGCGTGAAGAAACGGATCTGGCCGACCAATACCCCGAAAAAGTGCGGGAGCTAATGAACTTACTCAAGGAATACATTCTGGGCGGACG
The DNA here is from genome assembly GCA_029268045.1 of Anseongella ginsenosidimutans. Lineage (GTDB taxonomy): Bacteria > Bacteroidota > Bacteroidia > Sphingobacteriales > Sphingobacteriaceae > Anseongella > Anseongella ginsenosidimutans_A. The sequence continues at coordinate 317 of JAJUHF010000117.1, forward strand.
CAGCACGCCAGGCAACCCGATGCCTACCGGTCGCGCTCCGCTCTGGCGGGAAGTTGAGTGGGTCCGGCAGATCGAGTGATTGTTGCAGACTGGATCACTTTTCCACCCTCCACACGGCGTCGCCGAACCAGTTTCTGTCGTCGTAAAATATGGTAAGGCTTTGAAAACCGTTGCTTTGGGCCATCATCGGGATCTCTTCGGTGGCGTATTTCTGCGAAACTTCCATAAATACCGGCTCAAAGGGCTCGAACGCGATGTGTTCCCCGGACGATTTCAGATGTACCTGCTGCTGCCTCAGACTGATCAGGTAACTCCGACAGGCTCCGTTTACGGGATCGTATACCGGAAAATGCTTAAAACCTGCCAGGTCAAAATCCGCATCCAGTTCGCGGTTGATCCGGCGCAACAGGTTCAGATTGAATTCCCGCGTAAGGCCTGCGGCATCGTTATAGGCCGCTAAAATAACATCCGGATCCTTCTTCAGATCAAAACCGATGCATACAAGATCTCCCGGATTCAGCACCGAGTGGATCTTTTGAAGAAATTCTCCGGTTTTATCTTTTGGCAGGTTTCCAATGTTTGCCCCAAGAAAGAGAACCACTTTGGGCCGGTCTGATAAAGCTTGCGCTCTTTCCAGCATGCGGAGGTATTCCCCGTTCAATCCGTGCAGCTGCAAACCCGGTATTTCCACCGGGAGGGTCTGATTCAGCTGCCTGATGACATTACTGGAAATATCCACCGGATAAAATGTGAAAGGAAATCTCCTCCGCACCAGCTCGGCCAACAGAAAACGGGATTTGTAGCAATTGCCGGCGCCCAGCTCCACCAAATCGAAATCGGATAAGTTGACCTGTAGCAGGTCAGCGATCTCCGGCGCCTTTCGGCTGAAAATCTCGTATTCGCACCGGGTCAGGTAATACTCCGGACTGTGCATGATCTGCTGGAATAACCGGTCGCCCGCTTCGTCATAAAAGTATTTCGGAGGCAGGTATTTGGGAGTGGAACGCAGGCCCTGCAATATATCGTCACTGAAACTTTCCATACCGGTTAATATACGCATTGTTGCAGGGAAGTCAGCTCCTTAGCGCTCAATTAAACCGCTGGCGGAATTCCAGGGGCGATAGATCGGTCTTGCTTTTAAACAGTTTGCTAAACGATTGCGGGTGTTCGAACCCCAGGTCATAGGCTATTTCACTTACGGAAAGCCCGGTAGTCGTCAATTTTTCCTTTGCCTTTTCAATCAGCTTGTTGTGAATATGCTGCTTGGCGCTTTGACCCGTCAAGGCTTTAAGCAGGTTGCTCAGGTAATTGGCGGACATGTTCAATTGATCTGCCAGCTGTTGGACCGTAGGCAGTCCGGTTTCGATCAGGCTGCCGTTGCCGAAGTAATCGTTCAGCAATTGTTCCAAGCGGTCAAGCACCCGGTGATTGGTGATCTTACGCGTAATAAATTGCCGGCTGTAGAACCGTTCTGCATAATTCAGTAAAAGTTCGATGTGGGACAGGATAATGCCCTGGCTGAACCGATCGATATTGGCATGGTACTCCCGCTGGATATCTTGCAGCACACGGGTAATGGTCGCTTCTTCCTTATCGGAAAGGAAAAGTGCTTCGTTTACCGCGTATCCGAAGAAGTCGTAATGTCCGATCTTTTTGGCCAGTGGGCTGTTCCAGAGAAAATCAGGATGTATCAAGAGCAGCCAGCCGGAATGTTCCTCCCTGGTGCTGTCAATTACCTCGATGCTGAATACCTGCCCCGGGCCGATAAACGACATCAAACCTTCGTCAAAATCGTATTCCTGATGCCCGTACCGGAATTTACCCTGGACGTTCCGTTTCAGACCGATGGTATAAAAATCCTGTATCCAGCTGACGGTGTTCTGTTCCGGCGAATGCCGGATTTCCCGGTAGTCCACCAGGCTGATCAAGGGGTGTTCCGGCTTGGACAGGTTCCTTACCTGGTGGAACTCGCTGATGGATTTGATCCGTTGAATTTTATTCCTGTTCATGCAATGACCTTACGAATTTAAGAAAAACCAGTGAAACACCGGTATCCGGACGGGCTTTTAGCGGACGGGCTTTTACAGGTGCTGCCCGCCCGACACTTCAATGCGCTGGGCATTGATCCAATAGGATTCATCCGTGCATAAAAAGGCGACAACCGGTCCGATATCGGAAGGCAGACCCACCCGGCCCAGGGCGGTCATCGCGGCAATGCGTTCGTTCATCTCTTTGTTATCACGCACCCTGCCTCCGTTGAAATCGGTTTCGATGGCACCGGGAGCCACAATGTTGACCCGGATCTTCCGCCCGGCAAGTTCCTTCGCCTGGTATTTGGTCAATGTTTCCAACGCAGCCTTCAGGGAAGCATACGCGGCGTATCCCGGATAGATGATCCGGGTTAGCCCCGAAGAAACGTGAACGATCCCCCCGCCGTCGTTCAGATAAGGCAAAGCCAGTTGGGTGAAGAAATATCCTGCTTTAAAGTGGATATTGATCAGCTCGTCCACCGGTTCCTGCGGAGATTCAACCGGAAAAGGTGAAAAATAGCCCGTACCGGCATTATTGATAAGAAAATCAAAAGTGGATGTATTAAAGGTCCGCTCCAATTCCGGCTTCAGATGCGTGTTGAAAAAGGCGGCATAGTCCTGCGGTTTCGATACATCCAATTGCAGCGCGGACGCCTTTCCGCCCGCGTTCCGGATTTCCTCCAGAACGTCTGCAGCTGCTTTCTCACTCTGCTGATAGGTAATGATGACGTCGATTCCCTTTTTTGCCAGGTTGAGAGCCATATTCCGGCCCAGACCGCGGCTTCCGCCGGTTACCAGTGCAATCGCGTGGTTGGCGCGGGTGTTGTGTTGTGCATTCATTTGATTTGATTTTTTTGTACGATACAAATCTCCGCAACGGACGCACTGGAGATGTAGTCAAATCAAAGAATGCCGTAGCCAAATCCGCTTAAGTCAAATGGGCTTTAAAAAAATCGATGGTGCGTTTCCAAGCCAGTTCCGCGGCTGCTTTATCATAGCGCGGAGTGGTGTCGTTGTGAAACCCATGATTCGTTCCGGCGTACAGATGCGCGGTATATACTTTTTTGTTTTCCTTCAACGCCGCTTCGTAGGCCGGCCAGCCTTCGTTTACCCGGGCATCCAATTCGGCAAAATGCAAAAGCAAGGGCGCCTGAATACGGGGAACGTCTTCGGTTTCAGGTTGTCCACCGTAAAACGGAACCGCTGCCGCCAGTTCGGGAATACGCACGGCCATCATATTGGAGATCCATCCCCCAAAACAGAACCCGACAACGCCCACCTTCCCATTGCAATGCTTGTGGTTTTTCAGATACTCAAAAGCAGCTATAAAATCTTCCAGCATCTCGTCGCGGCCCCGTTTCTGCTGCAATTCACGGCCTTCGTCGTCGTTTCCGGGATATCCGCCCAGCGGCGACAAGGCATCGGGAGCTATGGAAACAAATCCAGCCAGCGCGGCCCGTCTTGCCACATCCTCAATGTGCGGATTCAAACCCCGGTTTTCATGAACCACCACAATTCCACCCAACGGCTTTTCCATTTCGGCAGGAGCGGATAGAAGCGCCTTGATGGTGCCGCCTCCTTTTGCTGAGCGGTAGTTTATGTATTCCGATTTTAACCGGGGATCGTCATTCCGGACCTGAACCGCATGCACGTAGTCGGGCATGAGAAAATTGGTTAATGCCGCTACGGTCAACCCGCCTACCGCATAGGTGGATAGCTTCTGCATAAACTCACGCCGTCCGACACGATTGTGCGCATAGTCATCGTAAAGATCAAACACTTCCTGCTTGATGTCTTCTTTTCGGATCTCTTTCATGTTGAAAATTTTTCTTTACTTTCATACCCGGGTACGGAAAGCCCGCTTAGAATAAAAGTATTAAATTTTATGAAAAACTACGTAGGCCGAATCGTATTGTTGGTAACTGATTATGAAAAATCGGCGAGCTTTTACGAAACAAATTTCGGGTTTACCCGCATCTTTGACCAAACTACGACGGACGGTCAACGGTTTTTGCATCTGGGGATCCCCGGCGGGACAATGGGTATCTGGCTTCTGAAAGCGGCCACCGATGAGCAGCGCAAACACGTAGGAAATCAAACGGCCGGCCAGCCTACCCTGGTCATCTATACTTCGGATATTGACGGATTACACCGCCGTCTGAAAAACAACGGGGTTCGGCTGAAAACCGAAATTGTCCGAACCCGTGACTACGCTTTCTTGCACTGTTACGATCTGGATGGGAATGAACTTATCGTCACCGAACTGAAAGAATCCGTTTAGTGTCCGGAAGCTTCAGCTATTCTTTCTTCGGCCATTGCCCCGCCCGTATCTTACGAACAAGACGCTCTTCTACCCCCACCAGCGAGGCGATTTCGCGATCATTAAATTCAGTCCCCGCGATCAGGTTTTGCAAGACAGACAGTTCCTTCTTCCTTTCGCCCACTGCTTCCCCTTCTTGACGGCCTTCTTCACGGCTTTTGGTTTGCGCGTATGAAATAGCATTCTGCCATTCCAACTCTCTGTTGAATTCCAATTTTAACATGTTGCGTTCCTCCGGTGTAAAATTGTCCAGTTTATTTACAGTAAAAACTTTTTTGAATGCCGGGTCCTCAAAGGAAGCCGGACGCTCCTTTAATTTGGGCAGGTATTTCAGCAGATAGATCCAGCGTTCCAGGTCAGTGTGCAGTTCGGCTAACTTTTTGTCAAATGCCGGCAATTGAATGATTATCCATTCTATCTCGCCAAACTTCTCCCCTGTATCCTTCCAGTTGGCTCCAGCACTACGCCGGTATCGGTGCAGCGTCGGTTTGTCCCACAGGATGTAATCCAACAGCGCAATCACGTACACTTTCTTAATAGCGTAATCATCCCCCTTCGCCCCGACCGGAACCTGTCCGTCCACCATGCGGCATCCATAGTAAAGTAACCGGTTCGAGAAAAAAGGCTGATAGGCGCGCTGCATTTCAACCAGAAAATACTCCCCCTCGTCGTTTATGCACAGAATATCATAAATCACCTTTCTGCTCCATCGATGCTCGCCCAGGCGTTCGGTGGGAAGGAACCGCACGTCGCGGATCATCATCCTGCCCTGGAACAGGCTGTTCAGAAAATGAATCAGCAGGTCCTTGTTGGCCTCGCTGCCAAATGTCCGCTTATAGGCATAGTCGTACCGGAGATCCAGGTAGCGGGGGTCCGCATCCCCGGAAGGTTCCCTAACCAGGTTCCCCCTGTCCGTCCACCCGGTCCGGTAAGCAAGCCGCCTGGCGGGTTTCCGTTTAGCAGGTAACGGCAGATCCGAAGCCCGCAAACCGCAGGAGTACAGCAGCAATCCGGACGCTTCAAGCTGCCCGATTGTTTCGAAAGAGTCCATAGGCATTATTGATTGGATAATAAAGCAAAGGTACGAAGGAGAGGTGCCCGGGTCAAGAAAATTCGTATAGCTATAGGTTTTAAATTAGAGCGAAAGGTTTTGAAATGATTGCTGTTCGGCTGTGACCTGACCGGACCTACATTTCCTCTTCTTCAAAATCAAGCCCCAACTGTTTCGCAGCCTCTTTTGCTGACTTATATCTTACATTGGGACGGTAGCTGCTACAATGTCAATCTCCACGAAGTAAAAGGCTTGGACTTAGCCAGGGCCTCGGAAGTGATAGTCAAAAACAAAATGGCTGGTAACCGCATAAGCATTATTTTTTGTCATTTGGTAAAACATAAAAAGATGTAGTTCCTACTTTTGTTAAATGGAACGGTTCGTAGACTATGTGATGCAGTTCGGCAATCTGAACAAGCATCAGATTAACCTAATACAAAGCAAAGCCACCGAAGTAAACCTTCGTAAAGACGAATACTTCGCGGAAGCAGGAAAGCCGTTAAAGCGGATTGGGTTTGTCGTGGAAGGTGTTTTCCGAATCTGTTATTACAACAACAAAGGGGAAGACATCACACGCTATTTTATTGAGGAAAACCACTTGATATTTAATCCGCATCATCCGGATGAACCGTTCACCGAATATATTCAGGCAGCCACCGATTGCAGGCTTATCACATTTGCCAACCGCGATTGGAAGGAAATTTCCGATACCATCGTTGGATGGGATGCTATTCTGCAAAAGATCATTCAAAAAGGACTTACCCAAAAATTACAACGAAGAAGCCCATTAGTCGAGCACGATGCCAAGACGCGTTATCTGAAATTCATGGAAAACTTTCCAACCCTGGTCAACCGGATCCCGTTATCCTATATTGCTTCCTATCTGGGCATTACGCAATCTTCATTGAGTAGAATCAGAAAAAACATCCGCTGAAATCACTTTTTGCCAAATGGCAAACGGTTTCATTTTCCAGTACGCCACCTTTGCAGTATACCATTAAAATTGAAGAAAATGAACAAAAGAAAATTAGGAAAAGGCGGATTGGAAGTATCTGCATTGGGTTTCGGCTGTATGGGCTTAAGCTTTCCGAATGCACCGGGGAAAGCAGAAAGCATTCAGTTGATCCGTTCGGCAGTGGAGCAAGGCGTGACGTTTTTTGATACCGGGCAGGGCTATGGCGACAACGAGCTCCTGGTGGGTGAAGCGCTTGAACCCGTTCGGAACGAGGTGATCATTGCCACAAAATTCGGCTTTAAGGACGGCAATTTCCTTTTGGGCCTGGACAGTACGCCGGAAAACATCAGGGCTGTTGCGGAAGCATCACTGAAAAGGTTAAGGACCGATGTAATTGATTTATTCTATCAGCACAGGCCCGACCCGAATGTGCCGATTGAGGATGTCGCGGGAACGGTAGGTGATTTGATTCGGGAAGGCAAGGTCCGGCATTTCGGGTTGTCAGAAGCAGGCGCCGATACCATCCGCAAAGCGAATGCTGTTTGTCCCGTAGCGGCTGTGCAAAGTGAATACTCTATGTTTTACCGTGAGCCTGAAAACGGGATCATCCCCCTATTGGAAGAATACGGGATTGGCTTTGTTCCGTTCAGCCCATTGGGCAAAGGGTTTCTGACCGGAACCATTACTGCCGATACGGAGTTTGATGAATCCGATATGCGCAATTTGGCTCCGCGATTCAGCAAAAAAAGCAGGCAAGCCAATCAGGAACTGATTGATTTGGTTTTGTCCATTGCCGAAGACAAAGGCGCTGCCCCTGCCCAAATTGCATTAAGTTGGTTGCTTGCTCAGAAACCATTTATCGTGCCCATCCCGGGAACTTCCAAATTACACCGTTTGCAGGAGAACCTTGCCGCGGCAAATGTTGTCTTGACCCATGAGGAGTCAGCTCAGATCAACGGCGCGTTAGCCGCTATTAAAATTGTAGGTGAACGCTACCCGGCGCAAATCCGGGACCAGGCAGAAGGGAACTAGAAACCGAAATCAGGTTCACCTGCATGCGCGCACACTACGGTCAAGATGGTTTGGTCGGCCGGTTACACATATTCACGGTCTGCTCTTTCGGAAATAGGATGGTTTTGGTGAAGGCTTTCCAAAAATCACTTCCCGATGCA
>JAJUHF010000118.1 GCA_029268045.1 Anseongella ginsenosidimutans
AGTTTTGGCGGAGGTTCAGAATCCGGCACAGGCCGTGGATACCGCAAACCCCAACCATATGAACACGCATTCCACCTTGCGGACCAACGTGGGACTGCTCGGATTGGGGTCGGCATGGCAGAATGTACGTTTTCCGAATGCATCCCTTCCTGCAGGAGGAAACAATGCGAATGTTCCGGTTCATGTAAAGATCGGCGTGGGTTCCACGGTCCTCAATGTGCTGAGCGGGATTACCGTGACAGCAACCATGAACGGGTCACCCGTTGGAACCGCCCACTCAGGTGCATCCCTCTTGGGTTTATTGGGGGGTAACGCCCAGGACGTCATCGTTTTTACTCCCGGTGCGAATTATAACGGCGTCCGGGTTGAAATCAATCCTACGGTGGACGTAGGGACCACGGTTGATTTCTTTGGAGCCTATTTCCTTGCTCCGGCCAGCGGTCCGGTCGCATGTGATTCCCCTGCGGAAGTGATCTGGGGGTCCACCGGAAGCATTGCGGGTGGGCTGAATACGGTTGACAACCCCCAAGCAGCCATTGACGGAAATGCGGGCGGTACGCCGGCCCGGTTGAACCCAACGGTCAGCGCTTTGAATGAAACGTTCATCACCGCTTTATACAATACACTTTCCACCGACGGCGATTCGGTCCGGATTGTACTGCAGGCGGGGAACCAAAGCCTGCTGGATCTCGGCGTTTTGTCCACCAATCTGGCGATCCGGACTTATAACGATAATACCCTGGTAAGCGAGGTCACAGGAAATTCCGGCCTGTTAAGGCTTGAACTGTTACCCACACCTGGGAACGTATATGAAGTAGTATTTCCTGTTGACGCTCCTTTCAACCGCATTTCAGTGGCGGCCGGAGGAGGTTTGGCGAACTTGCTGAACGGACTAAATATTTACGAAATTGAACGCATAAGTGCGGGTCCGGAGGTTACCGGAGTAGTGGACGATGTATTTGCTTCCTGCGCGGGTTCTTCCGTGAACTTAACGATCGAAAATCCAGTCGCCGGACAGACATACCAATGGTACAATAGTTCCGGTGCGTCGGTTGGAACCGGTACCTCCTTTGACGCGGGGGTACTTACTGCCGGAGACCATATCTATTATGTTAGCTCCACCCGGTCTGGCTGTACCACCGAATCCGGCCGGACGATGGTGGTAGTCCAGGTAACTGAAGCCGCAGTTCCAGGCGACATCACGGTAAGCGACGCCGTTGAATGTGAAGGGATGCCGGTAGAATTAATCCCCACAAGTCTACTTTCTAATCCAGTCTACACTTGGTATAAAGATGTGAACAAGGCCCAACCCATCACCAATGGGACTGAGGGATTGGTCAGCTACTCAATTGATGAGAACGGAGTCCTCACCATAACAGGGCTTCCCGGTGGATCGGACATTACCTACTATGTAGCGGTTACGAGCGATGAGAAATGTGAAAACGCAGCCGGCGACTTAACATCGGCAAATGTAAAAATAACAACGGCCGCTTTGGCCGATGATATTACGATAGAAGACGAGGTGATTTGTGAAGGAGCCTCCGCTGTATTTCGGCCAAGTAGTGGGCTCATGAGCCCCGAATATCGATGGTATCGAAACGCCGACAGAACGGGCGAAATTCTCGATGGCACTTCCGATGGATTAATTAACTACGAATTGGACAGTGACGGCACGCTAACAGTAACAAACCTCCCTGCTGAGGATACATACACCTACTACCTGAGTGTACAGGGAACCGACAAATGTGAAAACCTGGCTGGCAATCTGAAGGAGGTGGAGGTCGTTGTGGCTCCTCGACCTGACTCTCCGCTTATTACAATAACAAAGTGAAATTAGATATAACAACAAGAATAATTCAACAAAACAAACAACAAATAACAATGAAGGGAAAATTTACATTTTTAAAGATGAGCCTGGTGGGCTTGTTTTTAATGGGAGGATTCACAAGTGTCGCACAAACAAGCTATGATTATTACACATGCTCCGGTAGCACCATTACATTAAATGGTAGCCTCGATCCTGATAATAATCCTTACGCATTATATGTTTGGACCGTTAAAGACGCCGCTGATCAAATTGTAGGCTCCGAGACCATTAATGCTAACCAATCATTTTCTTACCCTGTTCCGGGGCCGGGAGAATACACAATCGAACTTCAAGTTCAGGACGCAGCGAGCTGTTTATCCGATGCGGGAACTACTTCACTTTACGTTCTTCCACCTTTTACCGTGGATGTTTCGTCAGACATGGCAGCATATTGTGAAAACGTCACCGGATCCACTTTAACGGCGGAAGCAATACCTGCGCAAGCATTGCCAGCCGGAGTAAGTTTTCAATACAATTGGGACGAAACAGATGAAAATGGATCTGTCCTGAACGCAAACATTGCAAACACAAACACTTATCTCGTCGACAAAACGACTGTTGGATCGTATTACTTTGTCGCCAAAGCGACATATGTAGTTACCAATGGAACTTTAGTGAGTGATGACGCATGTGAAACTCCTTCGGATGTAGAGACAATTATAGTGAATCCGGTTCCGACAACGCCGTCGATAACCATAACTGCGAACTAATTTTCGACAAAGGCCACCATGCTCCCCCCCGCATACATACGTTCCTTCTTGCTGACGGGCATTTTGCTCTTTGGAAGGGTAGCGTATGCGCATGAGGTGGGGGCGTATAACAAGGAAAGCGGGAAACCCGAGGGACATGCGGTGATCCGTGGAATCTCAGGGATTGGCAGGATGCCGGATAATGAGCAAGTTTCCGTTACCGGGAAACCGACAGCGCCATTGCAGGACGATGCGCCGGTGGAAGTCCGGATATCTTTTGGGACATCGGTGACGCTGCGGGCGGCTTCCCAGGGCGCGGAATCGTATCAATGGTTCTCGGATGGCGAGGCAATTCCGGGGGCGACCCAGGCAGATTATACGACCTATCAAAGTGGGCTGTATACGGTGCTCGCGTTCAATGCGGAGGGATGCTCCTCGGATATGTCCGAAGAAGTACGCGTAATCGTAGAGCCGTCTGCAACACCAGCGGACCTAAGTGTCCATAAATGGTCCGAAAGCCGCCATGTGGTGGTGGACCAAACCTTCGATTATTGGCTGAGTATTAGCAATCACGGAGAAGGCGATGCGTCCTCTGTTTTTGTGACTGATATTCTGCCAAAGGAATTGGGTTTTGAAGCGCTGGGCACGCCGGAACTGGGTACTGCCCATTACGAACTGGTCTCCCACACGGTGATCTGGAAAATCGATTCGTTGAAAGAAGGGGCAACCGCTTCCCTCAGAATAAATGTAAAAGCCCTGCAAACCGGCTTGGTCGAAAACACAGCCATGATCAGCGGCGAGCAGGATGATCCCAACCCTTCAAATAATATATCCACAGACCGCAAAGACATTGCGGGACTATGGGTACCAAACGTGATTACCCCCAACGGGGATGGAAAGAATGACCGGTTGATCATTCCAGGACTGGACGGTTTCGTTGCCAATGAACTGGTAATCCTGAACCGTTGGGGCAATCATGTTTTTGAAGCAAAGGGATATCAACACAACTGGACGGGAGAGGGATTGGCCGAAGGGACCTATTACTATTTATTGAAAGTCCAAACAGCAAACGGCACGTGGCAGGTTTTTAAAGGCTACATTACACTGTTGAGAAACCGCGTTAACGCAGACTGACGGATGATGTCAGGATTAATAATGGAGGGGAAATGAAAGGACCAATGATGATCAGGGGAATCTGCATAATCGCCATTCTCCTATCGGGGGCGTGCGGGAACGGGCTGCATGCTCAGCAGGATGCGCAGTTTAGTCAATACATCTTCAATCATATTTATATCAATCCGGCCTATGCCGGTTACCGGGAAGAAACCACGATCCACGCATTTTTCCGTTCGCAATGGACGGGTGTGCCGGGCGCACCGCAAACGGCGTCCCTTGCATTTGACGGCACATTGAAGAACCGCCGGGTTGGACTGGCCCTCCAGGTATCCGAGGATAAACTCGGCGCGCAGAATAAACGGGCCGCCTATGGAAATTATTCCTACACGATCCCGACCGGCTACACTTCGAAACTGGCATTCGGGCTGGGTGTCGGTTTTGTCCAGCTTGGCCTGGACGGATCCAAACTGGACCCACTTGATCAGGGTGACCTGTATATTCCACCAGACATGCAATCGGCCATTGTATTCGACTCACGTGCAGGCGTCTGGTTTTCCGATGAAAGTTTTTATGCCGGATTTTCGATCAACAATCTCCTTGCGACCCACATGGACGGGCACAAAGACAAGACCCTGCTTACCCCTACTCCGAGACCGCATTATTACCTCACAGCCGGCGGCTTGCTTTATCTTTCCGAGCGTCTCGCCCTAAGGCCCTCCTTCCTTTTAAAAGATGACCGCGGAGGGCCAACCAGCCTGGATTTAAATCTTTTCGCCCTTCTCAACGAAAGGATCTGGATAGGCGCCTCCTACCGGACCGGAATTGTGCTTTACGACAAAAGCTATTTGCAGTACGATCCGCGTAAGGTAAACGCCGTGGTTGGGTTGGCGGAATTTTTTGTCAACGATCAGATACGGATTGGTTACGCCTACGACTACTCGCTCAATGCCCTTAAAAACTACAATTACGGAACGCACGAGTTGTCTGTAAGCTATTATATCGACAAAAACCGGTCTGCATCGGACCGATGCTACACCTTTTAAAAAGACACCTTCAGTTAAACTTCTGTTTGGATTACTTTATTTTTTTAATAATTTAGCTTAGTAATCAAAACTACCTTTTCGCCCTCCCGGTGATGTACCTTCATTAACCTATGGGAAAAAGGACAGACAACTGCTTCGTGTCATGCATTATGGGGATCTAGATTTAGAAATATTTTCCGGGACAAGTACAATTCCTGATCCGGTCGAATTGCATATTACGCGTGAAACCGCCGGAGAGTACATGATACTTGGAATGGGGAAATACGGCGTCCTTCATTTCCGTGTGACAGAACTGGCCGGGTACAGCATCTGGCACACCCGCTTCCTGATTCATGAGGCGATGAGATTACGGGTCACCGCCGACATCCCCTGTACCTTTCTGTGGATCGTCTGGAAGAACACCCTTTACTATGCCATCAACAACGGCCCGGAACAAAAGATCATGGCCGACTACTACAACGCATATCATCTGCCTAAAATAGCCTGGGAACTCAACTTCCGGGAACCGGGCGAATACGAAACCTTTAATGTCTTGTTTACCAGATCCCGGCAAGGGGATTGGCATGTAACCCCGATGTCGATACAGTTTTCACACTTCTTTGAACGAGCCCGGCAGGGGGAATTGACCTTGTTAAATCCGGGACATCGCCGGCTTACCTCATCGGTACGAAGTGTGGTAGCCGACATAATCCGAGGCCCGATAGATCTCACCAACCGACATAAATTTTATGAAAAAAAAGCGCTGGCTCTGTGGTTTCATGTAATAAGAGACTTGGCTGAAAGCAATCTTCCTCCCCATACGTCATTCTCTGCGGCGGAAGTGGCCGCGCTTTACAAACTCAAAGATGACATCAATTACCATCCTGAACACAATTACCAATTGAAAATGTTGGCAAGAAATGCAGGAATGAATGAAAACAAACTGGAAAGCGGTTTTAAGAGCTTATTCGGCAAGACCGTATTCGGATACATTCTGGACCAGCGTATGCATTTGTCCAGTCGGCTTCTTAAAGGCGGAACTTATTCCATCAAAGAAGTAGCGGCGAAGGTCGGATACAAAAACACCGCAAGTTTCACGCATGCTTTCAAAAGGCATTTCGGTTTCCCACCCAGTCACGACAAGCAATAAGGATTCTTCTACTGTTTTAAACCTTGTGCCGGGAGGTCGTTAAATGCCACTGCAAATTCCCGTGGATCATGAGTTCAAGGGTTGAAACATATCGCTCCAGTGGCTCATTTAACTCCAACATTTCTGGAAGCGAATTGCGGAGCTCCACAAATTCATTCACGAATTGGTTATTCAGTTCCATTGCTTCTGCATAAGCCTCCTTTAAAGAACAACCCCGTTCGCTTTCAAGGACGAGTATCAAATTCATGGTTTCACGATCCCTCCGCTCCCTTTCTACGGAAAAGAAATCATTACAGAAGGCCATCAGCAAGGTGGTAAGCTGGTTAATGCGCTTAATTACCGGATGGTCGACAAGCAGGGGAGGCAGAATGAAATCAGCGACTATTTCAGCCATGTTGGTGCAGGGATAAACCGCCACAATATTCTGCCGGATGCGCAGGTATTCCTGCAGACTGGGATAGCGGACCAATTTCTTGTAATTGTAGGCGGTTGCCGTTACCAGCGCTTCCAGAAACAGCCTGTTGCTTGCGGCAAATCGTCTTTCCCAGGCCGGCGTAGCAAAGGGACGGAATTCACGCGTAATTATTTTGACCTGCCGTAGAAATTGCATTCCCAAATCGGAATCAGCTCTGGAAAGGTCCTTCCCATGGTACACCTGATCAATCAGCTGGTTCATGGGTTCCAAAATACGCCTGTCCATCGTACCGAAGGTGTCGTCATAACAACCTACATAGATCATCCACCGGCAAATGGGAAAAGCCTTTTCGTAGCTGGCGGTTGGATAATAATACGCTGCCACATCTCCGTAATTTGTTTTCAGGGAAATTTCTCTCGCCTCATCCGATAGCTCACTGTATTCTTCCCGGATACACCGCTCAGACCATTGGCCAAGCAAGTCGATGTAAGGGCTGATTCCCTTATTGAAGGGATAATGGATTTTTGGAACTACTGTCTTCATTTTTTCTTAGGTTTTTGTCCGAAAGTAGGAATGCTGGAAAAGCTGGAGCCGACGGTTTCTGACAACTTTTTACGTTCAAAAGCAAATTCCAGGTAGCGAAATGCCCGATTCCCCCTTCATCTCCCTTTCCAAATACCTTGAAATCGCGCCTTAGTGGTGCGGGAGCCTGTTTTGTCTGAAATATACTGGGAGAAGCAAGCTTTTAACGGGATTTCGTAACAATTAGCCGGGTTACTCTCTCTAGTTTTATGTGAGATTTCATCCCAGGATAGGAACATTAAAGCACCCGTTATGAAGTACCGAAAAACCATCGAAATTATTTCCGCAATCCTGATTATGCTGTTCCTTTATACCGGCGGTCAAAAGGTAATGGAGCACGACGTATTTCGTATCCAGTTAGCCCGCCAGCCCCTCCCCGACTGGCTAATCCCCACGCTCACCTGGACCCTTCCTCCGGCTGAACTTCTGGCCGCCGGCCTGCTGGTGTTCCAAAAGACGCGGAATAGCGGACTTTACATGTCCCTGACTCTTCTCTCTTCCTTCACCCTCTACACCGCGATGGCCTATTCCGAGGCATTCGGTTACGCGCCCTGCGCCTGCGGACGGATTTTCAGCAGCATGGGCTGGGGAGCGCACCTCTTAATGAATACCGCTTTATTGACATTGAACTCAGTTGCAGTTTACTTAAGTGGCATTAAACCCATAAACGCTATGAATACGAGTTAATTCAAAAAAGAACCGGCAGACTCCAGGAGCCAGCCGGTCCGGTGTTGGCCTTCCAAAATGGCTTTAACCAACGTGTTACAAAATGAAAATTAAAATTATGAAATCTTTTAAAATCAAACTGCCCATGTTGGCAGTAATTATGGGCCTGATAGCCCTTATTGGAACAGCGGC
>JAJUHF010000119.1 GCA_029268045.1 Anseongella ginsenosidimutans
CGAAAGCCGCTCAAGCTGGTCCACCATCCGGTTGTTCGTTTTTTCCTTTTCGGTCAGATCCTTCTGAAGGCTTCCGATCAAGCGTTTGTACGCTTCGGTGGAATCCTTGCAGGCCTGCAGGTCATTCTGCAGACTCCGGTAAGCGCTATCCAGACTGGAATATCGGTATTCGGCCTGTTGCAGCTTTTTTTTCGCCCCGCAGGATGCGAGCGTACCGGCGGCAACTGCCATTATCATTACATAACCTAGTTTCATGATTTTGCTCTCCTTTCTTGTTTTCGTCAACTTCCTGTATTAAAACAGGGCCCTGCAGGAACCATTCCGGCAGAGCCCTAGCCCTTTACAAGAACCATGCTAAAAGGAGAGATTCACCTTCAAGGTGTCATACGGCAGATGTTGCTTTTCGGTGTGTGTGATTGTCAACGTTCCCAGAAAAAGGGAGGCGCTATTCCCAGCGAACGGAGGTAGGCGAAGCCCTGACCCCGATGATGTATTTCATTGTCAATGAGGTACATGCAGAGTCACCAAACTTTTCCTTCGTATTGGCCGAAGGCCTTGTCGGTCTCCTGGAAACGACCCGGTTTCAACTCACCCCAAATGGTATTCATATGGGAGGTACCCCAATCCCATATTTCCAGAATACCCGCCTTGGTAGTGGGAGACGGATTCAGATCCCGGTCTTTCAACAATTCGCTGAGTTCTTTCCACTCTCCGGTTGCCACGCCATGCGCCCCGGGAGCCGCCATGTGGTTGAGTTCCATTGCGATATCGGCAAATGTCCGCATGCTGCCGATATGAAAATCAAATAGGCGATCCTCCGGAAAAGCTTCAATTACCCGTCGGGTTAGATTCCGGTGACCCTGCCAGTGTTCCAGGATATCGGCAGGGCTTAACGCGATGTTGTTTGTTGCGGTGATCTCTTGTGTTTCCATGATGTGATAATTTAAATGTGCTTAATGACTGATCTCCGCAAAGAAAATACGCCGGGGTGACAACCCTATGTCAGTACGGTTCCCCCCAAAAAATTTTTCTCCCGGCTGTCCAATCTCCATCCGCTCAAGCATTATTAGGGTGTTAAACGATAAAAAACAACAACACAATGGAACACACAAAAGCACCTGAAAACAGGATTAATTTACTTGAAAAAGGAAAACCGGCGTTAAAAGTCTTGTATGGCCTGAGCGTTTACCTCGAAAAGTCGCCGGTGCCCCGGGCCCTTCTGGATCTGGTCTATTACCGGGTTTCGCAAATCAATCGATGCGCTTTTTGTTTGGATATGCATTCAAAGGACCTGCTCGCTGCCGGTGAGTCGGAGCAGCGTCTGCTTGTAATGGACGCCTGGCGGGAAACGCCTTTTTATTCAGCAAAGGAACGGGCGGCATTGGCTTGGGCGGAAGCGCTGACCCGGCTCGATGAGCCCCAGCTCTCCAGTACGGTTTACCGGGAAGCACGTGCCCATTTTACGGAGGAAGAATTAATCGACCTGACGATGGCGGTTGTCGCGATCAACAGCTACAACCGGTTAAACATTGCCTTTTCGCCCGAGGTGGGTACCTATCAACCGGGCGCCTTTGCCAGCGCAAAGGCAAACTGGTAAATTGCACTGATTTAACTCAGACAAAGATGAAACAATTCGCGTTATTGTTCAGACAGCCCAGTTACGATATCAACGCCAAGCCGGCGGAAGAGATCCGGAAGCTGGCCATCAAATGGAAAGAATGGATCGGGGGAATCGAGGAGCAGGGCAAATTGAAAAGCGGGGTCCGGCTGGTAGACAACGGGAAAGTGCTGAAATCGGAGGGTGTGGTATCCGACGGCCCTTTTGTGGAAATCCGTGAACGCCTGGGCAGCCTCCTGGTGGTGACGGCTGAAAATCTGGAAGAAGCCCTCACCCTGGCCCACGGTTGTCCGGCCCTGGATGCGGGGGGCAGCGTAGAGGTGCGGGAGGTTCTGGGGTCGCGTTGAAATCCACCACATCACTTGGAATGGAAGCCTCCTTAAAAGAGTTGTTTCAGCAGGAGTTTTCGAAAATGGTGGCTGTCATCAGCCGCCTTTTCGGTTTGGAACACATGGACCTGGCTGAAGATATCGTAAGCGAAACTTTTTTGCAGGCGGCCGAAAGCTGGAAGCGCAAGGGGCTGCCTCCCAATCCGGCAGCCTGGTTGTATGCGGTTGCCAAGCAGAAAACGCTTTCCCGGTTCCGGCGGACTAAAATTTATGAAACCAAGGTGGTTCCGGCCATTAGCCGCCAGCCGTCCGCCGAAATTCCGGAGTTCGATTTCTCATCCGAGCACATCCGGGACAGCCAATTACAGATGCTGTTCGCGATCTGTACTCCCCTTATTGCAAGTGAAGCGCAAATTGGCCTGGCCTTGCGTATTTTATGCGGTTTCAGTATCGATGAAATAGCCGAGGCTTTTTTAAGTAAAAGGGATACCATTAACAAACGCCTTTTCAGGGCAAAGGAGAAATTGCGGACCGAGGGAGTAAAAATGGAGTTCCCGGCTCCCGAGGTCCTTCCCGCGCGTCTGGATAACGTGCTTCGGATTATTTACCTGCTTTTCAATGAAGGATATTATTCCAGAACCCATGCGCGGACGCTCCGGGAAGACCTGTGTTACGAAGCCATGCGGCTGGGAATCCTGCTGACCGAATACGAGCCCACAGACCTGCCCAGGACCCATGCCCTTTTGGCGCTGATGTGTTTTCACGCGTCCCGTTTCGGGGCCCGGCAGCCGGACAGCGAACAGCCGGGTGAAGATCCACCCGGATACGGTTTCGTCCTTTACGAGCAGCAGAATGAGTCGCTTTGGGATGCCAGCCTGATAAAACAAGGGATGTATTTTCTGGATCGTTCGATGCAGGGCGATGAAGTAAGCGCCTACCACCTGGAGGCGCGGATCGCATCCTGGCATTGCGTCAAGGAGGATTCCCCGGAAAAATGGGAATCCATTCTCGCGTTATACGATCAGTTGCTCAGGGTCAATTATTCACCAAGCGCGGCCCTGAACCGGATATTCGCGTTCTATAAAGTGAACGGAGCGCGGGCTGCCCTCCAGGAGGCGGAACACCTGAAGATCGAAGAAAATCATTTTTACTTTCTTTTACTCGGGGAACTCTACCGGTCCCTGGATCGGTCGGAAGCAGCCGGGAATTTCAGGAAGGCCCAAGCGCTCGCGAAGACAGAAGCGGAGAAACGGGGAATCTCGAGGCTGCTCGAGGAGCTGCTATCGCCCGCTTCGGGGAAGAAATGAAAACCATCCGCCTTGCTTCGCTGTTATTTACACATGACAATGCACCGGAGTCTTTTAATCGGTTTCCTGCTCCTGTTCATGGGTGTAAGCGCCTGTGCACAGCAGGGACAATCGCGGAATGAGACTTCGGCCCAGCCTGTAGATACCATGAAATATAATCCGTTAACCCCAGAAGAAGAACAGGTAATCCTGCATAAAGGCACCGAAAGGCCTTTCACGGGAAAACTGCTGAATAATAAAGAAAAAGGTACCTATACCTGCAAACGATGCAATGCGCCCCTGTACCGCTCGGAAGATAAGTTTGAGTCCCATTGCGGGTGGCCCAGCTTCGACGATGAGATCGAGGGCGCGGTAAAACGGATACCCGATGCCGATGGTATTCGGACCGAAATTGTGTGCGCCAATTGCGGAGGACATCTTGGACATGTGTTTCTGGGAGAAGGTTTTACCGAAAAGAATACCCGTCACTGCGTAAATTCAATCTCCATGAATTTCATTCCGGCGGGGGAACAGAAGTAAGGGTCGCCTGGCCCGAAAATTGCATCCCGGTAATCAGATGGTAATCAGATTAAACCCCCGGGAACCATGGCAAAGAAAAATAGCTTAAGTATCACCTTGTACGTTTTTATCGCCTTGGTCATCGCAATGGCCATTGCCGTGTATTATTGCACCGCGGTAACCGAGGCCGACCGAACTCCTCAGGAGCCGCGAGAGCAGCGGCAGGGGCAGATGCCGCCGGATACCTTGTAATTTTTCCGGACCTCATTTACTTCCAAAACTCAACCACTATTTGTATTTAGTCTAAGTTAGTATATATTTGCGGTTGATGTTCGCTACCGTATTCTTCCTGGTATTGCTGGGATTTTACACCCAGTATAATCTTTCCAAGAAGGCGAGGCTGGCTGATAAACCGGCAGGACTCCTTTATTTGGCCAAACACGTACGGCTCTCCCGCCTCGTGGGCCTGTCGTCTGCGGTGATTGCGTTTGTTCTTCTGATCCAACGCCTCGGGCCCGGGGCCGGTCTATTTGGGTTTGGAGCCCTGCTGATGTGCGCTGGATGCCTGGTGGTGACGCTTGCGCCTTATGGGTATTTGAAGCCCGGATGGCTTGTGGCATCCTACCTTGGAACGATACTCCTTGAAATTCTGTTTTTCGGATAATGCGATATGCCGGCAAATAAAAAATACCTGACCACTTCTGTTTTTCACCGCTGGCTGAAGATCACGGCCGGTTTTTTTGGCGGTTACGCGGTTATGATCTCGTTTTTTCTTATGCTGGCCTGCTTCTTCGGCCGGAAGGAGGTGCTTATGACCGGACTCTTCATCGGGTTTATTATTTGGGCGATTTTGCTGCTGCTCGCTTTCCTGGCCCGGTCGGGGTGGAAGATCTGGCTGGTTTACCTTGCCCTGACCGCCTTGTTTTCACTCCCTTATTTACTTCACCCGCCGCAAGTATGAATCCCAGAAACTACAATATCTTTTTTAATACACACACCATCAGTGGGATCATTATCTGCGCGTTATTGTATGTCATTTTCTTTGCCGGCTCCTTTTCTTTTTTCAAGGATGAGATAGCCGCATGGCAGCACGAGGCCTCCTACACGCGGCATCAGGAGGGTTTTCCATACGAAACCTTTCTGGATTCCATGGACCGGGAGTACGGACTGGCCGGACGCGACATCGTCCTCTACCTCTACCCCAATAACCTGCGGGCCGGGGTGAGTCTGAGCCCTTCCAAAGACAGTCATAACGAAAAAGCAGCCGAAGCGGGATATTTCACGTACGATTACATCACGGGGGAAAAGAAGTCCTATGAAGAGGGGTATGACCTGGCCGAATTCCTCTATCGCTTGCATTTTCTGGCGCAGTTGAGCCACCTGGTGCCCTTCCAGCCAGGCTATCCGTTCGGGTATATTGTCGCCGGTTTGGTCGCTTTCCTTTTCCTGTTTGCGCTGATCACCGGATTACTGGTCCATTGGGATAAGCTGGTTTCCAATTTTTTTCTGTTCCGTCCCTGGTCCAAAGCCAAGACCATGTGGACCGATCTGCATACGGTGCTGGGTGTGCTCAGCTACCCCTATCAGTTCTTACTGGCCTTCACCGGGATCATCCTGATCGTCAATACAGTGTTCATCGCCCCTTTTACCAAGCTCCTTTATCAGGGGAATGCGGATCGGGTATATGAGGAACTTGGCTTCAGCGCTTCGGCAGTTGCCGAATTTAAAAATCAACCGCTGGAACACGTTCCGGATATTTCGGAATACATCCGTCGGACCGAGGAGCGGTGGCCGGGCGCCTTCATTAAGTTGGTAAGTATCCGCAACTATGGAGATGAAGGAATGCGGATGGCAATTCAGGCGGAAGCTGATTACCGGAACAGTTTCGCCGCAACCGGAGTGATCGAATACGATCTGCAGCAGGGGGAGATTGTACGTGAAAAATCACCCAACGAGGGAGCCAGCTATACCGATTGGCTAAGGGCCCTGGTTTACAGATTGCATTTTGGCGATTACGGAGGCTACTTTTTAAAGCTGGTATATTTTATTTTGGGAATTGGCGGTTGTCTTGTCATTGTTTCCGGCATCCTGATCTGGTTGGTGGCGCGCGATAAAAAAACCGTGCCTGCCCGTAAAAAAAAGTTTAATTTCTGGTTGGCGAATACCTACCTATCCATTTGCCTGACCATGTTCCCCGTCACCGCACTTACCTTTATCCTCGTGAAAGCGACCGGAGTAGTGGGTCAGGATGCGATTTACCGGATCTTCTTTTACAGTTGGCTGGTCCTGTCGGTTTATTATCTGATGCGGAAAGATTATAACCGGACCAACCGGGAAACCTTGCTCCTCGGATCGGTATTCTCTTTTTGCGTGCCGGTTGCAAACGGATTGTATTCCGGCAACTGGCCCTGGGTGACTTTTGTCGAAGGCGCGACGGATATCTTCTTTCTCGATGTGGTCTGGATAGGAATCGCCGCTGTAACGTATTTCAGTTACCGGAAAGCGCGGCATCGCCGGCTGGAGAACATTCAGGTTGGCCGGCGCATTAAACGGACCCATCAGGAGGCCGTACCAGTTGGATAGCAGCCGGAATCAGCTTCGCTTCCAGGGTTTGCACCTTTCCCTGATATTCCCCGTCCACTTGCAGATGAGCCGGATGTTTGCTCCGGATCCGCAATTCCCGCGTTTGGAAGAATTCAACTTTCTTCGGGTTGAAACCCCGCCGGGAAAAGCGCATTTTCAATACCTCGGCCAAGGAATATTCCTTTACCAAAACCACCTCAAAGAGGTCGTCTGTCAGCTTGCCCACCGGGTTTATTTTTACCCCCGTGCCGTACATAGTCGCGTTGGCGATAACCACCATCGCCGCTTGGGAAGTGACCGTTCCTTCTTCCATTTTAAGGGTGACCTCCATCTTCCGGTGATTCCAGAGCGCGTGCCATGCGGCTTTGGCATATCCCAGCATTCCCCGGTGGGATAAGGAGTCGAATTTCTTTACCAGGAACGCATTGAAGCCGAGGTCGGCCAGATGGATGCAAAATTCTCCGTTTACCAAGACGGCGTGGACTTTGGTCGGAACGCCCCCGATGGCAAGCTGCAAGGCCTCGTCTACGCCGGCGGGGATTTGCAGTTCGGTGGCCATGCCGTTTGCTGAACCCGCGGGGAGAATAGCCAGGGGAATGTCCGTTCCCGTCAGGCATTCGGCGGCAAGTTTGACCGTGCCGTCGCCCCCGGCGGCAATCACCCGCTCCGCGCCCGACCGTTGGATTTCTTCACGTATCCAATCCTTATCAAATTTCCGGGTCAGTTCAAGAAAGTGCAGGTGATATCCGGATTCTTTAAAGAATTCGCGTATGGCCTGGGTCAGGTTAATTTCATCACTTCCAGAGCCCTGATTTACAATGCAAAACAGGGATTTCTGATCTTGGTCCAAACTCATGCTGCCTATTTAAACGGAAACAAGTAAAGCATCTTCTCTGTTTTAACAGGATAAATGAATTCTGCACCGGCGAAAGTAAAAGTCTATCATGGGTATGGTCATACCCATAAACTAACGGTCTTTGGGCACGTATTCCGCCGGCAACATGCGGTTCAACAGCAATACAGCAAAGGGCTATTGGCGAATCTGGCATACCTTGTAAACATTTTCCGAGTAGAACCATACCCCTTCGCTAAGGTCAGACTGCAATTCCGGGAACAGGTCATTTATAATAAGGCCGAATACGACGGATTTTTCCGGTTTGAGTTTTCCTCCGTTTCGAAGGTAGAGCCGGGCTGGCACGAAGTGAGCGTCTCGTTGATGGAAGAGAACGGACAGGTCGGGGCCGCCTCCACCGGTCTGGTTTACGTCCCCCACATTACCCAGTACACG
>JAJUHF010000120.1 GCA_029268045.1 Anseongella ginsenosidimutans
CATCCATTGCAGGGAATTCATCAGCGGAAAAAAGCGGTCCAGCTGTGCCGCTACACTTAAACTGACCAACAAGCCCCCGAAAAAGCCTTCCCAGGTCTTTTTGGGCGAAATCCGCTCCAGCATGCGATGCCTCCCGAAAACGCTGCCGATCAGGTAGGCGCCGGTATCGGAGAACCAAAGCAGCAACAGAAATCCCAGCGGAAGCTGGTAATTGTATTCGCCTGAAATAAAACCCGTAGCCACAAAGCAGACCAGTCCCAGTACGATATAGAATAGTCCGCCGGCGGCGAACATCGCGTTCGCTGTCGAAGGGATCTTTTTTCGGAACAGCTCCACGATGAAAAGCAAGATGAACAAAGGCAATTGCAAGGTCAGTATCCGGGAGGAGCTTAGACCGGTGAACACAGCCACGTTCAGTATGTACACTCCCGCACCCGCCAGCAGACCCCAGGGGCGCGCCGGAAACACACCGCCTTTGGCTGCCAGTGAATAGAATTCACCAAGTCCAAGCAGGCTGATGATAAAAAACAAACCTGCAAACGTATAGGGACCAAACCAAACGCTGCCTACCAGAACGGCTACAAAAACGAGCCCTGTCGCAGCGCGCCTCATTAAATTTCTATTCATTGAGCTTTCTTTCCGCGATTCTCCGCCCCAGATTAGAAAGTCCTGCCAGCACCGCCAGGGTCAACACAGCCGATAGAATGTATTGCAGTGCAGTGAACTCCTGATCCTGTCCAGGATCAAAATTGCTTATTTTTTGCTGGAATAAAAAGGTAAGGAGTACAATCATCCCGTTGTTGAGGAAGTGCGCCGCAATCGGTACCCAGATATTG
Organism: Anseongella ginsenosidimutans; assembly: GCA_029268045.1. Classification (GTDB taxonomy): domain Bacteria; phylum Bacteroidota; class Bacteroidia; order Sphingobacteriales; family Sphingobacteriaceae; genus Anseongella; species Anseongella ginsenosidimutans_A. The sequence continues at coordinate 837 of JAJUHF010000120.1, forward strand.
CCACTCCAATAGAAGAGGTATCCAAAAAGCAGGCCAAGCAGCAGCCGGGGCAGGAATCCGAAAAACTGCATGTGAATGAATGAAAAAAGGACCGCCGCGATGAAAATGGCCCAATGAATGTTCCCGAACCAGCGTTCAAGAATTCGTTGAAGGGCGCCCCGGAACATCAGTTCTTCGCCAATGGCCGGGATGACCGCGATCATCAGCATGTTCACCAAAAAGTCCGTCCAGCCATCCATGGAAAGAAGCAGTTGGGTCAATTCCTCCATCATCTTTTCCGATTCCCGCATCCAGGCTTCCAGCCCGTCCAAAAAAGAAGGCAGGTCCAGAAATTGGTTCACCTGATAGGAAAGCTCTACCATGGGTGCCGAAATAAAACCGATCCCTGCGGTCAACAGCAAAAAAAGCGGTAGGGCAGTCCGGTTCCGTGTCAGGTAATCGCTTCCCCGCAGACCGGCCAGCCGGAAATAGATCAGCGGAGGAACAATGAACATCCCCACCGACTGGGTTATCTGCATAAATTTCAATACATCGATATTCCCGTTTTCGCCTGAAAAGTCGCCCATGCCCATTCCTTCCATTAGCTCAAGGAGCGAAATGTCAAAAAGAAAGGGAATCGCCGCGATGGAGATCGCAGAGAACAGCACCATCGATACGAGGGTTAGCCCGAGCAGAAACAGGAAATGCAGCCATGGCGCGGCATAATACAAAAATCCTTTTCGATTCATTTTTGTTAACTTTGCAGGCTTTCTAATTAAAATGAGCGTAAAGATAGGAAATATTGACCTGGGACCCTTCCCCATTCTGCTTGCCCCCATGGAGGATGTAAGCGATCCGCCTTTCCGGTTCGTATGCAAGCAGCAGGGGGTGGATCTGATGTACACGGAATTTATTTCCTCCGAAGGCCTGATCCGTCATGCCGCCAAAAGTAAACAGAAGCTCGACATCTTTGCCTACGAACGACCCATTGGCATCCAGATTTTTGGAAGCGACATCGCGCACATGCGTGAAGCCACCGAAATTGCGGCGGCGGCCAATCCGGATCTAATCGACATCAATTACGGCTGCCCGGTAAAAAATGTGGCCTGTCGGGGAGCGGGGGCAAGCCTGCTCCAGGATATCGACCGGATGGTTGAAATGACCCGTGCGGTGGTCAATGCAACCCGCCTTCCGGTCACGGTGAAAACCCGCCTGGGATGGGATGACAACAGCAAAAACGTGTATGAAGTAGCTGAACGCCTTCAGGATGTCGGTATCCAGGCGTTGACCATTCACGGCCGGACCCGTGCCCAGATGTATAAAGGACAGGCCGACTGGACATTGATCCGCGAAATCAAACGGAATCCCCGCATCGAAATCCCCGTATTTGGAAATGGGGACGTAGATTCGGTGGAGAAAGCCGCCGCATGGCGCCTGGAATACGAGGTGGATGGGATCATGATCGGCCGGGCGGCCATTGGAAACCCCTGGATCTTCCGGGAGATCAAGCATTATTTCCAAACCGGTGAAAAGCTGGAGGGGCCCACGATCGAAGAGCGGGTGGAGGCCTGCCGAACCCATTTCCTGAAATCGTTGGAATGGAAAGGAGAACGGACCGGAATGCTGGAAATGCGCAGGCATTACGCGAATTATTTCAAGGGCCTTCCCGGCAGCAAGGAAGTGCGGATGAAGCTGGTTACCTTGGAGGATCCCCAGGAAATTCTTACCGTGCTTGAATCCGTAAAAGGCAGGTGGTCAGAAGAATTGGCATAATAATCGCTATCTTAGGGTGATGGTTACCAAGATAACAGATGGAATAAAGATATCGGTGGATACCCTCTACCAACCCGAATACTCCAATCCGGCGGGTGAGCATTTTATGTATGCCTACCAGATCCGGATCGAAAATCTTTCGGATTATTCCATTCAATTGCTGCGCCGCAAATGGTATATCTTCGACTCGAACGGCACCCGCCGTGAAGTCGAGGGGGAGGGCGTAGTAGGTCAGCAGCCGATCATTGATCCCGGCGAAAGCCACCAATATGTTTCCGGCTGCAACCTACGCACCGACCTGGGGACAATGAAGGGACATTACCAGATGCAACGCCTGATCGACGGCAAATTATTCAATGTCAACATCCCCGAGTTTCAGCTTTGCTGTCCCTATAAACTGAATTAACCCTCCGTTATCAATGTTCAATTGGGTGCTGCGGCGGCGCCGGATCAGTCACGCCTTGCACCCATGGCAATCATTACGTAATACAGTAAGGTTCCCAGCGAAGCCAACGCAGCGACCACATACGTGCTGGCCGCCCAGCGCAGCGCTCCTTTGGCGTCCTCGTGTTCGCGGGAACGGGTCATGCCGGTACTATCCAGCCAGGCAAGCGCCCTGCGGCTTGCGTCAAATTCCACCGGAAGGGTCACAAAGGAAAACAAGGTAGTAAACGCAAACATTCCGATCCCGATCCAGATCAAGGCTGGAAAAGTATTGATCAGTACGATCCCCGCCAGTAACACCCACATCACCCAGTTACTGGTGATGCTGAGTATGGGCACCATGGCTGAACGGAATTGAAGCCAGGAATAGGCCCGTGCGTGCTGCACCGCATGACCGCATTCATGGGCGGCCACCGCGGCGGCGAGGATGCTTCTTCCGCTATATACGTCCGGCGAGAGATTTACTGTTTTATTCTGCGGATTGTAATGGTCACTTAGATGGCCTTCCACGGAAACTACTTTCACATCGTAAATACCGTTGTCGTGCAGCATCTTCTCAGCAATTTCCTTTCCGCTCATCCCCGAAGACAAGCCTTGCTGCGCGTAATGCTGCGCCTTGCTTCTGAATCGCCAGCTGACAATCATACTGGCAATCATCGGTATCAACACCAGGATGACCCATCCGGGCAATCCACCACCTGTTCCATACATATCCATATCAATATCCTTTCTTCAATTTTTTTGGTTATACGTTCCTTCCCAAATAGAAGCTACGCTTCCGTGATACGCGCTTCAAAAAGTATTCCTTTTATAAATTTCCGCTTTTATGGCAATTCTACTGCAATTCTGACAGGTTGCAATCCTATCAAAAATACGTAAAAAACACAGTAAAGTTTTGAGTCTTTCGGAAATTTTACATGGCGCCCTGAATGCTTACATTTGTGAGAAAAGAAGGATGGATTGGATTTTATTGGGTGGCGTGTTTATCGGCGGAGCGCTGATGGCTTTTCTCTTTTTCAGAGCGAATAAACCGAAGGAGACTGTTTCGCTGCAGCAATTCATGGAAATGGATCGCCAGCGGTCCGTTCTGGAAGAGCGTAACCGGCTGCAGGAAACGGAAATCAACCGGCTCCGCAGAGATATGCAGGCCATGGACGCCCGGGCCGCTGCCCTGGAGGATGAAGCCCGGCGCGCGGAATCGCATGCCCGGGTTCAGGAACAATTGCTCCTGGACCGGGAGCAGCAACTGGAGGAGCAACGGAAAACCCTGCTGGCGATGCAGGATCAGATGAAACTTCAGTTTGAACAAATTGCCGGAAAGCTGCTGGAAGAAAAATCGCAGAAGTTCGCCGAATTAAACCGCAACAACCTGGATATGATCCTTTCGCCGCTGAAAGAGAACATCAAGTCCTTTGAGGAAAAGGTGGAAAAAACGTATAAGGCGGAATCCGACGAGCGAAACGTCCTGAAAGGGACCGTCCAGCAGATGATGGCGCTGAACCGCCAGCTGAGTGAAGACACCAACAAGTTAACCCAGGCACTCCGCGGGGATGCAAAGAAACAGGGCAACTGGGGCGAAGTGATCCTCAGCAGAATTCTCGAACGTTCCGGTCTGGTTGAGGGCGAGAATTACCTGATCCAGTCCCGGACGATGAAACTGGAGAACGAGGATGGAAGACGGATGCAGCCCGATGTAGTCGTACGTCTTCCCGGAAATAAACACGTGATCATCGACGCCAAGGTGTCCCTGGTTGCCTACGAACGCTGGGCCAGCTGTGAAACCGAAGAAGAACGTTCCCGGCATCTGAAAGAACATATCCAATCGGTCCGAAACCACGTCAATAGTCTGAGTTCAAGAGAATATTCAAGCCTGTACGGAGTAGACTCCCCCGACTTTGTACTGCTGTTTATGCCGATTGAATCCAGCTTCAGCGTGGCCGTGCAGCACGATGCAGCGCTGTTCAACGACGCCTGGGACAAAAAAATTGTCGTGGTGGGGCCCTCCACCTTGCTGGCCACCTTGCTGACGGTTGCCGCCACCTGGAAACAGGAAAAACAAACCCGCAACGCGCAGGAGATTGCCCAGAAAGCAGGTTCGCTCTACAATAAATTCGCCGGCTTCGTGGAGGACCTTGAAAAATTGGGCCGGAACCTCGATTCAACCCAGCGGTCCTACGAGGATGCCTTCAGAAAACTTCATACCGGACGAGGCAATATCATGAATAAAGTGGAAGACCTTCGGAAACTGGGCGCGAAAACCGGGCGTCAATTACCGCAGCAGTACCTGAATGACGATCCGGACGACACGGAAGATTAGCCTATTTTTGCTGCTTTTTCAGAAATGCATCCCAACCCTGCGCGGTGAGCGCATGTACGTTTCCGGACTTGGAAATAAGGTAACGGCCTTCGTCTTTTCCCGTCATATGGCCAATTACCGAGATGTCGGGTTGGTTCTTCACCTTGTCGTAATCCGATTGGGCGATGGTGAACAACAATTCGTAGTCCTCTCCCCCACTGAGCGCACAGACTGTCGGGTCCAGATTGAATTCCCGGGCGGTATCGTAGGTCATTGGATCAATGGGGATTTTTTCTTCAAAGAGTTTGCATCCCAGGCCGGACCGGGTTGCGATGTGAAGGATCTCGGAGGCCAGGCCGTCGGAAACATCAATCATGGAAGTGGGTTTCACCTTCAGCGCCTTTAACAATTCCACCATGTCGCCCCGGGCTTCCGGTTTGAGCTGGCGTTCCAGGATATAATCCTTGCCCACCAGGTCGGGTTGCATATCGGGATTCTGAAGAAAAACCTGTTTTTCCCGCTCGAGGATCTGCAATCCCATGTACGCTGCGCCCAGGTCTCCCGAAACGCAGAGCAGATCGCCTTCGGAAGCGCCATCGCGATAGACGACCTCATCCGGCGCGGCAATTCCCAGCGCGGTTACGCTGATCATCAAGCCGTGCCGGGACGTGGTGGTGTCTCCGCCGACCAGATCCACTTTGTATTTTTCGCATGCCAGGAGCATGCCGCTGTACAGCTCTTCGATGGCGTCCAGCGAAAACCGGTTGGATAAGGCAAAAGAGACGGTAATCTGCGTGGGGACCGCATTCATGGCATATACATCGGATAGGTTGACGATCACCGATTTATAACCTAAATGGCGCAACGGGGTGTAGGAAAGATCAAAATGCACGCCTTCGGTAAGCAGGTCGGTGGTCAGGACAGTTTTATGGCCGGAATGATCCAGAACCGCCGCGTCATCCCCCACCCCTTTTACGGTCCCTGCGTGATGCAGCTTGATGTTTTTGGTAAGATGATCGATGAGCCCGAATTCGCCCAGATCACTTATTTCCGTTCTTGATTTGTTTTCCAGCATGTCCATGCCTGCAAAAGTGCAAAATCTGCGCCTTATTTTCGAATCCCGCTCATCGGCTACGGCCTTGGGTGCGGATTTTTTCAAGCAGCGCGGCAAGCTCACTGAGTTTTCCGGGGTGTTCCGCCGCAAGGTTCCGTTTTTCGCCGGGATCGGCAACCAAATTATACAATTGCGGTTCGGGGTGATTGCCGGTTTCAATATTCACATGGGCAAGAACGGGTGGCCCCTTGTGCGGCTCGATGTATTTCCAGTCGCCGCTTACCAGCGATAAGGTTCCGTTTAAGGCGTGTTCCACCAGATGCGACCGGCCTTTTTTGTCTTTCCCCAGCAAGGCGTCCAGTTCATCCAGGCTATCGGGCGCCTCCAGGCTATCCACCACCACCCCGGTGAGGCGCGCCAGGGACGCCAGCAGATCCACCTGGCTGATCAGCGCGTCGGAGTGCCCGCTGTGCACTTGGCCCGGCCAGCGGACAATAAACGGTACCCGGGTTCCCCCTTCGAACGCACTGTATTTTCCGCCGCGTAAAAACCCGGCCGGTTGATGCGTACTCAGCAGTTCCACAGCCTGATCGCGGTAACCGTCATCCACTACCGGGCCGTTGTCACTGGTCAGGATCACCAACGTGTTTTCGGCCAGGCCCAGTCGGTCGAGTTCCTCCATCAGCGCTCCCACCGCCCAATCAAATTGCAGGATCACATCACCCCGGGGACCCATTCCACTTTTGCCGGCAAAGCGCTCGTGCGGTACCCGGGGAACGTGGATATCGTGGGCCGAAAAAAAGAGAAAGAACGGCGTGTCCTGATTGCGTATCATGAACTCCCGGGCGCGTTTGACCAAGGTGTCGGCCGTGTTTTCGTCGGTCCACAAAGCGGCTTTGCCGCCGCTCATGTATCCGATCCGGCTGATTCCGTTCACGATCGTCTGATCGTGTCCGTGCGAAGGGTGCATTTTCAGCAACTCCGGATTTTCTTTCCCGGTGGGCCAGTCGCCAATTTTCTTTCCGTAGCTGACCTGAATGGGATCGTCCTCCTCCAGGCCCACCACGCGATGATTTTCCACGTATACACAGGGAACCCGGTCGCCTGTGGCAGGCAGGATAAAAGAATAATCAAAGCCGATTTC
>JAJUHF010000121.1 GCA_029268045.1 Anseongella ginsenosidimutans
CGTCGAGCTGCTGCCGCAGGTTTTCTCTGTCCTGCCGGTTGAGCTGTCCGAGCAGTTCCTGTTTTTCCTGGAAGACTTCGGTGTGGGCAGCCTTCAGTTCTTCCAGCTGGGGCTGATACACGGAGTTTTCGAGCCGTTCCAGATGCGCCTGGTTAAAGTTTACCGGCGGCTGGTTGAACTGGAAGAATACAAAAACCATTACCCCTACGAATAGAATGAAGAACTGCATGGGGACTTTCAGCATCCCGTTAAACAGCAGCCCCAGCCGGCCCTGCGTAAGCGAGCGGCCGCTCAGGTATCGTTGAACCTGGGACTGGTCCGTCCCGAAGTAAGAAAGGAATAAAAAGGTACCGCCCAGTATCCCGGACCAGAAATTATACCGGTTGGACAGGTCAAAGGTAAAGTCCACCGCGTTGATTTTCCCCGCCAGGCCGGCTACCGACAGGGCTTCTCCCATGGAAAGGTCTTCCGGCAGCTTAAAAATGACGATAAGCAGTACGAGTACCATTCCGCCCATCATGACGGCCATCTGCTGTTTTTGGGTTTGACTTACGGCTTCGGTTCCGCCCGAGGTCACGTACACGATCACCAGCAGGCCAATGATCAGGTTGGTCAGATGCAGGTTCCATCCGAGGATGGTAGACACAATAATGGACGGCGCATAGATCGTGATGCCCGCAGCCAGCCCGCGTTGCACCAAGAACAAAATGGCGGTGAGTGAGCGGGTCGAGAGATTGAAGCGATTTTCGAGAAACTCGTAGGCGGTATAAACTTTCAGACGGTAGTAGATGGGAATGACGGCGACCGAAAGAATGACCATGGCCAGGGGCAGCCCGAAGTAGAATTGCACGAAGCGCAGCCCGTCTTCATAGGCCTGTCCCGGCGTGGAAAGAAAGGTGATGGCACTGGCCTGGGTGGCCATGATGGAAATGCAGATGACCCACCAGGGATGGTTTTTTTCTCCGCGAAGAAAATGTTCGGAGGATTTTCGCTGTCGCGTTTTCCAGGTTCCGTAACCTACAATAAAAAGCAATGTTCCGGCAAGTACCAGCCAATCTGTTAAATGCATAGGTGGTTTATTGGTAGTTCAGGGTGAAAATATAAAGCACAGCGATCACCAGGGCATGCAGAACGAGTATAAACGCGTACATCTGCTTCCAACTCCTGAATAAGGGAGGTTTTTCATTGGGCCGGTCCGGATGGGCGGCCGGCGAAGTCTGGGGGTGATTCTGTTCCTTCATATTTGGTGCGATTTATTTGCCGATCGATATCAGATTGGTAAACAGCCTGTAGGCTCCCGGCACACCCGCCGGAAGCTCCCGGAACCAGGAGTAGCCTGTGTAGATAAAGTGACCTTCCCCGAGCCGTGCAACCAGCAGTCCTCCCTTTTTCTGGCTTTCGCCGGTGTCTGCCGCGGACAGGATGGGGGTAAATGCTTCGTCCCAGCTGCTGGCAAAATACAGTCCCCGTTCCTGTACCCATCCTTCAAAATCCTTTTCAGTGATCTTGTTCGGGTAATTCAACACCGGATGGTCCGGTGCCAGCAAGGTCACTTTACTGTCTTCCTCACTGACCCGGTCATGGGAAAGCTGCAGGGGATAAGGAGCAATCTGGTTGGTAACCAACCCGCCCGTCGTATTGTATTGAACGATCATGGTTCCGCCTTCGCGGACGTAATCGAACAAGACCGGTTGAAGAAAGCGCAACGCTTCCACGGTATTGTAGGCGCGGACACCCGTGATCAGCGCGTCGTACTGCCGGAGGCGGGCCGCGCTGATCTCCGAAGGCTGTAAAATATCCACCCGGTATCCGATCTGTTCCAAACTCCGGGGGACGTCATCGCCCGCGCCCATGATGTAGGCTATCCGGTCTCCCTTTTTCTTCAGATCCACCCGCACGAGCTCAGCGTAGGAATCCTTCAGTACCATTTGCAAAGGAATGTGATCGTAATTAATGCGGATGCGTTCTTTGTGGTAAACCTGTCCGTCCAGCCTAACCACGGCTTGCAGCGTGCTCTTTCCCGGCGCGGCCGGCGGTGTAACCTGAAAACGGAACGTTTTTGTCTGACCCGGGATATCCAGGTCTACCTCGTAGGCTGCCGGACTGATCTGCCAGCCTTCGGCCGCGCCCAGACTAAGTTTGCCCTCAACCCCGGCTTTTCCGGCCTGCACCTGCACCTGGATTTCCCGCGACGCGGAATCCGGGAAAAGGTAAACGCTTTCGGGCAGGCTGACGAACACCGGGGGAATCACTTCGAAAGGCCGGTACACTTCGCCGAGCGCCGGATCGGTTTCCTTGAACACGACCGGCAGGGTATAATGCAATGAAACCCCGGCTATCTCTAAATGAAAGGACGCCTGGAGGGCCGGGTCTGCTTCGGGCAGCCCCCGGAGCCTTTGTTGCGGAACCGTGTATTTTCCCGTTTCCCAGGGCTGACGCAACCAATAGGGGCTGCTGTATTCCATTTCGTCCGGAAGTTTCACTGCCTGGTCGAGGAAGCGCGCCTGGTTGTTTTCAAGGGTTAGCTTGCCCGACCACCGCTCCCCCGTGGAAAACCCAACCGATTCCAGGACGGCCGGTACAGCGGAGCGATTGGTAGCTTCCAGGCGTATTTTAATCTCCCCGCCGGGGCAGGCTTCGGGCTCGGATGCCACCGCTTCGAGGAAAAGGCCCATGCACCAGCGGACCAGTTGGGCGGTTTCCTGAAGTTTTTTTTCTTTCCAGTAACTCTGGGGAAGCGCCTGGATTTTCGAGTATACCTCCAGCAGGCCGGGGACGCTGGCTGCGGGGTTGCCCAGATCGTATTCGGCGATGATCCGGTCAACCAACCGGCCTATTTCAGCGCCTCCGTCGATGCGCGACCAACTCATGTCAATTCCATCGAAAATTTCGCCCTTGCCTGGTTCGCCGGGGCTATGTTCTTTAAGCAGTTTCAGGTATTCCATGCTGCTTCCGCGGGAACCTGCCGCGCCGAAACCCTGGCAACGATGCATGCTTCGGCTGATCGCCGCAATTTCGGTATTGGATTTTCCCAGCAGGGGATAATAGACGCCCACGTCTACGGCGTACAGTTCTTTGTCGGCCTGCATGGCTTTCTCGAACGCTTCCCGGCTTTCGTAGAAAAACCAGGAGGTATTCATAAAGAGCCGTTTGGGCTGCCACGGCTCAACGTATTGGAGCTGTCCGGGATAGGCATTCGGATCGCCTGCCAGATCAAACGCTTCGGCCGAAAGAATGGCGGAGGCCGTATGATGTCCGTGAGTTCTGGAGGCCGTGTCGGTGGAAAAGCGATTGATGATCACATCGGGGCGCAATTTGCGGATCGCCCACACCACATCGGAAAGGATGGAGTCCTTGCCCCAGGTCCTGAGCGCTTCGGCTGGATTTTTTGAGTAACCGAAATCGTTCGCCCGGGTGAAGAATTGCCTGCCGCCGTCTACGCTCCGGGCCATTAACAGTTCCTGGGTTCGGATTACCCCCAGCAGTTCCCGCATCTCCGGACCGATCAAATTCTGTCCGCCATCGCCCCGGGTGAGGGAAAGATAGGTGACGTCGAGCTTTTTCTCATTGGAAAGCCAGGAGATCAGGCGGGTGTTTTCGTCGTCGGGGTGGGCCGCTACATACAGGACCGAACCCAGCGTGCCAAGCCGCTGCAGGGACTGGAATAGTTCGGAGGCGTTCGGTTTTTCGGGCGCCTGACCGTTGGCAGTCAGGCCGAATAAAAAAAGCAGGAAAACAGGAAAATACAGATAGCGTTTATCCATTGTTAATCCAAGGTTTCCCGTAAAAGTATAAAATCCCGCCGAAGAAACCCCTTGCTGAAAAAGGGCTATTGTAACTAATTTGTGATGAAGGGAGGGCGAATTGTATTTTTCCTCTAAATTGCCCGGCAATAAATCGCATTTTACACGTTAAATGTTGGTATGAAGATAAATTTTAACCGGGTATTTACCCTGCTACTGGCCTGCGCGTTATCCGCCCCGGTTGTAGCGCAAGAACTTCCCGAAAACAAGGCGCCGGAAAACTGGTTCAATCTGGATCTTGAAACCGATCAGGTGCCCGGAGTAAGCACCGAAAAGGCCTATCAGCAATTGCTGGGAGACAAAAAGCCGGACACCGTGATTGTGGCGGTAATTGACGGGGGAGTGGAGATTGATCACGAGGACCTGCTGGGCCGGATCTGGATCAATCCCAACGAGAAAAAGGGAAACAACAAGGACGACGATAAAAACGGCTACGTTGACGACATCTACGGCTGGGATTTTATCGGGGGGAAAGACGGTACCGACGTGGAGCACGATAACCTGGAGGTGACCCGTCTGCTGCGGGAACTGAAACCCCTGTATGAGCACGCCGATACCAACAATTTAAGCCCCGGGCAACGGGCCGGGTACGAACAGTACCTGGAATTGAAGGAGGTCGTAGAGACCGAATTGTCGCAGGCCAAAGACGGCTACGATAATTACAGCTCGTTTTATCAGGTGCTTGAGGCATTTGCAGCCAAAATCGGGAAAGAGGACATCAGCCGGGAAGATATCCAGAATTACCAGCCCGTGGGAGAATACGACGGCACGGTGAAGAGCGTGCTCCTGCAAAACCTCGACGATACCGGCCTGAGTTTCAAAGAATTCATGGCCAATGTCAAAGAGGGGGTGGAGTATTTCGGATCCAAGGTGAAATACCATTACAACCTGGATTTCGATCCCCGTTACATTGTGCAGGACAATTACAACGATCCGCGCCAGCGGTATTACGGAAATAACGAAGTGGAAGGTCCTGACGCGCGGCACGGAACGCACGTAGCCGGGATCATTGCCGCCGACCGCGAAAATGGTCTCGGAATCAAGGGGGTTGCCGGTCCGGTCAAGATCATGGCCATCCGCACGGTTCCCGACGGGGACGAACGGGACAAGGACGTTGCAAACGCCATTCGCTATGCAGCCGAAAACGGCGCGAAGGTGATCAACATGAGCTTTGGAAAATCGTATTCCCCCAACAAGGAAGTGGTGGACGAAGCGGTGAAATTCGCGCTGTCCAAAGATGTGCTGCTGATACACGCGGCCGGAAACGACGCCAGCAACGTGGATGTGGAACCGAATTATCCGAGCCCGTTTTTTATGGATTCCCAGGAACGGGCCGGGGCCTGGCTGGAAGTGGGAGCCAGCACCTGGATGGCGGGTGAAAAACTGATCGCCGAGTTTTCCAACTACGGAGCCAAGCGGGTGGATCTGTTCGCGCCGGGTTACCGCATCCGGTCCACGGTTCCGGATTCGGGTTATGAGGATCTGGATGGAACGAGCATGGCTGCTCCGGTTGTTTCCGGGGTTGCGGCGCTGGTCCGTGCCTACTACCCCCAGCTTTCCGCGGAACAGGTTAGGCAGGTGCTGATGAGTTCGGTTACCCCGGTGGACTGGGAGGTGATCAAACCCGGTACGGAAACTGAAAAAGTTAAAATGACCGAGCTGTGTGTCTCGGGCGGAATTGTGAACGCCTACAATGCCCTTCAGGCTGCCGAAAAGATTGCGGCCGTGCAGGCTGCCACGGAAGAAGTCAGGGAAGAGGGCCCCCGGAAAAAAGGGGGCATCGGCGCTTTCTTCAGAAGATTATTCGGTAAAGAATAGCAAGCCGGATGTGCTAAAATGAACGGATATGATTGCCAGAGGCCTGATCTTGGTTATTGTGATCAGTGGATTGCTGCTCAGTGATCTGCAGGCCCAGGTAAGTGTATTCGGTACCGTATACGATGAAAAGGATTTACCGCTCCAGGGCGTGCTGGTTATCAGTAAACGCCTCGGTACGGGGGTGGCCACGAACCTGTACGGCAGTTACTCGTTAAAGGTGTATCCCGGCGATACGCTGGAGTATACCATGATGGGTTTTCGGAAAGAATACGTTGCCATTGGGCAGGAAGGGGGGACGGCACGACACGATATCCACCTTTATCCCGATCACCTTACACTGGATCAGGTAAATGTGATCGGCCGCCGCAACAGGCAGAAGGATTCGCTTGCCCTGCGAAATGAATACGGCCATATATTCGATTACAAACCACCTGGCGTGTTGAAGTATGGCGCCATGGCGTTGAGCAGTCCCATTACGTTTCTTTCCGAATTGTTTAATTTTAAAGGCCGGAAACGGAATAAGCAGTTCAAAGAAAACCTGCTCTCCTACGAGCAGCAGAATTTTATCGAATCGCGGATTCCGTACCAGTTGGTTACCGAACTGACCGGACTGGAAGGCGATGAACGGGCCCTGTTTTATAATCGGTACCTGCGCGACTATGAATTCGTGAAATATGCAAGCCAATACGACATACATCAACGCATTCTGCAATCTTTTAAGGAGTACCGCGCGCTTCGGGAACACAACCAGCAGCACGAATAATGCCCTTCTCAATTAACAGAGAGTTTTTGGGCTTCCTGCTGATATTGATCTTCGGCTTTGTGGACGCTTTTCTGATCGCGCACCCCAGTTTGATCGTTCGGGCGGGGTATATGTTCCCGGAGCTGACTTTTCTGACCCGTCTGTCGTCCACGGTTTTTCTGGTACTTGCTGTTTTATCCTTGCTTTACGTTGCCACCGGCATGCTTCTTCACGGCGCGGCAGTAAAAAAAAGGCTGCTTGCATCCGCATTTTTCTGGATCCGGCTGCTTTTGCTGTTCGCGTTCGTGATGGCGGGAACGGCTTTTGCGGTGTTCCATTTCACCGGCTACAGGCAGCTCGACTGGCCCTTTAAATCGGGAATTTATTTGCTTTGTATCCTGATGCTGTTTGTTCTGTTCCTGCGGCTCGGTGCCTTGAAGCGGATCCGGAAATGGCATAAGGAAATGGAAAAATAAGGAAAGGAATCATGGCAATTGAATCAATCAACCCCGCGAACGGTAAAAAAATCAAGCGCTACGCTGCGCTGAAACCGGGTGCCGTAAAAAGCAAGATCGGTCTGGCCCGGGAAGCATTTGAACAGTGGAAAGGGGTAAGTCTGGGGAAACGGGCCGCCTTGTTCAGAAAGGCGGCGGCTTTGCTGGAAAAGAAAAAAATCGACCTGGCCCGGTTGATGGCGCTGGAGATGGGAAAACCCCTGGCGCAGGGCGTGTCAGAGATTGAAAAATGCGCCTGGGTATGCCGGTACTACAGTGAGCATGCCGGGGAGTTCCTTCAGCCCCAGCCCATTGCCACCGATGCTTCCAAAAGCTACGTGAGCTTTGAGCCGCTGGGTGTCGTGCTGGCCGTGATGCCCTGGAATTTCCC
>JAJUHF010000122.1 GCA_029268045.1 Anseongella ginsenosidimutans
CAGACCGATCGCAGCGCCTTCCACGCCCTCTTCGGGACAAGGGGGAGTGATCTCATCATATGCCAGATCGTGGATGACCTTTCCATTCGGCAGCAGCTGATTCAGAAAGCTGATCAAATACTTTTTGTTAGCCTGTTTTCCGAAGAATGCAATGAAACCGGAAGGAGACCCCAGGCTGAGGTACCGTGTTTTCTTCATAGGTGGATGTATTAGATGTTTTACCGCGCAAGCAGCGGCGTCAGACCAAAAATAGTCAATTCACTCCGAATATCCCAGAAAAAAGATAGAGCTAAAAGTTCTATTCCAGCTTGAGCGTAGCCAGCAACCCGTTCATCTCCTGAAGCTCATCGGGATGAAGGGAAATTTCGGCTGCGCGGGCATTCTGTTCAACCTGCGAAGCATCGCGGGCCCCGGCAAGCGCGGCGGTAATACCGGGCTGGTCAATCGTCCAGCGCAGCACCAGTTGGGCAAGCGAAGCGCCTTTCTCCTCGGCAATGGGCTTGATTTTATCCAGAAAGGCGTTGATGCGGGATATATTCCCTGGTTTGAAAAAGGGAGTTTGCGGCCGGTGGTCCCCTTCACTGAATTGGTGCTCCGGCTGGAATTTGCCGGTCAGAACGCCCCGTTGCAGCGGGCTGTAGGCGAGAATGCCTGCACCCGTCTCCAGGCAATACGGAACCACTTCCTGCTCAATCCCGCGGTTTACCATGCTGTACGGGACCTGATTCGACGCCAGCTGCAAGGTCTTTCCGGCTTCTTTCATTTCCGCTGCCGAATAATTGCAAACGCCCGCCTCGCGCACTTTCCCTTCCCGGATCAGGTCCGAAACGGCCTGCATCGTTTCATCAATCGGCGTGGTAGGGTCGGGCCAATGGATCTGGTATAAGTCAATGTAATCGGTTTTCAGCCGACGCAGGCTATCTTCACATTCTTTGCGGACACTTGCGGCGGATGCGTACCGGTACACATCGTATTTCCGGCCCTGGTGCATGCTGTCCCTGATGTGGAGTCGGCCCTGGGTGCCTTCCCAGACCAGTCCGTATTTGGTCAATAGCTGGATCCTGTCACGGGAAAGCGTTTTGACCGCTTCCCCCACGATTTCCTCGCTGGTACCCATCCCATAAATGGGAGCGGTGTCGATTGTGGTGATCCCCAGATCGATTGCTTTGTAGATGGCCTTGATCGCGTCGCGCCGATCCGCGCCGCCCCACATCCAGCCTCCGATGGCCCAGGCGCCAAAGGTAATCACCGAAACGTTCAGGTCGCTTTTTCCAAGTTGTCTGTATTCCATATCAGCTAAAATAGTAGACGCGGACGGGACCGTCCGGATCAAAGACGAGCAATTGCCGCCGGTCCCGGAATGATTCCTAAAAATACTGACTGATCAGCCGGCCGGCCTTGTAAAAATAGCGTTTCCAGTACGGTTCGTCCAGATCGCTGATGGTAACTCCTTCGCTTCTGGAAGCATGCACAAACTTGTTGTCGCCGAGATAGATCCCAATGTGTGAAATATATCGTCGGCCGATTTTGAAGAACACAAGATCGCCTTCCTGAAGCTCGTCGGTGGAGACGGTTTCGGTATATTCACTGTAAATATCGCGTGAGTTCTTGCCTCCCAGCACGGAGTTGTAAACGAACTCGTACACACGGTTTACAAACCGGGAGCAATCAATGCCCCGCTTGCTGTCCCCGCCATAGCGATACGGCGTACCCATCCATTCCTGGATGAAGTCGTATAATTTAAGATTGGCATTATAATTGACAGGTACTCCAAGGAGGTGTGTAAAATACTTCCTTGACAGCGAGTCCTGCTCGGCTGCCTGCAATACTTTTTTTATATCCTGTTGATCAACAGGAGCAAAGGGTACTTTTTCCTGGGCCCATCCTTTCAGGCCTATGCATAATAATATCGTAAAAACGGATGTTTTTAGCATACGGCTATTTGCTGGAGTGCAAAAATAACAATGTTCCCTTAAAAAACGGCCTCTTATTTAAATTTAGTATGGCCTCATCAAAATTATTTGATACATTTGCCCTTCTTATGATTTCGGGATATGAGTTCAACGACTGAAGCTAAAAAGGATGCAGGCGCCGTGCCTGTGACCAAAGAAACGTATTTGTATTGGTATGAGTCCATGCTGCTGATGCGGCGTTTCGAAGAGAAATCAGGACAGCTTTACGGACAACAAAAGATCAGAGGGTTCTGCCACCTGTATATCGGTCAGGAAGCGGTGGTGGCGGGAACCATCTCGGCTATCCGGCAGGAAGATCCGATCATTACCGCGTACCGTGATCACGCGCACGCGCTCGGCAAGGGCGTGTCTGCCCGGGCTGTGATGGCTGAATTGTACGGAAAAGCTACCGGATGCTCCAAAGGGAAGGGCGGTTCAATGCACCTGTTTTCCAAGGAGCATTACTTTTTCGGGGGCCACGGCATCGTAGGTGGACAAATCCCCCTGGGCGCCGGCATCGCATTTGCCGAGCAATACAAGGGAACGGACAACGTATGCATCTGCTACCTGGGCGATGGTGCTGTGAGACAGGGTGCTTTAAACGAAACTTTTAACATGGCCATGTTGTGGAAGCTTCCCGTAGTTTTCGTTTGTGAAAACAACGGTTACGCCATGGGGACTTCCGTTCAGCGCACGACCAATGTGACGGATATCTATAAGATCGGACTGGCCTACGACATGCCTTCCGAACCGGTGGACGGCATGAGCTGCGAGTCGGTACACGAAGCCATGGACCGGGCCGTACGGCGGGCGCGCAAGGGCGAAGGGCCTACCTTCCTTGAAATGCGTACCTATCGCTACAAGGGGCACTCCATGTCGGATCCGGCAAGGTACCGGACCAAAGAGGAGGTAGAGGAGTACAAGGCGAAAGACCCGATTGAGATTGTCAAGAACACCATCCTGGAAAAGAAATATGCGGACGAAGCCTGGTTTGAGGAAATTGCTGCGAAAGTGAAAGAGGAAGTGGAGGACTCGGTTAAATTTGCCGAAGAATCCCCATTCCCCGACGCGGATGAACTTTACAAGGACGTATACGCCCAGGAAGATTATCCATTTATCTTGGACTAAAAAACGATAAGCATGGCCGAAATTATTAGAATGCCGAAGATGAGCGACACCATGACAGAGGGTGTGCTGGCCAAATGGCATAAAAAAGTTGGCGATAAAATTAGCTCAGGAGACTTGGTAGCGGAAATTGAAACCGATAAGGCTACCATGGATTTTGAGTCCTTCCAAGAAGGAACGTTATTATACATTGGACCTGAAGAAGGGGATGCAGTGCCGGTGGATGGGATAATCGCCGTATTGGGCGAAGAAGGAGAAGACTACAAAGCCCTGCTGGAAGAAGAAGAAAAGAAATCCGCAGGCGGCGCAGAAGCAAAAGCAGAAGCAAAAGAGGAAGCGACCTCCGGCGAAAAGGAAGATCAGGAAGAGAAGCAAGAGGAGAAGAAAAAGGAAGAAAAGCAACAGCCCGCGGAGGATGACGATGAAGGGGAAGTGTCGGAAGAGACCGATGGAAAGCGCATCAAAGCCTCTCCGCTTGCACGCAAAATTGCCAAGGAAAGGGGAATAGACCTTTCCAAAGTGAAGGGAAGCGCTGCCGGTGGCCGGATTGTGAAGAAGGACGTGGAATCCTATCAGCCGGAGGAAGCAGCTCCTGCTGCGGCTGAATCAAAACCCGGAGTAGCCGCCGTGGTGGCCGGTCAGGAAAGCTTTGAGGAGGTAAAGGTTTCCCAGATGCGGAAAACCATTGCCCGTCGTCTGTCTGAAAGCAAATTCGGGGCTCCGCATTTTTACCTCACCGTGACGGTGAATATGGACAAAGCCATCGAGTCCCGTGCCAAGTTAAATGAGCTGTCTCCGGTCAAAATTTCATTCAATGACCTGATCCTCAAGGCTGCTGCGGCCGCCCTCAGACAGCATCCGAATGTCAATTCGTCCTGGCTGGGCGATAAGATCCGCTACAATCACCACATCAATATCGGCGTGGCTGTGGCGGTGGACGAAGGCCTGCTGGTCCCTGTCGTGCGTTTTGCCGATGCGAAATCGCTTTCCCAGATTGCAGCGGAGGTGAAGGAATTTGCCCAGAAAGCGAAGGACAAAAAACTACAGCCGTCCGATTGGGAAGGAAGTACATTTACCATTTCCAATTTGGGAATGTTCGGAATAGAAGAATTTACGGCAATCATCAATCCGCCGGATTCGTGTATTCTGGCAGTGGGAGGCATCCGGAAAGTGCCTGTAGTTAAGGATGACGGCACCATTGCGCCAGGTAATGAAATGAAGATGACCCTATCGTGCGATCACCGGGTTGTTGATGGAGCAACCGGAGCGGCTTTCTTGCAGACATTGAAGTCGATGCTGGAAGATCCGCTCAGAATGTTGGTATAGGACTGCGGTTCTTACTTGGTAAAGATCCGCAATCCGTTTTCTCCCCGGGATTTGATTTCATCGCCAGCATCGCCCTGCCGGGGTGGCTGACAGCTGAAGAGGAATTGGCTACCCAGCAGCAGGAAGCTGAATAGAAGCAAAAGTTTGGTGCGTTTTTTCATCATTCTTAATATTAGCTACGTGAAATTAGCTATTCCGGCTTAAATGTCCAAATTTCCCGGTAACATAGAGGCGACATTGGTATTATGCGTTTCTGTTGTCTCAGCAGGGCTGCTGTTATTTCCTTTTCTTGGGGTCGACAATGCCTGGATACCTGGTGCCGGTTTGCTTGTGGGGGGCCTTATTCTGGGCATTGCAATTTTCCGCCGAACGTACTTCGTTGTTCATTTAGCGCTATTTTTTTTATTG
The DNA here is from genome assembly GCA_029268045.1 of Anseongella ginsenosidimutans. Lineage (GTDB taxonomy): Bacteria > Bacteroidota > Bacteroidia > Sphingobacteriales > Sphingobacteriaceae > Anseongella > Anseongella ginsenosidimutans_A. The sequence continues at coordinate 4,812 of JAJUHF010000122.1, forward strand.
TTATTCGGTTGGAAAGAATCGCCCTTTTGGCCTGCGGATCTGCCCACTGGGCTGTTGCCTCCCTTTCTGTCTTACCTGGCGGTCGTGCTGGCGGTGCCCCCCTTGAGAAAGACCATAACCTGGTACCGATGGGGCAGGCGAACAGGAACCCCCTTGCTCGCTGCCCTGCTGATCCTGGCCTTTAGCCTGCCGGCATTATACCTGTGGACAATTTACTCCGACAATGCGGTCGAATATTACGTCTACCTTTTCCACCCAAAAATATTTTACATTGAGCTGGTCATTTTCGCCCTCCTCTTTGCGACCATCAACGCGCTCACGCAGGAAGTCATTTTCCGCGGAGTTTATCAGGATGCACTCAGCCTTTCCTTCCGGAACGAATGGGTTGCCATTTTGCTGCAGGCGCTCGTTTTTGGCCTTATCCACATCGAAGGGATCCCAAGCGGCTTATCCGGAGTGATTATGGCTTTTTCCTATGGTACCGTACTGGGCGTGCTGAGGCGCTTGAGCGGGGGCCTGCTGCTTCCGGTTGCGATCCATTTTGTCACCGATCTCTTCATTTTCTATCTTGTATTCTATAAGGCGTGGCTTCTTGGGTTATTTGACACTTTTCCGTTTTTGTAGCCCAGGACTCTTATTTTGGGTTATTTCTTATTTTATTTTGTAACTTCATGATAGAGAGTTATGCGGTCTGTATCTATTTGTAGGTTGAGTGTTATCCTGTTCCTGCTCGTTGCGTACGGCTCGGGAGCGCTGGCCGCTTTCCTGCCATCGGATACGGTATACGTTTCCAAGATCGGCAAGAAATTGAAACGGGATACCGTGTATGCGCTTGAAACCAGCTGTGCCAACTGCACCGTGCATGCCATCCTGGACCGTCTCGATGAATTTCAGCCGGTGGTGGCCGCCACCTACCCGACAGACCCCGCAATGACGTACTGGATTCATCTGCTTCTAATCAAAGATACCGATTCGATCACGCGCATCAATGTCTCCAACGGATGGAACGACATTACCGAAGGATATTTTCTGCCGGGGAACGGGAATGCGCCCCAGGTCAGTAAATCCGGGACGCTGCTGCCGGCCTCCCAGCGGGCGATGGATTCCTTTTCTTCTTCCATGCAGTTTAACTTCCCGCCCTCAGCCGATACCGCTTCCCTGCTTCTAAAAATACAGAACCGCTTTTCCGGCTATCCCCCGCAGCTGGATTTCAGTTTGTTATCCGATAAATCCTTCCACGAATTCACCCGGAAAGTTCAGATCAGAAATAACATATCGATTGCCTTCCAGGGGGCCGTCTGCGTCATGCTTCTGTTTATGATGCTGATCTACGTGCAAAACCGGGACAAGGTGTATCTATACTATTCCCTGTATATGCTGGGGATCATGTTGTACCTTTCTTCCACGATCCAGTCCAACATTTACGTCAATTACGTGTTCCGCGAGTTTCCCTTGATCGGATTGTATCTGAATTATCCGATTCAGTTGCTCTTTTACATGGCGTACAACCAGTTTGTAAGCGCGTTTCTGGATCTGAAAAAAACCGATCCCTGGCTGCATCGGAAGATTCTTCAGATGAACCTGACCTTTGCCGGGGTGCTGGTGGCCACGGTAATCTATCAGTTGCTGACTGCCGATGCGCTCACGGTCGGAAAGGCCTGGACGGGCATATCGGCGCTGATGATCGTGGCCTACATGTTGCTCATTTATCGCCTGGTGACTCATATCAAAACCCCCTACGCGCCCTTCCTGATTGTGGGCATGATCATTTTCATGGCGGCCGCGGTAGCCTGCATGATCCTGGTGAATTTTGTCCGGCCGCGCATGGCGATTTCCCCCTACAATATATTGGAAATCGGATTCTTCCTCGAGATACTGTGTTTCTCGATGGGACTGGGCTATAAAATGTGGCAGACCAATAAAGACCGTCAACGTATTCAGGAAGCATACATCAGGGAATTAAAACGGAACGAAGCGATTATTCAGGAGGCCAACCTGCAGTTGGAACAGAAAGTAAAGGAGCGCACAAGCGAAGTCATCCGGAAAAACAAGGAAATTGAAGACGAAAGAAAAAAGCAAATGGCCGGAGACTACGAACGGCGATTGGCCATTGCGGAAATGAGTGCCCTGAGGGCACAGATGAATCCGCACTTCATGTTCAATTCCATGAATACCCTGGAAGCTTTTATTCTGGAGAAGCAGGAGAAAGAGGCGAGCCGTTTTCTCAATAAATTTTCCAAACTCCTGCGCCTGGTCCTGGAAAACTCCCGGCAGCTTCTGGTAAGTGTGGAAAAGGACATGGAGGCGCTGGAACTATACATCCAACTGGAACAGATACGTTACGATAACCGGTTCAGCTACGACATACAGATTGATCAGCGCCTGGTGGACGAAGGCTATTCGGTTCC
>JAJUHF010000123.1 GCA_029268045.1 Anseongella ginsenosidimutans
CAGAATTCCACAAATCAATGTCGCCAGCCAGGCGCGCCAGAAGTGGGTGGGTTGGGTAAACGGCTTATGACTAGTATATTTGTTGCGGGCCTTGAAAGCTGGTATATGCATAAACGGTTTCGAATAACGTTTTTTCTGATCGTATCGATCTGGCCTTTGCCGTCGCTTTTGGGACAAAAGGTGGGGTTGGTGTTTAGTGGAGGAGGGGCCAAAGGACTTGCGCACATCGGCGTGCTGAAAGCGTTTGAAGAAAACGGCATCCCCATTGACTACATTGCCGGGACGTCCATGGGTGGGGTAGTGGGCGGTTTTTACGCCGCTGGGTACTCGCCATTCGAGATTGAATACATTGCGACCAGCAGTGATTTTCAGAATTGGATAAACGGGCGGTTCGAGAGCGATTACAGGCATTTTTTCAAGAAAAATCCGGATGCTCCTTCTTTTCTGAGCGCCAAAGTATTGATCGATTCGACTTTCCGGCCCCGTTTGAGGGCCACCATCGCCACCGACATTCCCATGAATTTTGCGTTGCTGGAGTTATTGGGTCAGCCCACGGCGAATGCCGGCTTTGATTTTGATAGCCTGTTTGTACCCTTCCGATGCATGGTAGCCGATATATTCTCGCAGAACGCAATCGTGATGCGGAAAGGCAGCCTGAGCGACGCCTTGCGGGGGACGGTATCGGTGCCTTTTTTTTACCGGCCGATCCAGATCGAGGGAAAATATGTGTTTGACGGCGGATTATACAATAACTTTCCCGTCGATGTTATGCGGGAGGAGTTTTCGCCCGATGTGATCATCGGAAGCAATACCTCGGCCAAGGTGTATAATGAATACCCCGCCGACATTGATGAGCAGCTGCTTTCTCGCATCACCGTTTTTCTTTTTCTCTCCAAATCGGATTCCACCCAGTTGGGCGAGAACGGGGTCTTCATCAATCCCGACCTGAGCAGTTTCAGTGCAACGGATTTTGAGCCGGTGGAAGCCTATGTCAAAGCGGGGTATGAGGCTACCTTGCAACAGATGCCCCGGATCAAACGCCTGATTTCCCGCCGGGTCAGCCCGGATTCCCTGCAGGAAAGACGGTCGGAGTTTAATAACCGTTTCCCGCCGATCCGTTTTTCGGATATCAGCATCAAAGGGGCCGGCGCCGAGCAGCGGCGGTATATTGAGCGGATCTTCCGTCAGAATAAAAGTGCGCTTTCTTTAAAGGATATAAAAAACGGATATTACCGGCTGGTGGCGGACGACAATTTTGAAACGGTTTACCCGCGCATGATATACGATTCCCTGGAGAATACCTATCGGTTTGAACTCCAGGTGACCCCGGAGCGGAACTTTCTGGTTGATTTCGGGGGAAATGTCTCCACCCGGCCCATAAGCAACGCGTTTATGGGATTACAGTATAATATTCTGCGAAGCAACTCCTATACCTTCGGTGCGTCGTTTTATTCGGGAAGGTTTTATGAATCGGCCCGGCTGGCGGCCCGGATGGATGTGCCCTGGCGGATTCCGTTCTTCCTTCAACTCGATTTCATTTACAATCACTGGAACTATTTCAGAAGCAGTGAGATTTTCATTGAAGACCTGACCCCGACCTACATTGATCAGAATGACCGGAAGCTGGAATTTATTCTTGGCTTCCCCGGCAGGAATAACGGCCGGTACGAACTGGGCGCCGCGGCAGTCCGGCTGAACAACAAATATTATCTGGACGAAGCGGTCACGGCCGGTCCGCTGGATCTTTCCGTTTTCGACGGGTATAAATTTCGCGCGGCCTTTGAACGGAACACGCTGAACCGCAAACAGTATGCATCCCGCGGACACCGGTTTCAATTGGGTCTTTATGCATTCAGCGGAAAGGAACGATTCCTGCCCAGTCAGGGCGAAAGTACGGGGTCGGAAGCCAGAAACTGGCTGCAGGCACGCTTGCGTTACGAGGATTATTTCAGGACCACGGGTTTTTCCCAGCTCGGATACCTGGTTGAGGCGGTATGGAGTAACCAGCCCGATTTTGGGAATTCCAGGAATTCGATGCTGATGGCCCCGGTATTTTACCCACTTACCGACAGTAAATCTCTGTATCTGGAAAGCCTTCGGGCGCGGAAGTACGCGGCACTAGGCTTGAGAAATGTCATCAGCTTTCATGAAAACATCGATCTGCGTATGGAAGGCTACGTGTTTAAGCCGTATAGCCAACGGGATTTCGATCTCAGCGAGTTTTCCCTGGCTGCCAACGCTGCCCTGGTATATCATAGCCCGGTGGGGCCGGTTGGGCTCAATGTCAACTATTACGACGATCCGCAGCGGAAGCTGGGCGTTTTATTTCATATCGGTTACCTGATCTATAATAAAAGGGCAAATGAATAAGTACCTGTCGGCATTGATCCCGGGAATTCTACTGTTGTTTTCAACCGCTTCGCTCTCTGCGCAGATCGGCGATTTTACGGTACGCGAATCGGACCGGGAAGGGGAGAGCATCGAATTGATTGCGCTCGATGGTTCGGGCGATCCCCAGCGGGAGTTCAGCGGATCGCTACCTTTTTCTGTCAATGGATTTGAGGTGGAAATGAATTTCAGGGAAGGCCGGGCATCGTTCCCCCGGGACCTGGTATCATCGACTTTTCTGTATGTGAAATATGAAGGCGAAGCCCGGAGTCGTACCCGTTTATTCTATGTGTATCCGGGTTTTGTCGACGGGTTCACGGTACTTCACATACCGCTGGTGCTGCTGGTGGCGGTTCCACTCGCACTGGTGTTGATCGGGATGTTTTTCCGGCGGCTGATCATTCTGGTTGTTTTGCTGCTGGGTGCATTTTTTTATTTCAACAGCAGCAGGGGACTCTCCCTCAGTTCCTTTTTCGACGGGATCAAGGAATGGGTGAATGGGCTGCTTCAGATGATCGTTCCGTTCTGAGCTAGAACGGGTATCCGATTCCCAGTGTGAGATTGAAGAAATTGTAGTTGTATTGCTCCTTAAAGGCTTTGTCGCCGACTTTCCCGATTACCCAGCCTTGCTTTCCGCTGAATTGGGGATCGTGCACTTTCGCGGCGAAGTCCAGCCGGAAAACCAGGAAATCAATGTCAAACCGGAGTCCAAATCCGGCGCCCACAGCCAGTTGCCTATAAAACTCATTGGCATGGAACACCCGGGAAGGATCGTCGTCCGAAAAGTCCCAGATGTTTCCGATGTCCACGAAGGTGGCGCCGTTGAGTTTGGCGAAGAAAAAGTCATCCAGAATGCGGAACCGGTATTCGACGTTTCCTTCCAGCTTAATATCGCCCACCCGGTAAAAATACTCGAGATTCCGGTCGCCCTCGGGTTGGCTCTGATAATAATTGAAGTTACCCGGCCCGATCGTCCGGGTCCGCCAGGCGCGGATGCTGTTGGCGCCGCCCATGAAGAATTTTCGCTGATAGGGTAGGGTGGGATTGTTCCCGTAGGCGTAGCCGGCTCCTGCGTTCAGACGGAATACCAATTGTTCCCTCGGGCCGACTCTCCGATAAAAGCGGACATCCGCTTCCGGCCGGATGTATTGCGGGTAACGTAATCCCGCCACCATGTAGTAGTTTCCTGAATCGCTTTGCGGGCCCCCGAACGTTCTGTGGAACAGATTCAGGGTATTGCCCGAAACTTCCATGCTCCCCCTGAAATAGATGAAGTTCCCGCCTTCCAGCAGTTTGGGCGCGCCGTTAACGTAGGTGTAGGAAGAGCCCAGGCTGAAATAGGGATTCAGTTCCGCAACACGCTCTATATTACCCTGTTCGATCAACAGGTTTTCAAAATCCGGATTGATCAGTGAGCGGAGTACGCCCACTTTGATGGGGGCTACGTAGTGGCTTTTGGAGCGGGTTTCCTTCCATTCGTATCCAAAGGAGAAATTGTAGTTGCGCAGCGCGTACCGGTTGAATTCAAGCTGATCCAGGTAATCGAAGGAAAGTTTGGTGCGGGGCATCCCGTATTTGCCCAGGGTGAAATTGAAGGGAAGCAGCATTTGGGGAAAGGCGATGCTGCTGTTGACTTCAAACTGCCGGAGGTTGCTTTCCTGTCCACCGCGGAAGCGCAGCTCGAAGAGTTCGCCACCCCGGAAAAGGTTTTTGTTGGTGTATGTGAAGCCCCCCAGTCCGCCCAGGCTGGCTCCGATCAGCGTCAGTTCGCCCTCGAGCGCAAGCGATTGTCTCTTGGAAGGGGTCAATGAAATATAGGCGTCCAGCAGCGTGCTGTCCTGCCGGTTTTTCCGGAAATCGATCGTAATGAATTTAAATATGCCCAGGTCCCCCAGGCGGGTGTAGGTAAGACTGCGGTCGGTTTCGGCATAAATCTGCCCTTTCTGCAAAAAGGTGCTGTTGTTGAATGTACGGGGATGGTAATTCCCTTCGTAGTCCACAAAATAATAGTTGCCTTTGTAGTTTATGGTATCGGCGTCCGCGCGCGGTTTGTTATCCTCGCTGGGATGAATGGTAATGAAGGTATTGTTAAAATGATATACCGTGTGCTGACCTTCAACCGGGTTCTCCACCCGCAGGGTGAGATCGACCTGGTTGTTGTTCAGCGCGGTATCGGCGTCGTATTGAATGTATACATTCTGGAATTCCGCATACCCGTTGTTTTTCAGCTCGCTAGCAATGCGTTCACGCTCCTCGCCCAGGACGTATTCGTCGTAGTTCATACCCGAATCGATCAGCGACTCGTACTGCTGCACCAGGTTCCGGATCGCCGTATCGGGTATGCTCATATCGTATTCGCGAACCGTATAAGCCTGGTTTGGAACGGCCCGATAGGTGATCCCCACTTTTTTGGGACCCAAGGAATCGATCGAAAAGCTTACCCCCGCATTGAAATAACCTTTTTTCTGCAGGTAAATCCCGATCGCTTCGGCCGACAGCCGGGTAATGGCCGTATCCAGTATGGCGGGAGGTTCGCCGATGTCGGTGCGCAGGGTGTCCTTATACCGTCCTTTTTTGACATTGACCAGGTTGTAGATTCCCAGATAGGGTTTGAACAGGCCAAGCACCGATCGGTTCGGTTTCTGCCGGATCAGGGAATAGCTCTGGGAGCGGATTTCCTTCTGGTCCTTCTCGAATCCTTCCAGTTTTACCTTTTGGATCAGGGCCTGGTGTTCATCCAGGTACCGTGTAGGTTTACAGCTCTGGACGAGGATCCCGGCTAAAATGAGTATAATTGTTGTCGAGCAAAAATTAGCAGATGGCCTCAAAATCTGAAATAAGTTTTATTAAATCGCTGCATCAAAAAAAGTACCGTGAACAACACGGTCTGTTCATCGTTGAAGGAACAAAAATGGTGAACGAACTTTTAACGTCAGGCTTCAGCCTGTATGCTATTTATGCTCTCGAAACTTATTTGCCTTCCCTGCAAATATCAGCAAAACTTCCTGAAAATATAAAAATTGCCGCCGTAACGGAAAGTGAACTGCATAAAATGAGTGCCCAGCGCAGTCCCAATAAGGTGCTGGCCGTGGCTTATCTTCCACAGGATGCGGTTGAGGACGATTCGGAACAGTGGCGTCCCGGGGCGATGTGGATGGCGCTGGACAAACTGCAGGACCCGGGGAATATGGGGACCATTATCCGGATCGCCGACTGGTTTGGAATGGCCGGGGTGATCGCGTCGGAGGACTCCGTTGAGTTTTTCAACCCCAAGGTGGTGCAGGCCAGCATGGGGTCGATCTTCCGGGTGAAGTTACAACAACGGGATTTGGTTCAAACGTTCCGCGAGGCGGATGTTCCCGTTTACGGTGCCTTGCTGAATGGAGAAAGCTTGTATGAAACAGGTTTCAGAACGCCCGGCATTCTGCTGCTTGGCAACGAATCCCAGGGAATCACACCGCAGCTGAAACCGTACATTACCCATCCGGTGACGATTCCCGCTTTCGGCCGGGCCGAATCACTCAATGTCGCTACGGCGGCTGCGGTAATCTGCTCGGAGATCAGGCGGAAGGGGAGCTAAAACCGCTGCGCGGCTTGTTATTCTAAAATGAATTCTCTACTTTTGCACTCCTAAAACAACAGGGTCGGGTGGCCGAGTGGCTAGGCGGAGGTCTGCAAAACCTTATACAGCGGTTCGAATCCGCTCCCGACCTCATAATACGTAACAAAATGGCAGTAACACGATTAAAAAGGAAAGATCGCAAAAATAAAGTGGTTGCAAAACGGGAACAGGCGGACATCCGGCTCCGGACCAGTCTGGAGATAGAGGATCGTTCCGTTGAATCCCCCAACAGCCAGATTGCAAAGAACCGCGAAGTACTTGCCGGGCTGGAAGCTGAACTGAAAAAATAACGGATCCTTTCTTATAACTTATTTCCCTTGCCCGTTCCGTTGTTGTGGACGGGCATTTTTATTTCCCCGGTCGTAGTAAAGGGCTCCGCTTTAGGAGGAAGAGCGCTGCAGAATGGCCTGGTTGATGCGCTTGATCAGGACGGGGCCTTCATAAATAAACCCGGTATACAATTGGATCAGCGATGCTCCGGCATCCAGTTTTTCCAGCGCATCCTCGGGTGAATGGATCCCGCCCACCCCAATTACAGGAAAAGCGTTGCCGGATTTTTCCACCAGGTACCGGATTACTTCGGTAGACCTTTCTTTGACAGGTTTTCCGCTTAAACCGCCCGCGCCAACGGCCTCCAATTTCCGTTTAGGCGTTTGAAGCCCTTCCCGGGAAATGGTGGTATTGGTTGCGATCACCCCGTCGATACCGCTGGTTTTCACCATGTCGATGATGTTGTCCAGCTGTTGTCCGGTGAGATCAGGCGCAATTTTCAGCAGGATGGGTTTCGGCCGGGCCGTACCTGCGGGGGGGGCTTGCGCGGTCTTCCGGAGATTCGCATCCTTCAACGCCAGCAGGATCTCCGTGAGGGGTCCTTTTTCCTGCAATTCCCGCAATCCCGGGGTATTGGGAGAACTGACGTTAACCGCAAAGTAATCTACGTATTCATACAATGCGTTAAAGCAATACAGATAATCCGATACCGCCTCCTGATTAGGGGTCGTTTTATTCTTGCCGATATTCCCTCCGACAATCACGCCCGGGGCTTTCTTTTTCAGCCGGAGAACGGCCGCATCCACACCCTCGTTGTTAAAGCCCATGCGGTTTATAAGCGCTTCGTCCTGGGGTAGGCGAAACAGGCGGGGCCGTGGATTTCCCGGCTGGGGGCGTGG
>JAJUHF010000124.1 GCA_029268045.1 Anseongella ginsenosidimutans
ACCGGGAAGCCCTTCTTGGGGACTGGCAGGATTTTGTAAACAAGGGTACATATTAAAATACATATTAAAAATCAAAAATTTTATGATACCCTCTCAAATGAAACCGGCAAGATCAACACAGAGCAAGGTGAAATCCGGGAAACCGGTCAGAGGTAAAGCGGCAGGTCAGGCGCGGTCCCAGAAAACGGAGGAGTATCCCCCAAGGGAGATGATTTACGTGTACGGGGATGCGACGGGTTACAAGGTGAATAAGCGAAAATAATTTTAAGTTCATGGATACAGAAAACAGAAGCGGAAGCGGTGGCCAGGCCAATGCTCCGCAGAATAGAGGGGAAGCTCCCAATACAACAAACCCCGGTCAACAGCCCGGTCAACCACAATCCGGTCAGCAACAGCAGCCGGGGCAACAACAGCCCGGCCAGCAACAACAGCCCGGCCAGCAACAACCAGGTCAACAGCAGCCCGGGCAACAACAACCCGGTCAGCAACAACCCGGGCGTGGAGAGTCGCAGCCACGACAGCGTGAACCGGGGCGGGCGCCGGCGTCGGAAGGGGAGGAACAACCCGATCCGCGTCGAAACGATCCCAACCGGGAAGATCCCGAGAAAAACGATCCGACCCGCCGGGAACCTTCGGTGAACCCGCCCATGGGCGAGGGATCCGAACCAACGGAATAAGGCACCCATATCAGGAATGGTAAAGCAGGTTCCAATCACTGCTTATGAGAGAATGACCTTTCAGATCGGAAGCTGAAGGTCATTCTTTTTTTCTTTCGTTCCGTGGGCCATTGCATCGCCTGGACCCTTCATTTTGAAATCGTGTGTTTCAGGATGCGCAACAAGGCTTTTTCTTCCCTGCTAACGTACGGCGACGAAGGTTTTCTGCCTTGATACGCCGCCTTGATCAAAACCAAAAGTTTCTTCCGCCCCGGTATGTCCAGCAATTTTGGGTAAATGTAGTACTTCCTGCAGACGGCCGGCGTGTTTCCCAGAAGCGCCGCGACCCGTTCTATAATCTCCAATGTGCTTTTTCTGCAATCTTCCGGGTTTTCATCCGGAGGACATGCGGCGATGGCTTTCAGGGCGTGTACCGAACCCGCCCAGGTCCGGTAGTCCTTGGAAGTGAAATTACATTGCGTACATTGGAAAATATACTCGTTAACGTCTCCCGAATCCAGGCTCTGCAGCTCCCCCTTTTCATCGTAATACTGGAAAAGTTCCTGTCCGGGCAGATCTTTTACCTTCTTCAGTAAGCGTGCAAGCCGCCGGTCGCGGTGGTCGATCTCATGCAATACGCCTTTCTTCCCCTTGAACCGGAAAGAAACCTGATTGCCATTAATTTTTACATGCTTATTTCGCAGGGTGGTAAGGCCGTGGGATCCGTATTCCCGCTGATAGTGCACGTTCCCCACCCGGATCAGGGTTTCCTCCATGACAGTCAGGGCAATGGCGGTAACTTTGTCTTTATCCAGCGTACGTTTTCTGAGATCGCGGTTGATCTGCCGCCGGATGCGCGGAAGCTGTTTTCCGAATTCAAGCAGATTGTCGTATTTGTTTTCCTCCCGGGCTTTTTTCCAGTCCGGATGGTAAATGTATTGCTTCCTTCCCCGGCTATCGATGCCGGTAGCCTGCAGGTGTCCGTTGGCATAAGGACAGATCCAGACTTCGGTCCAGGCGGGCGGTATCACCAGGGAGGCAATCCGGCTACGTGTTTCCTGATCCCGGATCCGTTTGCCTTTTTCATCGAAATAGGCGAAACGCGCCGATTTTCCCTTTTGGGCGGAGGAATTCCGAACCGGTTTCCGCGTAAAGCCAGGTTGCGTGCTTTTTACATGTCGCAGTCTTGCCATGAATCGTGCTTCTTGAAATTGGCGATGTGCGAAAACCTTGCCGGTTTTCCCGGAGGCGCCGGCGGCCTTGGCATACGTTTTGAATTCTTCGGTAGATAGATAGTCAACCAATGATTCCGGGATTTGAGTAAAATTATAGCAATCGGCACCGCGTTGCCACCCCACCGTCACCGGCAGTCGGATATCCTCGAGTTTATGCTGGACATGTACCGGCCCCCCCAGGCGGATGTAGGAAAAATACGCCGTCTTTATGCGAATTGCGGTATAGAAAGCAGATACTCGGCTATTTCCGATTACTCGGTTTCTCCGGGCGGATATTCCTTTTATCCCAATAGGCCGGATACGGCTTCCTTCCCCGACCTGGAAACGCGGATGCAATGGTACCACCGGCATGCTACCCGCTTGAGTGTTCAAGCCATCCGGAAATGCCTGTCCCGGACTGGCGATCTCAACGGGGTCACCTGCCTGATCACGGTAAGCTGCACCGGCATGTCGGCGCCCGGTTTGGATATCAGTCTGATCAAACAGCTTGGGCTTCCGTTGACCATTCAGCATACTTCGGTCAATTACATGGGCTGCTATGCCGCGATTCATGCCTTGAAACTGGCCGACGCGATTTGCCGGGCCGACCGGCATTCCCGTGTACTTATTGTCTGCACCGAGTTGTGCACCCTGCATTTTCAGCAGGAATATTCCCTGGACCACATCGCATCCAGCCTGCTGTTTGCCGACGGTGCGGCAGCGACGCTGGTGACCGGCGACGACTGCCCTGAAAAAGGGTTGCATTTATCCCGCTTTTATTCGGAGATCGCCCTGGACGGGGAAGATCACATGACCTGGGAGCTTTCGGGAAAAGGCTTCCTGATGCACCTGGGCCGGCTGATCCCCCAGCTGGTAAGGGAGAATATGGATCCCCTGCTGCAGCGTGCGCTAAAAAAAGCGGCCATCGGGCGGGAACGCATTACAAGATGGGCCATTCATCCCGGAGGGAAGAAAATCCTGCAGAATGTTCAGCAGTCGTTGGACCTCGATGAAGGGCAGCTTGCTCCTTCCTACAAGGTATTGCGGAATTACGGAAATATGTCTTCTCCCACCATCCTGTTCGTGCTGAAAGAGATCATGGAAAATCTCAATGGGAGTCAGGAAAAGGTTTTTGCAGCGGCATTCGGACCCGGGCTAACCCTGGAAACATTGATACTGGAAACAACATGAGCGTGCAGAGCGCGAAATCCAAACAGGAGGGAATCGATTTTGGGCGACGTTCCCGGCGGGCTGAGCTGATCGATAGCCCCGGTATTCCCTTTGCAGACTGGAGCATTTGCCTTCGGGAGCTCGACCTGATCAATACCTGGCTGGGCGGGCACCGGACAACCATTGCGGGTCTGAAAGCCTTCCTGCCTGAATGCACAGGCGCCCTTTCGGTGACAGAGATCGGATGCGGCGGGGGGGATAATCTGAAAGCGATCCATGCCTGGAACCAAAGGCAGCGGAAACCGCTGACGATCCGTTACACCGGAATTGACCTGAATAAGGCTTGCATCGACTATGCCCGCAGCAATTGCAGGGAGCTGCCCGGAGCGGCGTTCATCCATTCCGATTACCGGCAGGTTTCCTTTACCGAGCGCCCCGACATTGTATTCAGCTCGCTTTTCTGTCATCACCTGGGCGATCGCGAATTGTTGGAGCTGTTTCAGTGGCTGAGGCAGCACGCTGGGAAAGGCTTTTTTATGAACGACCTGCACCGCAATCGGGTGGCCTTCCACTCCATCCGGCTGCTCACCGGTCTTTTTTCCAGGTCTTACCTTGTGAAAAACGATGCTCCTCTGTCCGTATTGCGCGGTTTTACAAGGAAGGACTGGGAGGCGCTGATGCACCAAGCGGGCTTCCGGCATTACCGGATAAGTTGGCGGTGGGCCTTTCGATACCTGGTTTCGGTACACGATGCATAAGAGAATTTCATATTACGATTGCGCAATCATAGGAGGCGGACTGGCCGGCCTCTCGCTGGCTACCTGGCTGGGCAGGAATGGATTCCGCGTCGTGGTTAATGAAAAGAGAACCTATCCGTTTCACAAAGTCTGTGGAGAATACCTCGCGATGGAATCGGTGGCCAGTCTTTCCGGGCTGGGAGTCCCCCTTTCGTCCTGGGACCTGCCCAGGATACAAAAGCTGCTTCTTTCCAGTCCCGATGGCGCCGTTCTCACCCGGGGACTGCAACCGGGAGGGATCGGCGTAAGCAGATACATGCTGGACAGCGCGTTGGCTGCCGGCGTGAGGACATGCGGCGTGGAGATCCGGGAAGGCACCAAGGTGGAAGGGGTGCGGTTCGAAAAGGGGACCTTTCAGATCGGGACAAGTGAAGGGTCCGTTCGGGCGAGGGTTTGCTGTGCTTCTTTCGGCAGGCATTCGAATTTCGACCGGAAGTGGAAGCGCGGTCAAAACCTGGGGGCCTCGGACCGGTACGTGGGTGTAAAGTATCATGCGCGGCTCGATAAACCGGACGATGTGATCGAATTGCATTGTTTCCATCGCGGCTACTGCGGCATTTCGCCGGTAGAGGAAGGCAAACACTGCATTTGCTATCTTACCAGCGAAAAAAACCTGCGGGCGGCAGGAAATACGATAACCCGGCTCGAAGAGCGGATCCGTTCGGAAAACCCCCTGCTTGGGAAGGCCCTTAGGGAGGCGGTGATGCTTACCGGACGTCCGGTCACCGTCTCCCAGATCGGATTTTCACCCAGAAACCGGGTGAATGATCACGTTTTAATGCTGGGCGATGCAGCGGGCATGATCCCGCCTTTATGCGGCAATGGAATGAGTATGGCGCTGCACAGCAGTAAACTGGCTTTGGATCCCATTAGCCGGTATCTGCAAGGAAGTATTTCGAGGGAGTCCATGGAAAGGGAGTACCGCGTGCGTTGGCAGTCCCAGTTTGCGGACCGTATGCGTGCCGCGCGAATGATCCAATCGATGATCCTGCAGTCACCGCTCGCGAACCTGCTGGTGAGGACGCTCCGTCCCTTTCCCGGGGCGGTTGATTGGTTGATCCGCCAAACGCACGGGCCGGCGCCGTTCTAAAAAAATCAGGTTATGGCACGGACACTAATCCGGAAAAATACGCTTTTGCTTTTGCGCGTTCCGTTCTCGTTTTTTTTGATGCCCGTTTATTTTTTTTTATTAAGCCAGGTAAGCGCAATCGACTACGGACGTGCCGCGTTGGTTTTCCTGATCCTGCATTTGTTCATTTATCCGGCCAGCAATGGATACAACAGCTACATGGATCGCGATACGGAAAGCATTGGGCTGCTGAAAGCGCCGCCGCCCGCAGGTAAGGATCTGTACTACCTTACCTTATTGCTGGATGCGGCCGGGATTGCCCTGAGCTTGCTTGTGGGCGCTGTGTTTACTTTCTGTGTGCTGGCGAATGTCGCCGCCTCCCGAGCTTACAGCTACCGGGGGATCCGTCTTAAAAAGTTTCCGCTGACCGGTTTCCTGACCGTCATTTTATTTCAGGGAGCGGTAACCTATTTCATGGTGTTCGCTGGCGTGTCCGTTTCGCGCGAGTTGGTTTTTCCCTGGGAAGCCATGCTGGTCAGCAGTTTGCTGTTCGGCAGTCTGTATCCGCTTACCCAAATCTACCAGCACCGCCAGGACCTGGAAGACGGCGTGCAGACGATCAGCTATCGGTTGGGTTACATGGGCACCTTTGCGTTCAGCGCTTCCCTTTATTTGGCCGCGGAGGTTCTGCTGTTTTTCTATTTCGAGCAAAGAAATGTGGGAATTCATTTCTGGATACTGCAGCTGTTTTTTTTACCGGTCATGGCTTATTTTCTCTATTGGTGGCATAAGGTATGGCAGGATCGGACCCAGGCCAGTTTCCGCTATGCGATGCAGATGAATGCCGTAGCCGCCTCGTGCACCAATGCCGCTTTCCTGTTGCTTTTTTATCTGAATCATGCCTGATCGAACTTATTTCCCCGGACCATGTTGTAATTTCAGACATCAAGTCCACCCTGAATGACTGCAAAAAAGATTACCCGTAACATACGGCTCTATTTTTACAGACAAAAGGCGTTGTTCCACCGCAACTACCGCCTCTTTATAGCAGGACAGATCTTATCCCTTACCGGAACCTGGATCCAGCGCCTGGCAATGATGTGGCTGGCCTACCAGCTTACCGGGTCGGAGTTTCTGCTGGGCATGGTGGCCTTCTGTGAGCAGATCCCTATTTTACTGCTGGCGCCGGTGGCGGGCGTATACGCCGACCGGTGGAACAAGCACCGCGCCTTGATCTATATCGAAGGATTCGGGATGCTGCAGGCCCTGCTGCTGGGCGCTCTGACACTTGCCGGCTGGGTGGAAATCTGGCACATCATTCTCCTGAGCCTCAGTCTGGGGGTGATAAACGCATTCGAGATTCCGATGCGGCAGGCTTTTGTCGTGGAAATGGTGGACCGGAACAAGAAAGCGCTTGCCAGTGCGATCGCCCTCAATTCCACCATATTTAACCTGTCCCGCCTGGTGGGACCATCCATTGCGGGGATCCTGATCAGCGCGGCCGGCGAGGGATGGTGTTTTGTGATCAATGGCATCAGCTACGGCGCGGTAATGACCTCTTTGCTGTTAATGCGCGTAAGTACGGGTGTGTATTACGCCGTTCCCACGGAAACCCTGCGTGAGCGGTTGCGGGAAGGAATCGGATACATTGCCTCCCGCCGGGGCATGCGGAACCTCCTGTTGCTGCTGGCAGCCATCAGTTTCGCCAACGCTTCGCTGCGTACGCTGGCGCCGGTCTTTGCACAGGATGTGCTGGGCGGCGATGCCCAGACGCTGGGTTATTTAATGAGCTCGGCCGGGGTAGGAGCCATTCTGGGCGCGCTGTACCTAACCAACAGCCGGTCCAGGGAGACGATGAGACGCATTGTTTCCCATGCAGGGATTTTGCTGGGGATCAGTATCGTCTGTTTTGCCGTCTCGGGAATGCTCGTGTTTTCGCTGCTGTTTATCGCGCTGGCGGGTTTATCCCAGATGCTGCATACGGCTTCGACCAATACGCTGCTTCAACT
>JAJUHF010000125.1 GCA_029268045.1 Anseongella ginsenosidimutans
GACAGCCGACCCGGAAGTGTATGCCAATCCGGAAACTTATTTTGACCAGGTCATTGAGATCAATCTTTCCGAACTGGAACCGCACGTGAACGGCCCCTTTACCCCGGACCTGGCCTGGCCTATCTCCAAACTGGCCCAGGTCGTCAAGGACCATGGCTGGCCTTCCAAACTGGAGGTGGGGCTGATCGGATCCTGTACCAACTCCTCCTACGAGGACATCAGCCGCGCGGCCTCCGTTGCCCGGCAGGCGGTGGAAAAGAAACTGAAAGTTAAATCCGAATACACAGTAACGCCGGGTTCCGAAATGGTACGGTATACGGTGGATCGGGACGGCTTCCTGGATACCTTCAAGGAAATGGGCGGGGTGGTGCTGGCCAACGCCTGCGGCCCCTGTATCGGGCAATGGGCAAGGCACTCCGACGACCCCGACCGGAAAAACTCGATCATTACGTCATTTAACCGGAATTTCGCAAAACGGAACGACGGTAACCCAAACACCCATGCTTTTGTGGCCTCTCCGGAGATTGTGACCGCCCTGGCGATCGCCGGCGACCTGACCTTCAACCCCATTACCGATACGTTGGTAAACGAGGACGGTCAAGCTGTGAAACTGGACGAACCGCAAGGCATTGAATTCCCTTCAAACGGATTTGCCGTGGAAGACAACGGCTATGTGGCTCCGGCAGCGGATGGAAGCGACCAGGAAGTGGTGGTGCGGCCCGACTCGGATCGCCTCCAGTTATTGGAAGGTTTCAAACCCTGGGAAGGAACCGATTTGACCGGTCTGAAACTACTTATCAAAGCAAAAGGAAAATGTACCACGGATCATATTTCCATGGCGGGTCCCTGGCTAAGGTATCGTGGACATCTCGATAATATTTCAAACAACATGCTGATTGGCGCAGTCAACTTCTTCAATGACAAAACCGATCATGTGAAAAACCAGCTCACCGGTGAATACGGCAGTGTTCCGGCTGTACAGCGCGCGTACAAAGCCGCCGGCGTGGGAACGGTGGTTGTTGGTGATGAGAACTACGGCGAAGGCTCTTCCCGCGAGCACGCCGCGATGGAACCCCGGCACCTGGGCGTGCGGGCTATCCTGGTAAAATCGTTTGCACGGATACACGAAACGAACCTGAAGAAACAGGGTATGCTTGCGATCACCTTCGATAATCCGGCGGATTACGACAAGGTGCAGGAAGACGATACCATCGACATCAAAGGACTTACCGAATTTGCTCCCAATAAACCGCTCCGGGTGGTTTTACACCATGCCGACGGCAGTACGGATGAATTCCTGGTGAACCACACCTACAACGAGCAGCAGATCGAATGGTTCAAAGCGGGATCTGCATTGAACCTGATCAAGCAAAAACAAAACTAGCGGTCACGACAGGGCCAGCCCCTGTCGTGCCTGCCAGGGCGCCGGCAGCATGAAGATCAAACTGATACAAGCCGGAAAAACCGAAGAGAATTATCTTCGGGAAGGAATTGCTTTGTTCGAGAAAAGGCTGCAACATTACATCCCGTTCCAGACGCTCACCCTTCCTGCCCTAAAGAATACGCGGCATCTTTCCGTGCAGCAGCAGAAAGAAAAAGAGGGAACAGCCATTTTGAATAGCTTTCAACCGACCGATCGGATCGTCCTTTTGGATGAACGGGGGAAATCATTCACTTCCGAAGAATTTGCCTTTTATCTGGAGGGGGGAATGATGAGGAGCCTTCCCCAGCTGGTTTTCGTGATTGGCGGTCCCTACGGATTTTCCGACGCCGTCTATGAAAGAGCCCATGAACGCATAAGCCTTTCTAAAATGACATTTTCCCATCAGATGGTGCGCCTGTATTTTATCGAACAATTGTACCGGGCGTTCACAATTCTAAAAAACGAACCCTATCATCACGGGTAGGCTAAAATCGATAGAAGACCGAATAGGTAAAGCTGAATACGGGGCTGTTCTCCGTTTTACCGTAACCGGGAACCCGTATCGGAACAACCTCCCGTTTGGTTACCCCGCCGGCGAGCAGAAACCCTGCCCGGATGGTCCAACCCAGAAAGAGATTATCGGAGATCTCGGCTTTTACGCCTAACAGCAGTTCGGCCCAATGGGATTGCAGATTGGTTTTGGGCACACTGGTCAGGAGATCTCCCCAATATTTTTCGGTAAGCAAAACGCTGTCGGCCTGAATGCTGAATGCACTGAATCCGTACCGGAAGCCTACATAGGCCATTTCCCCGGAAAGGGGTTGTCTCCGTTTCATGAAATTATAATCCACACCCAGCCGGCCGAACATTCCCTGGGTATGGTAATTATACCGGATTTCGTCCAGTTCCATTTGCTGCCACCCTCCTTCCACTACCGCGAAGTAATTTTTCTTCACTTCGTAGTCCAGGGAAATTTCGCCCCCCTGGGGTTGGTTATTCACAAAGGAAAGGATCGGTTTCAGCAGGTCGATGCCCAGACGCAGTCCGCTCCGCTCCCAGGGGATGGTATCGACGCGTTTCGGTTTTGGAGGCGTACCCACTGTATCCACAGGCTGGGAAACACCGGAGGTATCCTGCGCGACCAGCTCCCCGGCAAGCAGGCCGAACCCAAGGGTCAGACTAAAAATACAGCTTAATATTCTCCGCATTCGATGTAGTTACCGAGGGTTCTTTAATAACAACGTTCCGGATCTCATTCCCGGTGGAAACGGCCTCCTTGATGGTAAACCAGGTGACAAACCCGCAGCCCCGGGAAACGTACCGGAGCTGCCGGTCGAACCGAAGTGTCAGCGTATCCTGCCGCGTCGGAAACTCGAGGACAAACTGACAAGAGTCTCCCTCCAGGGGAAGCGGCAGCGTTACAAAAGTAGCCGTGGCCCCCTCGAACAGGACGCTGTCCTCGCGCCCGATCCCGTAAATTCCCTCCAGGTCCCGGTTAATGACCGTGTCCTTTGGAATACTGTCGGTGGTACGCGTATAAAACTTCAACTGAACCGCAGTGCGGGTACTGGTATCGCATGCGCTTTCTTCGCAAGCGCTTAAAAGAAGGGCAAGCAGCAGCGCGCCCAGAACCGCGTTCAGAAAATCAGACATCGCTTTCGTTTCAAGTGATTGGGGCAGTCCTACTTTTTCGCTTCCTGTTTCTTTCCCTTTTTCTGCTTCTGCGCCTTTTCCTGTTTCTTCTCTTCTTCCGGCTCCTGCGCTTCTTCCGGCTCCGGTTGGTCGTCTTCGTCTTCTTCTTCAAACAAGGGCAGTCCGGATAGGATGCCATACCAGCTCACGACCTTTTTGATATCGGAAGCATATACTCTTTCCGGATCGTGTTCCGGTACAATCGTGCCGAAATATTCCCGCAAGGTGTTGTTATCCGCCTTGGGTGCCGGCACGGGAGTTTCCACGGCCTTCGCCTTCATCGTTTCGAATACATCCACCAGGCGGATATCTTCCCCCTGACCGAATAAGGTGATTTCCTTTAAGGCCGCGATCCGGGTATTGGGATTGATCAGCAATTTATTCTTTGCCTCATCCAACGTTTCCAGAATAAAGCCCGATTTGTTCTGCCCCACCACCTTGTAGAGACCTGGCTTTCCGGTTACTGAAACAATTCCTTTCAGGTTCATGCTTCCTCCTCTATGATCTCGATGGAAAGTATTTTATCGCCCTGCCGGATCTGATCAATCACTTCCAGGTTAGCTGAAACTTTTCCGAAGCAGGTATGGTTCCGGTCCAGATGAGCCGTATTGGTCCGGCTGTGACAAATGAAAAACTGCGAGCCGCCGGTATCCCTTCCCCGGTGCGCCATGGAAAGCACGCCGCGGTCGTGGTATTGATTATCGCCATCCAGCTCGCACTTAATGGAATAACCCGGGCCACCCGCCCCTGTTCCCGTGGGATCGCCCCCCTGAATAACAAAATCGGGTATCACCCGGTGAAAGGTCGTTCCGTCGTAATAACCCGAACGAGCCAACTTGACAAAGTTCTCCACTGTACCCGGCGCATCCTTCTCGTAGAAATCCACCGGCATATCGCCTTTTTCCGTTTTGATAATTCCTTTGATCATTTTCAACAATTAAGGAAGCTAAATTACGAAAAGCTCCCGGTTTTCAGTAATGCAACACCCGGCCTGCTTCATTGCAGGCTTTCCCCGGCAACTGACTGCCCAAACATAACAATTATGTTACCTAATGGACCCGCTTAAACCTTTCCGGTATTACAGGCTCCAAAGGGGGAACCAACGAATATTCATGCTTTGAAAACGTACGTCCGCTTTATTTTCTCCGGCATCCTGCTTCTGACCGCCGTTGTGCTGCTGAGCCCGCAATCGACCCTTGCCCAGACAGCAACCCTTTCGGGGCAGATTACCGACAGCGTGGATAAAGCTCCTTTGCCGGGAGCCTACGTCCGACTTGCGACGGGGCAGGATTCCACCATCGCCGAAACCGTACTGGGTGAAAAAGGGACTTTCCTTTTCCGGAGGCTCCGGGAGGGCAGCTACCTGTTGACCGTACAGCTGATGGGATACGCCATGTACCGGCAGGATCTGAAGATCAGCAAAGGACAGAATCTGGACCTGGGCGTGATCCGTATGCACACCGACACCACGGAACTGGGTCTGGTGGAAGTCCTGGGAAAACCCATTCCCGTTCAAATCAAAGGAGATACCACGGAATTCAATGCGGGCGCGTACACGACGCCTCCTTACGCCGATGCGGAGGAACTGGTCAAAAAACTGCCCGGTGTGGAAGTGGGACAGGACGGAAGCGTCACCGCCCAGGGCGAGCAAATCCGGAAAGTACTGGTTGACGGAAAGGAGTTTTTCGGAGACGATCCGCAAATCGCCATGAAAAACCTCCCGGCGGATATCATTGAAAAAATCCAGATCATCGACGATCAGAGCGAACAGGCCAAATTCACCGGGTTCGACGACGGCAACCGGATCAAGACCATGAATATCGTCACCCGACCGGACCGTCGGGTAGGTAAATTCGGACGGATGAATGCAGCGATGGGTAATCAGGACCGATACAGCTTATCGGGGAATTACAATTACCGCAACGGCGGAAACCGCTATACGGTCATTGGCATGACCAATAACGTGAACCAGCAAAACTTCTCCAACCAGGATTTGCTGGGCGTGATGGGGGGCAGCGGACGGGGTCGGGGGAGCAGCGACTTTTATATAGGCAACCGGAATGGCAACACGGTGACGAACGCGCTGGGTGTGGATTTTAACGCCGAATGGCTGGAAAACATGGATATCCGCGGAAGCTATTTCTATAATTCGGCCAATAACCAGCTGGAGCAACTCAGCAACAGGGAATACATTCTGGGTCAGAACGCCAATCAGCTGAATATGCGGGAATCCCAATCGGAAAGCAAAAATTACAATCACCGGTTGAATCTGCGGATTGAATATGAAATTGATTCGATGAATTCCATTTCCTTCCGTCCCGATCTTTCGTTCCAGAATCATAATTCGGGACGACTTAGCTTCAGTGAAACCCTGTTGACCACGGGAGAAGCGCTCAACAATTCCCAAACGAATTACATTTCTGAGAATTCCGGATACCGCTTCGGGGGCCAGTTCACCTACCGGCACCGATTCTCCAAGCCGGGCCGGACAATCTCACTGAATATTGACGGCTCGTCCAATACGAACCGGGCCATTTCAAATAATAATTCGTTAAACCTGTTTTTCAACGAGGGGGAACAGGACCGGCTGGATACCATTGATCAGCTGGGCAACTCCCGTTCCGGGGGTTGGGGCTTTACCACGCGGTTGTCGTATACCGAACCGCTGGGAACCCATAGCCGCCTGCGTGCCAGCTACAGCCTGCGAAATACCGAAAGCAGCTCCGAACGTGAAACGTACGATTACCTGGTCGCTACCGGGCAGTATGAGCTGCTTAACACCGATCTGTCCAACGAGTTCCTGAACGATTACCTGTATCACCGGGCGGGCATGGGCTATCAGTATCGCAAGGAACAGTTCTCCTTTGAAATAGGAGCCGAATTCCAGAATGCCCACATTGAGAATCGGCAGATTTTCCCTGAGAACTATGTCGCCGGACGGTCGTTTACCAGTCTGTTGCCTGCAGCTTCTGTTTCCTATGAATTCGCCGAAAGGCAACGACTGCGGTTTTCCTACCGGACCGATACCGATGCGCCTTCGATCTCCCAGTTGCAGAACGTGATCGAAAACAGCAATCCGCTGAACATCCGGACGGGGAATCCCGATCTCAAGCAGGCATTCGGCCATAATTTTTCCCTCCGGTACAATTCCTTTAATCAGCAAACCGAGCAGCACTTCTTCGCCTCTTTTTCTGCCGACCTGACCAATAACCGCATTGTGAACTCGACGTTTATTGCCAGCAGCGACACGACCATTGACGGTCATATCTTTCTTGGAAAGGGCGCCCAGTTCAGCCGGCCGGAGAACATCAACGGCTTTTACGCCCTCCGCGCACACGCCAGCTACGGCAGGCCCATTGAAGCGCTTAAATTAAATGCAAACCTGAACACGGGGCTGAGCCATACCCACGACGTGGGATTTCTGAACCGGGAAAGCACCTGGTCCAACTCCTACGGCATCAACCAGGGCATTTCGCTCCATAGCAACATCAACGAGAATATCAATTTCGGAGCCTCCACCAACATCAATTACAACATCACCCGGAACAACCGGCAGGCCCAGTTGGACCGGAATTATTTTTCGCAGAACATTTCCTTTTACGGAACCTTTATCTTCTGGAAGGGGCTTCGCGTTTCGACCAATTTCAATTATCACTACAATAAAGGGTACTCCGACGATTACAACCAGCGTTTTCTGCTCTGGAACGCATCC
>JAJUHF010000126.1 GCA_029268045.1 Anseongella ginsenosidimutans
CGACTGAAGTACAAAATGGACGACTGGCTGGAAGGGCTTTGGGGACAGATCCAGGCCAATACCGCCGTGATGACTGCGACCGCGACGAATCGCAGCAAATCGTTCCCGGTTTATGAAATGATCATTACCCCGGGCGATACCGCATATAATATGTTCGGAACGATCGCCGATCAGCAGAATACATTCCGGGTGACCAATAATGCCCAATACTGGTATGCCCAGGTGCAATTGGGACTGGATCGGAAATTCGGTTCCCATGGCCTCAGCGCCCTCATTCATGCCGATCAGCGCCAGGTTACCTTAACCGATCTGATTACCCGCCTGCCGGAAAAATACACCAACATCGCAGCCCGGGTTTCCTACAATTGGGACGGAAAATATTTCGCGGAAGCAGCCGTCAATTACAGCGGCTACGACCAATTTATGCCTGGAAACCGCTTCGGCGTATTTTATGCCGGAGGACTGGGATGGAATATGGCGGAGGAATCCTTTATCAAAGACCAGGTCGAATGGGTCGATCTCCTGAAATGGAGAGTGACCTTTGGCAGAACCGGCAACGCGAATGCTCAATACTATGTCGGCAGGCAGTATTTTGACGATAACTTCTTCCAAGGGTATCCCTGGAACAGCGGTTTGACGAACGGGATCCAGGAGTTTCCGGTGGCTAACCCGTATGCCACCTGGGAGAAGGCCGACAAGCTTAATCTGGGGTTGGATATTCTTTTGTTTGATAAGCGTTTACAATTCACCGGCGAATACTTCCGGAATGAATATTTCGACCTGATGCAGCAGCGCGGAAAAAATTCCGCCTTGATCGGAAACATGTGGCCTGATGAAAACATCGGCCGGCAATTGCATACCGGCCAGGAAGTGGAGCTCCTCTGGCAGGATCGGATCGGAACGTTCAATTGGTTTGTCGGAGCGAACGCCTCCACCTTGAGAACCAAAGTACTGTTCCAGGATGAAGTACGACGGGAATATGCCTGGAACCGGCGGACAGGTCAACCGGCTGGACAATTATTCGGATACATCGCCGATGGACTGTTTCAATCGGTCGAAGAAATCGCTGCCAGCGCAGTCCCCGCTGAATTCCAGCCGAAGCCCGGAGATATCAAATACCGCGATCTGAATAACGACGGCGTGATCAATCAGTTCGATGAAGCCCCCATCGGAAGTACCAAACCCCTGTTGTTCTACGGAGCTACCCTGGGATTCAGCTTCAAAGGATTTGATCTGAGCGTATTGGTCCAGGGAGTCCATAACCGGAGCATTCTGTTAGCTGGCGCCGCAGAATGGGAATTCAATACGTTGTCGCAGAATACCGGTCAGGCTTTCGAACACCACCTGAACCGATGGACTCCTGAAACGGCCGAAACAGCAACCTATCCGCGGCTTACCACCGAATTCAATAATAATAACCGGTTGACTTCCTCTTATTGGGTGAAGTCAGGCAATTATTTCCGGATCAAAAATGTGGATATTGGGTACACCTTGCCTTCCTCCGTCACGGACCGATTAAAACTGGGTAGGGTACGGATCTTTGCCAATGGCCTGAATCTTTTTACCGAGTCGGCCATCGACCGGATTGACCCGGAAGTGTACGGAAGTGCATATCCCTTGCAAAAGGTATTCAATGCAGGCGTTAATGTTAACTTGTAGAATATGAATAGGAAAAGCATTATAATATGGCTGATACCCGTGCTGCTCGTGGTTTCCCCATCCTGTAAAAGGACCCTGGAGCCCGAACCGCTGGAACGCTTCACGCCGGAATATTTGTGGGATCCGAACGACCCGACCGGTCAGTTCGCCCGCCAATACCTGGATCATGTGTACTCGGCTTTGCCCAACGCGCACAACCGGATCGGTGGCCCGGGAGGCGGAACCGGAGACCGGCTGGATGCAGCCACCGACGATGCCATGGCCTCGGATCCGGGAAGCCTGGTGGATCAGATGACCGTGGGAGGCATCACGCCCTTGTTCAATCCGGATGATGCCTGGGTATTGTGTTATGAAGGCATCCGCAAGAGCACCATCTTCATCGCGAATTTCCCGGTCGTACAGATGCGGGATGAATCCCTGAAGCAGGCCTGGCTGTCGGAAGCCCGGTTTATCCGCGCCTTCTTCTACTTCGAACTCCTGAAACGCTATGGTGGGGTCCCCCTGATGGGTGATCAGGTCCGGGGTTTGGACGATGACCTAGAAATTCCAAGGAGTTCCTTTGCCGAATGCGTTGATTATATTTTAAGTGAGATCGAAATGGCCCTGCCCGGCCTCCGGCCGGATCCGGTGAACCGGGCCGATGAAGGGCGTGTCACCAAGAGCGCAGCGCTTGCGCTGAAGGCCCGCGTACTGCTGTATGCCGCAAGTCCCCTGTTCAACGGGGGCAATATTGGAGGCAGCGCGCAGGAGAAACTGCTGGTTGGTTACGACTCCTACGACCCCGAACGCTGGCGCCTGGCCGCCGAAGCGGCCCGGGCAGTTATCGACCTGAATGTATTTGAACTGCATCCCGACTTGGTCGACATTTTCCTCCTGCAGCAGAACGATGACCGGGGGCAAAACAAGGAAGTGATCTGGGCCCGGTTAAATGGCCGCAGCAAAAACATCGAAGAAACCAATGCGCCGGTGGGCTATCCTTCCGCAGGGGTCAATGGGCCCGGCCGGACAAGTCCTACTCAGGGCCTGGTGGACGCGTTCCCCATGCAAAATGGTTTGCCCATTGACGATCCCGCCTCGGGATACGATGTGGACAATCCCTACGCGAACCGCGACCCGAGGCTGACTGCCACCATCTTTTATAATGGAGCCATGTGGTTCAACCGCCCCGTGGAAACCTTTGAAGGCGGCGCGGATAAACCGGGAGGAACCATTGTGCAAACGCGCACCGGCTATTACATGCGGAAATTCATGGGCAGGTACGAGACCCGGACGCCGCCCTACCAGGATGAACTGCATAATTACGTGGTGTTCCGCTACGCCGAAATCCTGCTGAATTATGCCGAAGCCCTTAACGAATACCTGGGGCCGGTTCCGGAAGTTTACGAGGCCGTGGAAGCCATTCGGGAGCGGGCCGGCCTGGTTCCTTTTGAACTTCCTGCCGGTCTGAGCAAAGACGATATGCGGAAACTGATCCGAAACGAACGCAGGATCGAGCTGGCATTTGAGGAACAGCGCTATTGGGATATCCGTCGGTGGAAAATCGCCGAAGAAGCGTATGGGCCACAGGAAGGGATGCGGATGATTATGAACCGTGCCACCGGCGCAATCAACTATCAACGCACCAACGTGCGGGAGGCCCAGTTCATTGCTCCGAAAATGTACCTGTACCCAATCCCGTACAACGAGTATGTAAAAAACGATAACATGATACAAAATCCCGGATGGTGATGAAAAAAATAATACATTTTCTGCTCCTGACAGGTCTTCTCCTGCCCCTGGTATCCCATGCGCAGCAACGGACCATCGAAGGGATCGTCAAAGACGTGACCGGGCCCATGCCCGGGGTAGCGATCACGGAAAAAAGCCGGCCTACCAATGGGGTGGTGACCGATGTGGATGGAAAGTTCCAGTTCACTTTTGTGGGGGAAGCTCCCTATACGCTGGTTGTCAAATTGGTGGGATACGTGGACCAGGAATTGACCATAACCAATGAACAGTGGCTGGAAGTGATCATGCAGCAGAGCATGCAGGAGCTGGAAGAGGTGATCGTGGTTGGTTTCGGTACCACCAAGCGGATCACCAATACCGGGGCGGTCAGCTCCATCAAAGCGGACGAGGTACGCAATGTGCCCACGGCCAACGTACAGAATACCCTGGCGGGAAGAGTGCCCGGCTTTTTCAGCCAACAGCGAGGCGGTCAGCCGGGACGGGATGCTTCCGATTATTTTATCCGTGGGGTGAGCTCGCTGAACCCGGCAGGCAACCGGCCGCTGATCATCGTGGACGATATCGAATATACTTACGAGCAACTGGCTCAGATCAACGTGAATGAAATAGAAAGTATTTCGATTCTGAAAGACGCCTCCACTACTGCGATTTACGGGATCAAAGGGGCGAATGGCGTGTTGGTTGTAACCACCCGGAGAGGTAAGCTTGGTGAACCCAGGGTGAGCCTGCGGATGGAATCGGGCATGCAACAGCCGGTCATGAAGCCTAAATTCCTGAATTCCTATGAAACCGCCCTGTTTCGCAACGAAGCATTGAGTAACGATGGCCTGTTGCCGGAATTTACCGAGCGGGATCTGGAGTTGTTCCGGACCGGAGAAGATCCGTACGGACACCCCGATGTGAACTGGTACGACGTGGTGTTCAAACCGTACTCGCTTCAGGCCAATACCAATGTGGATATTTCCGGCGGATCGGAAGCGGTGAAATATTTTATTTCGGGCGGATACCTGGCGCAGAACGGTTTGATCCGGGATTTTTCCAACGAACGGGCCGAGGTGAATAGCAACTATTATTTCCGGCGGTATAATTTCAGATCGAACCTGGATGTGCAGGCTACTCCCAGCCTGACACTGCGTTTGGACGTAACCGGCAGGTTCGGCGAGATCAATGAACCCGGAAGTTCGGTGCTGTTCGCCCCCTCCGTTACCCAGAACGTCATGGCCGAGATACTGAATTTTGATGTCACCCGGCCTTATGCCGCGCCGGTCAAAAATCCGGATGGAAGTTATGCCTGGGCTTATGGTACGCCGCGGGGGCTGCCCACGATCAATGCCCGCCTGGCAACCAAGGGGTATTTCCGTACCCGTAGAAGCGACTTTAATTTACTGTTCGGAGGTGAGCAGAAGCTGGATGCGATCACCCAGGGTCTGTCCCTGAAAGCCCAGGTGGCTTACGCAAGTACTGTGGACCTGGTCCGTACCCTTACCCGGGATAATCCGCCCGCGTACCACTACGATCCCGAAGACGGATCCTATACCCTGGATCCGGCCAGTAGGTCAAGCGATCGGCACCGGCTGAATCCCTTTGATCTCGGGGCGGGAAATAACCTGGCGGAGAAGCGGGTAAATGTCGTGGCGTACCTGAACTACGACCGCACCTTCGGCGATCACCGGGTCTATTCCATGGCCCAGATGAACTCGCACAGCTATACCTACCGGGAACTGGTGCCGGAAAATTTCCGCGGCTACACCCTGCGCCTGGGCTACGACTACAAGCAAAAATATTTGTTCGAGTTCAACGGGGGCTACAACGGTTCGGACCGTTTCCAGGCCAGTGAACGGTATGGTTTCTTCCCCGCCCTGTCGGCCGGATGGAATATTTCCGAAGAGCCGTTCTTTAAAGACGCGTTCGATTTTGTGGACTTGCTGAAAATTCGGGGTTCCTACGGTTTGGTGGGTTCGGACGTGGTGCTTTCGGGTCGTTACCTATATGAACAGATTTACAATCGCGGCGGTGGGTATTCCTTCGGGGAAACCGCGGCGAATGAGAATCCCAGTGTGATTGGCATTGTGGAAGGCCCCTTGGGAAATGACAATGTAACCTGGGAAAAGAAGCGATCCATGAATATAGGGCTTGACATGAACCTGTTCAACGATAAGCTTTCGCTTACGATTGATCATTTCAACGACGAACGGTACGATCAGCTGGTATACCGCGGATCCATTCCGGCCATCCTGGGTATCGGCTTTTCTCCCACCAACGTGGCAAGGGTCCGTAATAAAGGCTGGGATGGACAGATCAGCTACCGGAATAACCTCGGTCAGATTCAATACAACGTCACCGGGGTGTTCTCCTTTGCGAAAAACAAAATCCTATTCCAGGATGAAGCCGCCCCGCGCTATCCCTGGCTTGCCCGCACGGGACATTCCATCGGCCAGCCTTTCGGTTATACCTGGATCGGGTTCTACGAGGATGAGGCCGATGTCGCCGAGAGCGCAAAGCCGGAAATAGCCGGAATTCAGCCGGGTGATCTGAAATACATGGATTTGAATGGCGACGGAGTGATCAACGAGAACGATATGGGCCCCATCGGCAAGCCCAACCTGCCCAATACAACGGCTGGATTAACCCTGGGGATGGGATACAAAGGATTCTCGCTGAGCGTACTTTTCCAGGGTTCGACCGGTTACAGCTTCCGCGTGGTCGGGATGGGCATCGAACCGTTTCGCGGACAGTTACAACCCATTCATCGGGAGCGCTGGACTCCGCAGAACGCGGCCAACGCCAGGTTCCCGCGCTTAACCACGAATCCTTCGGGAATCAACAGCAGCGAAGCGTTTCCTTCCAATTTCTGGTTGCTGAATGTACAATACCTGCGTTTGAAAACCGTGGAAATGGGTTATCAGCTGCCCAGCAGATGGCTTCCGCTGAATATTAACAATGCGCGGTTGTATCTTTCGGCCTATAATCTCCTGACCTGGACCAATTATGATTTTTACCAGCAGGATCCCGAAATCACTTCCGGGTCGGTAGGGGATGCCTACCTGAATCAGCGTGTAATTAACCTGGGGCTGCAAATAGGATTTTAACATGAAGGATATGAAGAAAATAATATACGCTTCGGGCTGTCTGGCAGTGCTGTTCTTTGCCGGATGCCAGAAAGGGGATTTTCTCGACAAGACCTCCGTCTCCGACCTGACCGAGGAAAATGTTTTTACCGACAGCGCGCGGACCATGGATTTCCTTGCCGGGATCTATACCGATATCGGATTCAGTTTCCGCCCCAACCGCTTCGGCACCGGCGGACTGGACGCCGCCAGCGATGAAGCCGAGGGGAAAAGTCAGAGTCAGGGTACCGACTACGTCAAATTTATTACCGGCTCGCTTTCCTCCGCG
>JAJUHF010000127.1 GCA_029268045.1 Anseongella ginsenosidimutans
CCGGCAGCTTCTGGTAAGTGTGGAAAAGGACATGGAGGCGCTGGAACTATACATCCAACTGGAACAGATACGTTACGATAACCGGTTCAGCTACGACATACAGATTGATCAGCGCCTGGTGGACGAAGGCTATTCGGTTCCGCCGCTGATCATCCAGCCCTTTGTCGAAAACGCCATCGTCCATGGCCTTTTCAATAAAAGCGGTCACGGAAAACTGGATATCCGGCTGCAGATGCTGGAAGACAAAATTTATTGCTGCATCGAAGACGATGGGATCGGGCGGGAACTGGCGCAGGAAATCCGGATGAAAAACAACCCCCATCATCGCAGCCTGGGGCTGAAGGTAACCGGGGAACGCATCGAGATCCTGAATCAGATCCATCAGGTAAACGTAGGGGTCCGGACCATTGACCTGGTTGACAGCGAAGGGGAACCGGCAGGGACCAAGGTGGAGATCTATTTGCCTTTACTATGATAAAACTATGATAAAATCCGTAATCATCGACGATGAATTCAAAAGCTGCACTTCGCTTTTTAATAAACTGAAAACCCATTGCGCCGATGTCGAAGTGCTTGAAATATGCAATTCAGGAGAGGAAGGGCTGCGCGCCATCAAATCGCTTTCACCCGAACTGGTCTTCCTGGATATTGAAATGCCGGTGATGAACGGCTTTGCCATGCTCGATCAGGTGGAGAAAAAGGACTTTGAAGTCATATTCATCACCGCCTACAACGAACACGCGGTGAAAGCGATCAAATGCAGCGCGTTGGACTACCTGGTGAAGCCGGTGGATACCGATGAATTGATCCTGGCCCTGCAGCGCTTCCGCGAAAAGCGTGCGTCCCAGCAACGGAGCGAGAATCAATACGATATTTTACTGCACAACTTCAAAAGCGGTCAAGTCACCAAACATAAGATTGCGCTGCCCACCCTGGAAGGTATGGTGTTCTCTCAATTGACCGATATCATCCGGCTGGAATCGGACAGCAATTACACCACGTTTTATTTCCGGAATGGCGATAAGCAGATTATCTCAAAAACGCTGAAAGAATTCGAGCACCTGCTGGAGGGATATAATTTTTACCGGGTCCACAATTCGCATATTATAAACCTGGACCACATCCGGATGTACAAAAAAGGGGATGGGGGAACGGTCATAATGACCGACGGTTCCGAGATCACGATTTCCACCCGGCGGAAAGCCGAGTTCGTGAAAAGGCTGGAATACCTATAGGAAGGCCTGGCCCTTGCCTGCTAGTCATAAAGCAGGTATTTTTTCCGCATTTCCTTATAGGCGGAAAGTTCCGGCTCCCAGCTCTTTCTGATCTCCTCTTCACTCCAGCCGGCTTTAAGTTGTCGCTGAAGATCCGAATTTCCGGCTAGCTTATTGAAAAAATCGGGCCTGGAAATAAACCGGTCCTTAAACGGCGCTTTGCGGTAAAAATCGATCAGGTACTTCAGGCTGAAGGTGACTTGATCCGGATCCAGGCCGCGAAGGTCGATTCCATAACATAGTTTTCCCTGTTGTTCCACGTGGGCCGCCATCCCCGGACGCTTGCCGGGGGTGAACGTAAAGTCGCCGAATACCCGATCGGGGTACCCCACTGCCTGGAAGGGGAAATCCGTGCCGCGTCCTACGCTGATGTCGGTGCCTTCAAACAGGCAGAGCGAAGGGTAAAGGCGGATGGAAAGGTAGTTGGGAAGGCTGGGGGAAGGGATTACCGGTGGACGGTATACGGTTTTGTGCGTATAATTCTTCACGCGGATGACCTCCAGGTCACACTTTTTTCCGCGATCCAGCCAGCCTTCCCCGTTAATCATCCGGGCCAGCTCGCCCACGGTCAGTCCGTGAACCATGGCGATTTTGTGGTAGCTTACGTTTGATTTAAACTCATCGCTGGTCCGTACCGGCCCATCCACCTGATCGCCGTTGGGGTTTGGGCGGTCCAGGACAATGAGCTTTTTCCCCTCATCGGCGCATAACTGCATCACCCGATGAAGGGAGGTAATATAGGTGTAGAAACGTGCTCCGACGTCCTGAAGGTCAAACAGCATGACGTCTACCGAAGCCACCGCCGAGTCCGCTTTTTCATTTTTGCCATACAGGGAAAGTATCGGAAGGCCCGTTTTCTCATCCACGACATTGCTTACCTTTTCCCCGCGTTCAATCTGGCCCCGGAAGCCGTGTTCCGGCGCGAATGCAAACCGCAGGTCAATCCCCTGTTCAAGTAAAAGGTCCACCAGGTGCTTATCTCCCGCAACAGAGGTCTGATTGCCCATGAGACCCACCGATTTACCCTTCAGCATCGGCAGGTAGATTTCAGGTTGTTCGGCTCCTGTGATCACCCCGGTATCGCGCGGACCGGATTGGGCGGACGGCACGACGGCGGCCGAATCGGCGTTATTGCGGGTATTGGCATCCGAATTGGAGTTGATGCAGGCGCCTGAAAGTGCAGCAAGGGAGAGGAAGATAAAAACAGGATGCAGCATACGATGGTTCATGAACGTCAACTTGATTTTAAAGATACGATTTTCAACCGTTCAACAGATAAAAAGGTGCAGCGCTGCATTGCTGCAGGGCCGCACCTTAAGCGGGTGATTAAATGAATGGCAAAAGCCGCGACTACCAGCCCGGAGACTGGGTAAGGGTATAACCCTTTTCGGCGTATTGGTTTATCTGCGCCTCGCCTACCGGGGAGAGGTACACCTCGTCCCCGAAGCTATTCCGGTTGGAGGCGTTTTCCACCCTGAAAAATCCAACCATTTCGTTCCCGTTGCTGCCATCGTAGGTGACGATCGTTCCGTCCTGTTTTCTGACTTTCAGAATACCTTTGAATCCTTCCGACAGGTAGCTGGGTACTTCGGCCGGAAAATCCACCCAGGGACCGAAGAAATAATCGGGATCGGTGCTGAAATCCATCTTTTCAATTTTTGCCCATCTCTTCAGGTCCAGAAGGCGGGTGTGTTCAAAGAAGAATTCCATTCGCCGTTCCCGGCGGATTTCCCAGATCAGAGACGGTACGTCCGCATCCCGGGCCGGATCTTCCGGAAGCATAGTCAATAGCAAAGGCGCCGTTTTTTGCACGCCCTTGGAAATTGCCGTTTCGTCCAGCGGACGGTCCCGGATGGCGTTAATCGATTGGTCCAGATCCGCTTGGGTGACCGCCGGACCGCCATGGTAGGCGGCCAGGACGGCCTTGGCTTCAATCCAGTTCAGAACGACTTCAGCCAGCCGGATTACCGGGGCGTCATTCGTATTGGTATTGCTTCCCCAGGCGGCAGGGTAGGAACTTCCGATGTGGGTCAGGGCTTCACGGGAAGCAAATTTGAACGTGTATATCAGCGTGGAGGAGGGGGTGTGGGGACGATCTATAAAAGTCGCTTCAAAACGCGGGTCACGGGTGCGGGCCAGGTCATCCAGAGAGAAACTTTCCGCGCCAGCCACCCCGGAATTTTGCCAGACCTTTCCGTCGTTGCAGATAAAGGATTTCACCAACACGAGGTTGGCGCCGGCCGGCTGGCCTTCGGTGCCGTTATTATACGACCCAATGTGGTGGGTAATGCCCAGGGCGGCATCGTAGGTACGGAATAGGATCACTTCCGGGTTCCCGTCGAGACTTTCGGAGGAGAACAGGCTTTTAAAGTCGCTGTCGAAGCTGAACAATCCGCTGTTCATTACGTATTCCGCCGCTTCCACGGCGAATTCCAGGTATTTCTTTGCCCGTGCGGCGTCCAGGTTGTGATAATGCTGATAGGTGCCTTCAAATAGCATGAACCGGGATATGAAGGAAGCGGCAATGTATCGGTTGAGCCGTTGTTTCCCGTCATTCTCACGCATGTGGTCCATTACGTATTTGAAATCTTCATAAACGGCATCCATTACCAGCCCCCTGTCGTCCCGGTCTTTGTACAGGATGTCCAGGTCGGTATCTTTCAGTTCCTTGTCGAAGTAGGGTACGTCCCCAAACACGTGAACCAGCCGACTGTATTCAAATCCCCGGAAGAAGCGGGCAACGGCCATGTAATGTTCAAACGCTTCCGGTTCCACATTCGGCTGCGCGATCGTCTGCAGTCGGTCTATAAAGATATTTGCTTTCCGGACCCAGTAGAAGTTCCAGTCGGGTCCGGAATATTGGGTAAGCATGGACACGGCATCACTTGTGGAACCCCGGCTAGAGGGTACGCTGTTCTCAAAATGGCTTTGGGCATTCCGGCTGGTGAGATCGTCCGAAAAAGTGTAGCCCCGCACCGGCGTGTAAGCGGTGCCCCAGGCGCTGTTGTACCCTACAAAGTAATTGGGGTAGAACTCGTTGGCAAAAAGATCCAGATCGCTTTCGCTTCGCCAGTAATTATCGTCGATCGGAGAAGTCAGCTGCGGCCGGTCCAGCACATCCTTGTTACAGGCGGAGCACAATATAACGGCCCCGATCAGTATATTTTGAATTTTCATATTCCTAGAAATTTAGCTGAACACCAAATGAAATACTTTTGAACGCCGGCATACCAACTCCGGTACGGCTTAAATTGTAATTGTCCTCGTTAAACATGGAGTAGCCGTTGATGACTTCCGGGTCGATCGGGAGTCCGTTCAGGTTGTCCCAGGTCACAAAATTCTCCAGTGCGACGTAGATCCTCGCCGTGTTGACCCGGATCTTTTCCAGCAGATCAGCGGGGAAAGAATAACCGAGGGTGATGTTCTTGATTCTCAGATAAGACATATCCAGCAGGTAACGGCTTTGCACCTGCATGTTATTGGCGGCGTTGCTACCTGCATTGTTGTAGGCGGCCGGGTAAAAGGCGTTCGTGTTTTCGGGAGTCCAATAATCATCCACAATGGCCGAAGGCATGGCTCCGTCGGAGGTATGGTATCCGGCGATCGCCAGCGAACCGTTCCCCCAGATTTCCCGCTTGCCTACCCCCTGGAAAAAGATGCCAAAGTCAAAGCCTTTAAAATCGGCTCCGAACCGGAATCCGTATTCATATCGGGGTGTGGAGTTGCCGATCACCTCCAGGTCGCCGTGGTCGTCCACCTGGCGGCTGCCGGCATTTAGCTCGCCGTCTCCGTTCAGATCCACGAACTTGACATCGCCCGGGCCAAAATAAAAGTCCGAACTGTTCTGCAAGTAGGTCTGGTAAACCGCGTCGCTTCCCTTTAATTTATACGCTTTATCGCCTGCGTAAAGGGCGCTTTCCGCTTCGGTCAGTTCGATCAGCTGGAGTTCTCCGTTGGCGTCCAGCTCAAAATCAGCTTCCTGATAGAGCCGATCGGTGCGGTAACCCCAGATCTCTCCGTAGGTTTTGCCCGCGTACCAGCCATCCACGCTGTTGGCCGTTCCGTAGGAAGTAATCACCGACTTCGCGTCCGAGACATTTGCCCGGAGGTAGATTCCAAGTCCGTTGTCAAATAGGTGATTGAAATCCACGGCAAGCTCCCATCCTTTGGTTTCCAGGGCTCCCAGATTGGTTTGCGGAGCGCCCGAACCAAAGGTGGTCGGGATGCCTTCAATGGGCACGATCATGTTTTCCGTGTTGCGCTTGAACCAGTCAAATGTAATCCCGAACCGGTTGTCCAGCAGCCGGGCATCCAGTCCCAGGTTCAGGGTGGTGATATCCTGCCAGGTAATGGTGGGCGACACCGCGTTGGGCGTGCCTACGTAGTTAACCCGGGATCCGTTGCCCCCGATCCAGGTAGTCAGACCGGTTCCCATGGTGGGAACATACAGGTTGTTGGGCACGGTCTGGTCACCGATGGTCCCCCAGGAGCCCCGGAATTTAAGCAGGCTGAGGACCTGCTGGGTTCCGGCCATGAAATCCTCTTCAGTCAATACCCATCCGGCCGAAAAGGAGGGGAACCACCGCCATTTTAAATCGGCGGGAAATTTCGAGGAACCGTCGTAGCGTAAATTCGCCTCGACCAGGTACTTATTCCGGAAAGCATAGTTGACCCGTCCGAAATAGCCCAGTTGCGATTCCCAGGTTTCGTTTCCGCCTCCGGTCCAGGTCCCTATTCCGTAGTTGAACTGAGGATTGGTAATATTTGTCAGATTGGTTACCTGCGTATAATGACCTTTGGTGTCATCGGTTACCCGGTTGATACCCAGCATGAACTTGAAGTCGTGCCCATCGTCAACTGAAAGATCATAGGTGGTATAGGCATTGAGCGTATGCCGGTTGAAGTTCACCGATTCTTCCAGAATGTGGTCCGGGTTGGCCCCGTCCGCTGTGTAGGTTTCCAATCCCAGGTCGTAAGCAGGCATCGCTCCGGGATCGCTTGCGGAAACCACCTGACCTTCGGAATTCACATAAACCGGGCTCCCGGATTCGTCGAGACGGGCTTGCGGGGATACCCAGGAGTTCCGGGCCGTGTACTTGGTTCCCGGATGAAGCAGGTGGAATTTCTGATTGGAAAAGGAATAATCGAAATCGACCTTCCAGTTACTGGTGATGTTCACGGTACCTCCGGCATTTACATTGACGTAATCATGAAGCCTGCTTGCCGTATTGGCCGCTGCCGCTTCACTTGCCGGGCTGCGGATGGGATCGCCGTTCTCATCGTTTCCTAAGGGGTAGAGCGGACTCCACCGGTA
>JAJUHF010000128.1 GCA_029268045.1 Anseongella ginsenosidimutans
CTGCTTTTCAAGGATCCTCCCGATGATGGCCGGGGCGTGTTCGCGGGAGTTCTCGATAAACCAGATATGGGTATCCATGCCGCCGCACACCACGCCGGCCAGGTAGAGGTTGGGCATATTGCTTTCCATGCTCTCGGGGAGATAGGTCGGATACCGTTTTTCATCATCGGAAAGTTCGACCCCGATTTTCCGGAGGAAATCAAAATTGGGTTGATAGCCGGTCATGGATAGCACCCAATCGTTCCGGATGGTAATCAGCCCTTCGGGAGTCTGGATAACTGCCTCCGTTTCGCGAACCTCCTTTAGCGTGCTGTTGAAATAGGCCTTTATTTCCCCGTCCTTGATCCGGTTTTCGATATCGGGTTTAACCCAGTATTTTACGCGTTCGCCTATTTCGGGACCGCGGATTACCATGCTGACCCGGGCGCCTTTCCGGAATGTTTCCAGGGCAGCGTCTACGGCCGAATTGTTGGCGCCCACCACGATCACGTCCTGACCCGCGTAAAAATGGGGGTCTTTATAATAATGACGCACCTTTGGAAGGTCTTCTCCTTTGATATTCAGTTTATTGGGGATATCGTAAAAACCGGTGGCCACAATTACGTGCACCGCTTCGTAGCTGGCTTTCGAGGTAATCACCTGGTAAATTTCGCCTTTCCGCTTTACATCCAGGACTTCTTCAAACAGGCGGACGTTCAGCTGATTGGACATCGCGATCCGGCGGTAGTACTCCAGCGCTTCCGGACGGGTAGGCTTCGGGTTGTTGGACACAAAGGGCACGCCCCCGATCTCCAGCTTCTCGGAGGTGGAAAAAAAGGTCATGTTCGCCGGGTAGTTGTACAGCGAATTGACCAGGGGACCTTTTTCGATGATCACGTAGTTCAGTCCAGCCGCTTTTGCTTCCAGTCCACAGGCAAGGCCAATGGGGCCGGCCCCGATAATTAGTACATCGTATCGTTGCAGATCTCCGCTCATTTTTTATTTCTACCGATTTTCATGCCAAATCCCGATCCATCCGGGTCCTATGGGAGAACAGGTTATGATTAAAAATGTTCGCTATCTTTACGCTCCTTAAACGGTAAATATGCAGTTAAAACAAAGCTTTCTTTTTTTGTTGCTCGGTGCAACGCTTGCGGCTTGCAGCAGCTCTTCCTCCAAAAACACGGATAATAACCGTTCGCTTGCGCAAACGGCGGAGGCCTTTTTGAATACGTTGACCCCGGAACAGCGGAACCGGACTGTCTTTCCTTTTGATTCAGCCGAACGCTTTAACTGGCACTTTGTCCCCAAAGAGCGACACGGCCTGGCTATCCGGGAAATGGACTCGGTACAGCAACAAGCTGCTTTTGCATTGCTGCGCTTTACCCTGAGTGAACAGGGATACCGGAAAGCGAAAGGGATCATGGAGTTGGATGCCGTGCTGAAAGAATTGGAAAACCGGGGACCGGAAGACGATTACCGCGACCCCGAAAAATATTATTTCAGTCTGTTCGGGGAACCTTCCGAAGAGCAAGCCTGGGGCTGGCGGATTGAAGGTCATCATTTGTCGATCAACTATACTTCCGTAGATGACCGGCTGGTTTCGGTGACGCCGGAGTTTATGGGAGCGAATCCGGCGATCGTCCCTTCGGGCCCCGAAAAAGGGAAGCAAGTGTTGCGGGACGAAACCGAACTGGGATTCCGCTTACTTCATTCGCTTTCCCCCGAGCAGCTTGAGACCGCATTGATCAGCGACGAAGCGCCAGCCGATATCATTACAGGAAATAAACGCGAGGTGTTGTTGGAGCATCCTGAGGGGATCTTTTTCAGCGACCTGAATCCGGATCAGAAAGAACTGTTCAGGCAATTGCTGGCGGTTTACATCGGAAATTTCCGCGAGGAGTTTTCCGAAGAAATGATGAAAAAGCTGGAAGACGCCGGGATGGATAGTCTGCGATTCGCCTGGGCCGGAAGTCTTCAGCAGGGGCCGGGAAACCCGCACTATTACCGCATTCACGGACCGGTTTTATTAATTGAATACGATAACACGCAGAATAATGCTAACCATGTCCATACGGTGGTCCGGGACCTGACCAATGACTTCGGAGAGGACGCCCTGAAAAAACACTATCAACAAGGACACTCCCACGGCCATGGGCACAGCGGGCATTAACGCATTCGCTGCATCGTGCGCATCAGTCCGGCCATTTTGGATGGGTTATTCATCATCTTCATCATTTTGCGCATCTCTTCAAACTGCTTGAGCAGTTTATTCACCTCGGCAATATCGTTTCCGCTTCCCCGGGCAATGCGTTGACGTCTCGGGCCGTTGATTATTTCGGGATGTTCCCGTTCGTAGGGTGTCATGGACTGGATAATGGCTTCGATCCCTTTAAAGGAATCGTTGTCCAGATCCACGTCTTTGATGGCTTTTCCCATGCCCGGAATCATGCCCATCAGATCCTTGATATTTCCCATTTTCTTGATCTGCTGCAGCTGATTCAGGAAATCATTGAAATCGAATTTGTTTTTCCGGATTTTCCGTTGAAGTTCCGCCGCCTGCTTTTCATCAATCTGCTGCTGAGCACGTTCCACCAAGGAAACCACATCGCCCATGCCCAGAATCCGCGAAGCCATGCGGTCGGGGTGGAATACATCGATGGCGTCCAGTTTCTCTCCCGTCCCAATGAATTTGATCGGCTTGTCCACCACAGCCCGGATGGACAATGCGGCACCACCGCGGGTATCCCCGTCCAGTTTGGTCAGCACCACCCCGTTGAAATCGAGGCGCTCATTAAAGGCTTTGGCGGTATTGACCGCGTCCTGCCCGGTCATCGCATCCACCACAAAGAGGATCTCATGTGGTCGGGTGGCCTCTTTCACACGGGAAATCTCGTCCATCATTTCCTCATCCACTGCCAACCGGCCGGCGGTATCGATGATGATCACATTATGCCCGTCCTGCTTCGCCTGGGAAATCGCAGCCTGGGCGATGGCTACCGGGTCTTTGCTTTCGTAATCGGTGAATACCGGCACCCCGATCTGCTCCCCCACGATCTTTAATTGGTCAATCGCCGCCGGACGGTACACGTCGCCGGCGACTAGCAGCGGGCGCTTGCCCTTTGATTTGATCAGGCGGGCTAGTTTTCCGGAGAAGGTGGTTTTACCCGACCCCTGCAATCCGGCAATCAGGATAATGGAAGGCGTTGCGGAAAGATCCAGTCCGACTGCCTGTCCGCCCATAAGCTGGGTCAACTCATCGTTGGTGATCTTGATCATCAGTTGCCCCGGAGATACCGAGGTAAGCACATTCTGGCCCAACGCTTTTTCCTTCACCGCATCGGTAAACGCCTTGGCGACTTTGAAACTGACGTCCGCATCGAGCAGGGCTTTCCGTACTTCCTTCATGGTTTCGGCCACATTGATCTCTGTAATGCTGCCGTGCCCCTTCAGTACTTTGAACGCTCTGTCTAATTTATCCTGAAGATTCTCAAACATATCTGATTTCTTAAAGCTGCAAATTTAGCGATTTCAACCGAATTGCGGGGATTGCTTTCCCGGCGGCGCAAAACTACATGAAGTGATTTTGCAGTTAATTTTGTAATATCGTCACGATGAATTACGAATTGATCAAGGGACGGACCCCCGGCTTCCTGTTTATTCTGGTTTGCCTTCTGGCATCCGGATGCGCTCGCGGACCTTATTCCTTCAGCAAGAAGATCTACCGGAAGCAGTTGAAAGCGGAATACAAACAACTGAAACGGATGGACCCTCCGCAGTTGGAGGATTCGCTGCTGACACTTCCCTCCAATTTCATCCCCACAACGAATTTCAACCTGCGGAAACCAAACTTTGTGGTCATCCATCATACGGCGCAGAATTCGTGTGAACAAACCTACCGGACCTTCACCCTGCAGCGGACGCAGGTCAGCGCCCATTATGTCGTGTGCAAGGACGGGACCGTGACGCAAATGCTGCACGACCAGTTGCGGGCATGGCACGGCGGACGAGGAAAGTGGGGCCATGTCACCGACATGAATTCGGTTTCCATCGGCATCGAACTGGATAACAACGGCTACGAGCCTTTTTCACCCCTGCAGATCAATAGCCTGCTTGTACTGCTGGATTCGCTGAAAACCAAATACCGCATTCCTGCTTCCAATTTCATTGGGCACGCCGACATGGCCCCTACCCGGAAACAGGACCCCAATGCCCATTTTCCTTGGAAAACGCTGGCCTCGCACGGTTTCGGGCTCTGGTATGATAACCTACAGGACACGGTTCCTTCCGACTTCGATCCCATGACAGCGCTTCGCCTGATCGGGTACGATCTTTCGGATCCGCACGCGGCCATAAAAGCTTTTAAACTCCATTTTGTTCAGCGGGACACAAGTCCAGCGTTGACCGCCTATGACAAGCGGGTGCTTTATAGTCTCGTACAAGAACATTTTTTCTGAGGCCGCGTGCCCGGCTCCGGGGACGCTCCGGCCTGTTTTTCCTGAAAAATATTTTCAAAACTACTCCAAAAGGAGTATTTTTAATCCGGAATGTCGTGTTGCCGGTAATAAGTACATCCGCCGATTCTGACTGAAAACTAGCCGACCGTAACGGAAAACAAGAAGATGGAGAAAGATTTACGCTCCCATAACAGATTATTTAAGAAAAAACTGGACGCCCTCATTGAGGTGGCTCATGAATTGCCCTGTGTGGTCATTGTGCTGAACATCGCGGATTTCTCGGTTGAATACATGTCGCCACGTGGTCTTGCACAACTGGGAACGACACTAAAAGAAATAAAAGCGCTGGGCAGCGGTTATCTTCATAAGTATTTCAATCCCGAGGATGTGGATTACTATGCACCGCAGTTGCTGAATCTGATTGAGCAAAACGACGAGAACGAAGTCTTTTCATTTTTTCAGCAGGTGCGCTTTGCCGAACACCCCGACTGGCACTGGCACCTCAGTACGCTAAAGATCTTTATGAAAGACCGGTTCGGTCGCCCCACACACGTCATTGTAGCGGCACACACGGTCAATTCAATCGAACACATCAATCCCAAAGTAAACCGGTTGCTGGAAGAGAACAACTTCCTTCGGGAAAATCAAAATATCTTTCTTTCCCTTACCCGACGCGAACGGGAAGTACTGCGTCTCCTTGCGCTCGGAAATGACTCCAACCGGATAGCCAGCGAACTGTACATTTCAGTTAAGACCGTCAAAACGCACCGGAAAAACCTACGGAAAAAATTAAACGCGCAGTCCACTTACGATATCACCCGTTTCGCGCAAGCGTTTGATCTGATCTGAAAAGGTGTACGATTAGTTCAGCCAAAGGCTATTTGTTCAGCCAAAGGTAAAACCGGTTAAAGGACCGCAGCAGACCCGTCACCACCTCCTGGAGGCGTTGCAAAGGGGATCGATTGACTGGTGACATATCTTAAGAACGTCTGCCCATTCCGGATTAGTATCCTCCCACGGCTAAACGAAACGATCGCGTGCGGAGCCAAGTCCGGAAATCAGCAGTCCAACCGCCATGAGCATCAGGTAGATCAACGACCCGTACCAGCCTCCGCTGAGGTCATGGAGCAATCCAAAGATCAGGGGGCCGGTGGCAGCAAAGAGATAGCCGAATGACTGCGCCATTCCCGAAAGCGCCGACGCATCTTCGCCGGTACGGCTTCGCAAAGACAGAAAAAGCATGGCCAGACTGAACGCCAGCCCCAGGGCAATCCCGATCAGAATGGCTGAAGGCACGATGAAGACAGTCTTTCCGAAAACGATGCCGCCGAATCCGGCCAACAAGGAGACTACGATCACCCAGATAAGCGGGACCTGATTTTTCATGCGGGCGGCGATCACCGGGCCGGCAAAGACCACCGGCAGCTGGGCCAGCTGGATATACG
Source organism: Anseongella ginsenosidimutans (assembly GCA_029268045.1). Taxonomy (GTDB): domain Bacteria; phylum Bacteroidota; class Bacteroidia; order Sphingobacteriales; family Sphingobacteriaceae; genus Anseongella; species Anseongella ginsenosidimutans_A. Next base: position 5,882 of record JAJUHF010000128.1, read on the forward strand.
ATAGAACCCACCCCGCCCGGACGGGAGCCATTCCCCAATCCCGAAGAATTTCAGGCAACCAGGCAACCAGCGAGTAAAAAAGAATAGACTGAAGCCCCATGAAAGCCGTGATCTGCCAGGCCAGCCGCGAGGATCGCCACAGGCTGCGGCGGGGCATCGGTGATCCGGACACGGCGCGTGCGTCTCTTTTCCTGATAACCTGCGGTAACCAGGCAAGGAAAGCGGCTGCTCCAAGCACCGCCCAGATCCCGAGGGAACCTTTCCACCCCAGTCCGGTAAGCTGGCCCAATTGAATGCTGAAGCCCGAAGCCAGGGCAGCAAAAAGATTCATAAAGCCGGCGTAGATACCCGTCATCAGCCCAATGGAAGTCGAAAAATTCAGTTTCAGGTAGGCAGGCATCAGTACATTTCCCACGGTAATGGCGCAACCCACCAACACGGTTCCTGCAAACAAAAGAAAAATGGATCCCCCGGGCCGCATGAGCAGGCCCAGTGTGAGTAGCGCCAGGGAGCAAAGCAGGAGGTCTTCC
>JAJUHF010000129.1 GCA_029268045.1 Anseongella ginsenosidimutans
AGTTTTCAACTATTCCTGAACACCCTGCCAGTACGACCCGTGCAAATCCAGTTGACTGGTGAACATGTAATCGGTGCCACCCCAGGTTTCCAGTACCCTGATCCGCAGGTAACGGATTTCAGGAGAATCTTCAGGAAAATTGAAATATTCCCCTTCCTGCGCGTAAGCAATGTCTTCCTCCGTGAGCTCACCCAGGGGAAGGCCCGAAGGTTTCAGCGATTCACAGTCCAATAGTTTTACCCAGCCGTCGTCACTTCCGTCGGGGGCGGGATCGGTGCTGCCCCAGATTTCCCATCGCTTCAGATTCCCGTTGGCATACAGGAGATTGTGTTCATTAACCGTGCCCCGTTGCCAGATCCGCAGTCCAGTCAGCTGCGTTCTCACACCGAGGTCGAACTGGAAATGATGGGGGATCCCCGAGCCATTGTTGGTCCGGTACCAGGCCTTATTATCTGCGGAACCGGCCAGCACGCCGCTCCAGAGGTTGGACATGGCATTGCCGCTCCCGGTCCAGTCCGGGGCATCACCCGGCAGATCGTACGGACGAAAACGGTCCGGGTTGAGCGGCTGATCTTCTGCCAGCACAATTTGCAGTGTGGCGGTCTCGAACTCCGAGTAGAAGGTATCTATCACAAGCGAGTCCGGGCGGAACAACGAGCGGTAATGCACCGGGGTGCCGCTTTGGTAGTCCGGCAGCTGCAAGGTATCTGTTTCCCGGGAAATCAAAACGCTTACCTCCTGGTCCGCGCTGTTTCTAAAGCGAACCTCCTGGCCTACCAAATCTTCTCCGCCACCCGTCCAGGTCATATAAACGGCGCCATCGACATAATAAAACCCCGACAGTGTTTTGGGCCGGACAGAAGACAAATAGAGGTCGCCGTAAACCGTTCCCAGAAAATCAACGGTCACCGAGCGATTGCCTTTGTTGTCAATCGTAACTACTTCAAACGTATGGGAACCTTCCGACAGGTTTTCCAGCAGCACAGCCACCGTATCGGTCGGTTGCCCGGCAGGAATAGTTACTTCCAGCGAATTCTGCCTGCTATTCCAGTAAATGATTGCGTGGGTCACGTTGGGATCCGGTCCCCGCAGCCAGGTTATTTTGATCCGTTTGTTTCCGGAATATGCTCTTGCCGAGTCGGCCCGGTGCGCGTACACAATGGTTCCGTCCTGTATGAATTCCCGGTACACCTCGTCCTGTTTCCGGCAGGCCGAAAACACGGCGAGCAGCGCCAGACTTGCTATTATTGGATAATGTCTCATGTGTTTCGTTATTGAATTTGTCCGTAGATGGCCAGATTTCCCCACCAGCTGTAGTCTGTGTTTCCAAAGGTCCGAAGCACCCGCAGCCGGATGTAACGGACCGGCTCCGCGTCCAGGGGAAAGCTGTATTCGTGTCCAGCTTGGGCCGTTTCGATGTCTTCTCCAGTGTTTTCGGGAACAGGCCGGCCGGACGGCTTAATGATCTCGCAGTCCATCAGCTTGATCCAACCGTCGTAACTTCCGTCTGAAGCCGGAGCATTGCTTCCCCAAACTTCGAAGTGGGTCGGGGTCCCGCCGCTGTACAACAGATTGGTTTCAGCCAGAACGCCCCGCTGGTGCAGGACGAAGCGACTGAGCTTGGCTTGTACGCCCATATCAAAAGTCAGATGATGCGGCATGCCGGTGCCATTCGCTGTCCGCGTCCAGGTATCCCGCGAGCTGGAGCCGCCCGAAAAGCGATCATTCCACAAGTTGTGCAGCGGCCCACCCTGATGATACACGGGGTCGGTGGGCGTGTTGAATACACGGAAACCTTCCAGCGGAATACGCTCCTCGTAAAGCGGGGTCAGTTCCAATTCCATCCGCTCGGATTGATTTCCCCAGCGGTCTTTCACGGAAATCCCAAAGCTTGTCGCAATGGGCTCCATACCGCGGACGGCCAGTTTCCCCTGAGCCTGGCTGGTATAGAAAATATCGGCAAGCGTCCAGTCCCCGATGGAGTCCTTGATCTCCACGTTCACCGTTACTTCGGCCTGATGGATATTGAGGAACTCCATGGCTATGCCTCCGAAATCTTCCCGTACGACCAAAGATTGATATACTTCCAGCACAGGCGGGAGTTTCGGGTGAACGGTCACTGTAACCGGTTCCGAGCGTTTAAGCCCTTTCCCGACAGAGTATAGATTTACTTTATATTCGCTCGTGTCCCCGAAACCTTCGATTCGAAGCATATTGCTGAAAGCCGATGCATGTACCCGTTGAACCTGTCCCGAATTCAGTTCGTATTCCGCTTCCACGTACATTAGATCCTGCCCCGCAGGCAGGTCGTAAGCGATGACCGCGCCCCCCGGAATATTTTCCACCCGGATGTTGGTAACCAATTCCGGGATCTTTCCGCTCTCGGTTACGATGCGCAGCGGCTCTTCCTTGCATCCGGACCATGCCAGTGCCGAAAAAAGCAAACAAAGCCAGTTATATTTTTTCATGTCTTTTTCGTTTTGCTGTTATTCTTTGTATTACCATCCCGGGCTCTGCAGAAGATTCCGGTTAACCAATAGTTCGGCTTCCCGGATGGGCCAGAAATAATCCCTTGATCGGAACTCCTGATTATGGATTACCCGGGGTTTGTAATAATCCTCCGGATTTTCCTGATTGATATCCCAACCCGTGATGGGGTTGTTCAGCACGGTTTCCGCTTTTTTCCACCGGCGGAGATCCCAGAACCGTTGTCCTTCGAAGGCCAGTTCAACGGTCCTTTCCTGATGGATAATATCGCGCAGCCCATTCTGGCTGGTATATTTTCCGGGATTTGTTGAGTAATTATCCCAGGATTCCTTTACCCCGCGCAATCCCGCCCGGGTTCGTATCAGGTCCAGGTAGTGGTATACTTCATCGGAAGGTCCGTTCGCTTCATTGAGCGCCTCCGCATACAGGAGGTACAGGTCAGCCAGCCGCATCACCGGCCAGGGATACGCTTCCACGCTCCGTTGGACACTGGTATGCACGTTCTGGAAATTGACGAGTTTTTTCGGCCAATAACCGGTGATGGAAAACCAGTATACATGTCCCGAGGCCGTTCCGCCTTGCCGTCCCTCTACGTAAATGTTTTCGGTGTCCCGGTACCTTCCTTCGCCGTACCACCTTCCGCCGTCGAAGCCCAGGGAAGCATAAAACCGGGGCTCCCGGTCGAAATGAAGCTGGGGGACGGTTTCACCCTCCTTCAGGAAAAGATTGTATTCGGGTGTAACTGTCCGCAGACTCATCCGGTTGGCGTAGTTCCAGGTCTTGTCCTCGTTAATGGGTACCCCGTTGGAAGAATAAAAGGCTTCGGCCATTTTGATCGTGGGAGAGAGGCAGCCGCTCCCGGGTTGCTCTCGGAAGAGCGCGGGCGTGGAGTGGTTTTGGATTGCAGTGGCCCGGCTGTTTGGATTAGCCCAGATCGTTTCGACATTCCAGCGCTGGGTTACGGCGTTCCGGATGCTCATTTCAGTCCGTGTTGTATCGGAAACCTCGTTGGAGAATGGTCCGGTGGTGTAATAATACAGATCCATCCCCACGGCATGGCAGGCTTCAATGGCTTCCCTGCAGGCCGCAACCGCTTGTTCCCATTTTGCCGGATCAGGATTCGGATTGAACAGGGGCCGGCCGTCGGCATGTTTGTAGTTTGCGTAATTGGTGTTGCCGTTGAACAGCGGACTGGCCGCCGTGACAAGCGCTTTCGCTTTCATGGATAACGCAATGGGGCGGGTAATCCTTCCCAGTTCCTGCACCTCGAACGGAACCACGTCCGGAAGATCCGCCGCTGCTTCGTCCAGCAGTTGCACAATGTACGCGAACACCTCGTCCACGGGTTCCCGCACGATGGATCGCACCTCATCCACCCCAGCCGATATGGGAAGGTTTTCCCGCATAATGGGGATGGGTCCGTACATCCGGAGTAGCCAGAAGTGGTAATACGCTTTGAGGAATTTTACTTCCGCGCTCCAGCGGGTTTTTTCGTAATCGGTCATGTCGCTCACCTTTCCGATATTCTCCAGAAAGATGTTACACTCGCGGATGGCCCGCCATAAGGGAACACCGCCTCGCTGACCGCTCCAGTAATCCACATACGGCTCCACGACATTCTGTTCACCGCGGGCAATATGCGAGGGGATGAATTCGGAGAACAGCGTGGTAGCCAGGTTGTGGGTCCACATTTCGTCTCCCGCGGTGAAAGAAGGATTCTGTGAGTACATATTTGCATGGGAAGGCAGCCAGGAATAACAGGTAAACAGGTAGGTTTCGGCCGAGCTCCGCATGTTGAATGCATAGTCGATGGTCGCCACGTTGTCGGGGACGACATCCAGGTAATTGCAGGAACTTAAAAGTACAATTCCGATAAAGAGACCAGATCGTTTTTTCATGTTTTCAATTGCTTAAAATGAAACCTGAAGACCCATGTTGAATACCCGTTGGATGGGATAGCCCAGACCGTTCCCGGCCATTTCCACATCCCACAGCTTGAAACTGCTCCAGGTTAGCAGGTTGGTCCCGCTAACGTACACACGGATGTTGTCCATTTTCAGGCGTTTCAATTTGTCGCCGGATAAGGAGTATCCCAGTTCGGCGGTTTTCAAGCGCAGGAAAGAGCCATCGCGCATAAACCAGGTGCTCCTGGTAGAATTATTGGGATTCGGCACAGCGCTTAATCGTGGCCATAGTGCAGCTACATTGGGATTGTGTTCCGACCAATGGTTGTCAGCGTATGCTTTCAGCAACGCGTTCTGCGGTACAAAGGCAGCCTGGTCTTCCCCGCTGTAATAAAAGGCGATGAATGGCGCGGTAGCGGCCGGGTCAATCCAGAACGATTCGTTGGTCAGACCCTGAAAGAAACACGACAGGTCAAACCCTTTGTACCCCATGGAAAAACCGAAGCCGTACACGATTTCAGGAGTAGTCGGATTTCCGATGGGTACCTGGTCCAGGGCCGATATCTGTCCGTCTCCGTTTACGTCCCGGAACTTGATATCACCTCCGCGGGGCGTGATGCCAAAATTCTGACGGGGCGAATTGGCAACCTCCACGTCGTCTACAAAGAGGCGTTCGGCGATATAGCCCCACTGCTGGGAAAGGGAGTAGCCCCGCCGTGACTTCCACCATTCTTTCAGGTATTCGGGTTCTTCATAGACCCTGTATTCACTCACCGCATAGGTGAAGTTTCCTCTGGCCATGATCCAGAAGTTCCTTCCAACGTGTTGCTGGTAGTCCACCGAGACGTCCATCCCTTTTCCCGCCGCTTCGCCCACATTGGCTCTCACTGCTGCGGACAAGCCCATGTAATCGGGGATGGAAGCACGGGTCATCAAAATGTTCCGGCGGTATTCAGAGAAGAAGTCCGCCTGGATACCCACCTTGTCGAACAGATTCACTTCCAGCCCCAGGTTGGTTTTCTGGGCGGTTTCCCAAGTGATATCGGCATTGTCGTACCGGGAAATGGATACCCCGGGCCGAGTATAACCGAAATCGGTTCCGAAGGTAGCGCCCCTGCCGCTGTTGTTCATGTTTACGTTGGACAGGTAGAAGAAGCGGTCCTCCGGGCCGCCGATCGCGTCGTTGCCCACCAGGCCATATGTCGCGCGGAGCTTCAGGAGCGGGACGGCCGATTTGAAGGGCTCCCAGAATTTCTCGTTGGAAATATGCCAGGCCACTCCTCCGGCCGGAAAGAAACCGAATCGGAAATCCTTATGGAAGCGTTCCGAGCCGTTATACCCGAAATTAAATTCACCGAAATACCGGTTGTCGTAGGCATAGGTAAACCGTCCGGACAGCCCCAGGTTGCGGAAGGGTAGGGATTGTTGCAGGTCCCCTGCGTTGGCGTTCAGGGTCTGACGCATGATGTAAACCAGCATCCCGCTTAATCCATGCTTCCCGTTAAAGGTCCGGTTATAGTTCAATGCCGATTCGAGATAAAACATGGAGGAAATATTTTTACTTCCCTCGTTGTAGTCCAGGTATTCGGCCCCCGTCAGTTCGTTTAGGATCTGCAAATTATAGGTATCCTTTAATCTGTTATAGCCATTTGCCTGATAATAAAATGGTTTATAGGCCCGGGAAACATCAAAGTAGGAGGATCGGTTGGTGTTCCCCATGGCGCGGAAGGACAAGCCTTCGGTCACAAAGGAAAAATCCTGTTTGAGTTCAAACTGGGCCAGCATGAGCGAACGTGAGTATTCCTGGTATCCCCGCACCATGTCCGCATACGGGTTGATGTAGTTCACCATGCTGATGCCGCCGAACATGATA
>JAJUHF010000130.1 GCA_029268045.1 Anseongella ginsenosidimutans
TCGATTTCACATCCCAGTCATCCCACATCTCGGTCACGTAAATCCGTCTGCCCTTCCGGCTGGCCAGGGTCCGCAAATAGTCCGCCCAGTAAGCTCCCCAGGCTTCTTTTCCACTGGTTTCATTGTCGATGCAATAAAGCACATGGTCGTATTTGAGGGAAATGGACATGAGTTTTTCAACAAACCGCCGCTGAAACCGCAGCACGGTTTCATTATTGTCCAACCCGGGCACGGTGAAAAAGAAAGGCTGCTTGTTCTGTCCGGGGTGTTCCGGATAATCCGCTTCCAGGCCGGACTCTTCAAACGAATAATTCACGTTATTCGCCGGATTGTAGGGATCGCTCCGCCAGGACTCACGGGAATGATCGAACCGGTCCCAAACTTCTATCTGAACAAGGATATTCCGTTTCCGGGTTTGCCTCAGAAAGTTTTCAAACCGATCCCAATATTCATCATTCCACCGGTTTAAATCATACGGGCCATCGGTAGTCCGGTAAAAGGCCTTCAGGTTGTTTTCATCCCGGTCGCTCATGGTATTGCGCAGGTAATTTCCACCGGCTTGGGCCAGGCTGTCGAGGTGCTTTTTGAGCGTACCAGCCGGCCACTGAAACAGATTGTCATCGCCTGATGCACCTAAAAGCAATACAGGTTTTCCTTTGTATTGCCAATACTGGGGATTCGCTGCATAAGGCTGCACTTGCTTTGCCCGAGGCGCAGGCAGCGGGCTTTGTGCAGATGCCGGGGAACAGCATAGCAGGGCGAGTAGAAGGAGGATCATCTTTTCTTGGGTTTACCCGAAGATAGCGAACTTTTGAAAATATCCTTCCATGCGCGCCGGGCGGCATGATAGCCGCACAAGCCGTGCACGCCACCGCCCGGCGGCGTGGCCGCCGAACAGATATAAATCCCTTTGGCGGAGGTCCGGTAGGGGGCGCTCCGAAGGGCCGGCCGGGTGAACAGCTGTGAGAGTCGGAGCGCGCCGCCGTTGATGTCTCCCCCAATGTAATTCGGATTATAGGCTTCCATGCGGGCGGTATCCATCACATGTCTGGCCAGGATCCGCTCGCGGAAACCGGGTGCAAACCGTTCCACCTGGGCTTCCACGGCTTCGGTCATATCGCGGGTGGATGCATGCGGCACATGGCAGTAGGCCCATGCGGTATGTTTTCCGGCTGGAGCACGGGTAGGATCGAACAAGCTTTGCTGGGCCATCAGGACGAACGGACGGTCAGGATGTTTCCCAAGGGATACGTCCCGTTCAGAAGCGGCGATCTCTTCCCACGTATTGCCCAAATGGACTGTCCCTGCTTTCCGGCAGGCCTCCGCGGTAAAGGGAACCGGTCCGTCCAATGCCCAGTCCACTTTAAAGACCCCCATGCCATAGCGGTAGCGTTCCAATTGCCATTTATAGAACGTGGAAAAACGATGACCGGCTATTGCTAGTAATTGCCTGGGGGTCACATCCAGCATCACCGCATGGGATGACGGCAGCTGCGCAAGGGAACGGACATATATCCCAGTTTCAATTTTTCCTCCCAGGCTGACAAAAAGCGATGCCATCGCCGCAGCCAGACGGCCGGAGCCCCCTTCCACCACGGGCCATCCGCGACGATGCCCGGCTGCCATCAGGACCAGGCCGATCGCCGCGGTAAGCCGGGCGGACAGGGGCTGCATGGAATGCGCAGCCATCCCCGCCCAAAGAGCTCTTCCGCCGGCTGTGGAAAAGCGATCCGTAAGGGCCTCGGCAGATTGCAGCGCCTGCCTTGCGAACCGGAACGTCTTCAGCGGGTGAGCCGGGATACGGAACGGACCCAGCAGATCATCCGCAATTAAAGGCCAATCCTTCAGCAAAGGCGCCATCAGCTTCCGGTATACCGCGCCATCGGCTGCCATTGCCTGGGCTGTTTGGTCAAGCGAAACATGCAGGCAAGCCGCTGTTCCATCTTCCAAAGGGTGCGCGGCCGGCAGATCGGGGTAAATAAACCGCGCCCCATGCGCCTCCAGGGGAAGCGAGTTGAAAAAGGGTGAGATCGCGGCCAGTGGATGCACCGCCGAACATACGTCGTGCAGGAAACCGGGCAGGGTAAGCTCTTCGGTCCGCATTCCGCCACCGACGCCAGGGGCCCCTTCCAGCAACAGGACCGACAAACCGGCTTGCTGCATGGTCAGCGCGGCGGCAAGGCCGTTCGGCCCCGAACCGACCACCACCACGTCGCAATCGGGCCTGTTTCCATTTATTTTTACGGACATTTGTATAGTACGGACTACAACCTCCTGTTCAAGGTGTCACCGGTGCCGTCGCTCCCCCGCGACGCTAAAATCCATAGCTTACCGTGACCCCGAATGTTCTCGGATCACCCAGTACACCTGCAAACAGCCCCCCACCTCCACTGACCGGCAGCAATTGCTCAAAGTAATCCTGATCCAGCAGGTTTCGGGACCAAATATACAGAGATACTCCCGAAAAGGCATTAAACCCGGCTCGCGCGTTCACCAGTGCATACCCATCGATATTCATGTAGCGCGAAGGCGAGGGGCTGGATGAAAAGGAGCTGCGGTAATAGGTATCGGCTGCCAGAAAAAACGTGCCTCCCTGGTCGAAAAGCCGGCCGGGAAACCGGAACTGGCCTCCCAGGGACGTAGTCCACTTGGAAATACCAGGCAATTCGCCGCCAGACACATCCTTGAACGCGACCGGAGCGCCGGTTTCTTCCAGGGGGATCGGCGCGTTTACAAAGGAAACGTATTTGCCCTGGGCATAGGCTACCGCACCGTGGAGCGATAACTTTTCAAACTGGATGTTCCCATCCAGTTCCGCTCCGCGGACCCGGACCTTTCCGGCGTTTGCCAGGTAGCCCCGGTTCACCCCCGGATCCGGCGTCTGGACCTGCGTCTGAAAATCCTTGATGTCGGTATTATACAAGGCGAAATTCAGGGTGGATCGCAGACTGGGAGCCGTTTTTATCCCCGCTTCATAATGGGTTACGTATTCGGGTTTGATCTGAGCCAGTTCGAGCATGGGTTCCCCGTTCGAGCGGGGAAGGCCGCCTAAATTAATGCCCACCGGCTTGTAACTGGTTGCAATGGTTGCAAATGCATTCAAACCAGGCTTCGGTTTATAGGCCAGAGTCAACTGCCCGGACAGGTTGGTATCGTCCACATCGGCCTGAAAAGCCTGGGCCGTATACACGGTGTTTTTGAGCGCGATCAGATCCGGATCGTCTGTATCCAGGCCGCCGTAAACCTGGCGGTCGAAATCCACTTCCTTTTTATCGTAATTCAGCCGGATCCCGGGCAGCAGATGGAATTTACCTGCAAACCGCCAATCGATCTGCGCAAAGGCCGCGGCGCTGACCGTATTCAGCCGCGAACGGGTGCGGATCCCCAAACCGTCGAACAGACCCGGGGTCTCCCAAAGCGGGCTGTCCGAATTTTGAGCGAAACGCCAGCGGGCATCTCCCGATTCCTCCACATGAAAAGGAGCGGATTTAAGGTCCTGGACAATTCCGTAGATTCCGAACACGCCTGTGATACGGGAAGTGAATGTTCCGGCATACCGAACTTCCTGCGACCATTGATGATGCCGGGAAGGCGCCTGGGATAAGGTCAGCAGCGACAAGCTCGTAAAGTCGCGGTCACTCGAAGGATCCCAGTCCCAGTAGTTCCAGGCGGTTGTGGAGGTAAGCGTGCCCGGCCCGATCCGCGTATCCACATGTAACGAGACGCCGCCGAGGTCGTTGTTGGAACGAGCGGAGGTATTGTGATCCACTAGCCGGTCAAAGGGGTCCTGGCTGGGCAGCCGGTAATCCAGATCGGCCGCAATTTGTTCAAATTGCCGGTAGGCAGGCAGCAGATTGGGTACCACGCCCGCGACCACGTGGGCATAGCCATTGGGTCGTTGCCTGGAAAATTCCCCTACCAGGTTGATTTTCGTATTCACCGAGGGCGTGTACAGCAGCTGCGCCCGAACACCCAGGTTGTTGATGTCATTTACGTGCTGCTGGGAAACGACGTTGTATACCACGCCGTCCCTTTGCGTGCCGGAAAACGATAAGCGTCCGGCCAGTTTCTTTCCAAGCGGTCCGGTCACGGATGTTTTCGCCTGAATAAATCCATAATTGCCGTAACTCAATTCAAAATCCCCGGAAGGGGTAAAGGCGGGTTTCCGGGTAGTCACATTGAATGCCCCCGCCGTCGTATTTTTTCCGAACAGGGTACCCTGGGGACCACGCAGTACTTCGATCTGTTCCACATCGATAAAATCCAGTGTCGTGGCCGCGGGGCGCGCATAATATACCCCGTCCACGTAAAATCCCACGCCGGGGTCGATGCCGTCGTTGGTTAGCCCGAACGTAGAACCCATTCCCCGGATATTCAATGTGGTGTTGCGGGGATTCGAGGTGTATAGCTGGACCGAGGGAAGCAATTCCTTTACCAGATTCACATTGAAAGATCCCGTCTCCTCCACCAGCTTCCCGCTTACAACGGAAATGGCAATCGGGACTTCCTGGGCGCTCTCGCTGCGCCGTCTGGCCGTTATGACAACCTCCGCCAGCAAGGTACTTTCCTCCAACGGAATCGTCACGGGAGCTTCCGGGAACGTAGTAAACCGTAGTTCCCGGGTCTTGTAACCCAGAAAGCTTACCTGCAGGGTAAAAGGAGGCGAAACCGCGTCGGGCATTTTAAATTGACCTGCCGAATCGGCCATGGTATATAGCCGGGTTCCGGGTATCACCAGGTTGGCGCCCGGAACCGGTTCGCCTGCACTATTAGTCACCGTGCCCGAAAGAACCTGCTGTCCGAGCACCGGAGTTCCAATCAGCGTGATCGCCGACAGGAGTAGAAGAAGAAAGGGTTTCATCGTGTTTTATTTAAGTGTATTAAGTCTATGGATTAACTAGTCTTTAAAGCAATAGGAATCCGTTGTAAATTCATGGCTGAAGTTTAAAACCAGGTCGTAATGACTGTATAGGCCGAAGTGATCACAATCAGCCCACCAACCAATACGCAGAGAATTTGCTTTTTGATTTTCGACGCCAATACTGCGCCCAAGGGCGCTGCAAGAACACCCCCTAGGATCAGCCCCAATAAAATCTGGCCGTGCTGGACCCCGAGGTAAAACATAAATACCCCGGTGGCAACGTAGGTAACGAAAAATTCCGCGGTGTTCACCGTCCCGATTACCTGTCTCGGATCCTGGCCTTGGTTGATTAGGTTGGAGGTTACGATCGGACCCCATCCCCCACCGCCGATCGCGTCGAGCAGACTGCCTGCAAGCGCCAGCAAACCTGCTCTTTTAACCGGCTTTTTCTCAGCGACCCGGTTTCTGATTCCCTTGTACAGGATGTATACGCCCAGGATCAGCAAATAAGCCGCAATGTAGGGTTTGATTACTCCTCCGTCCAACAGGTCGGCAAGCAAAAAGGCACCCACGCCCGCGCCAATGACTCCGGGAAAAACCAGTTTAAGAAACAAGGACTTGTCAATGTTACCAAACTTAATATGCGACAGCCCGGATACCCCGGTGGTGAATATTTCAGCGGTATGTACGCTTGCCGAAGCCAGTTTGGGAGCAAGACCGAAATGAAGCAACAGGCTGGTGCAACTTACTCCGTATGCCATTCCCAGTGCACCATCAATAACCTGGGCCACGAAGCCGGCCAGCAGAAAAAGGAAAAAGGTCTGATCGAAGACGAGGCTGCCGGCATGGAACTCCCGCAGCAGCTGCGAGAGAAAGTACACGATCATAATGCCTTTAAGCAATAAAATGGTCCATCCGATCTGCGAGAAACTGACTTTGCTGACCTTTTTCCTTATCGAAGATATTGTTACCATATACTGGTTTTTGTTAAAAACAGGATGCAAATATAAAATTTCTATATAAAACCTATAGAATTACTAGACTAATTTTTTCATTTTTTTGAATGCCCTGAAAAAGGTTTGATCCCGCCAGAAAAACCCCCTCGGATAAGCGCTGGCGGATTACCCCTTTTTAAGTTTCCCGTTATTTTCTTTATATTTCACCCGGAAGCCAACTTTTTTAAATGCAGGCTGTTGATTATCAGAAGGATGAAGAAGATGCCGGTTATGGAAGGCGAGCAAAGTAGTATGACGCAAACGACGAAATCATCGAGTACCATAGAAAAAATTAATTTTTCAGAATTTCTTCA
>JAJUHF010000131.1 GCA_029268045.1 Anseongella ginsenosidimutans
CCCCCGCTGTCCGGGTTGTACCGGCGCCGGCTCCTTCACCGCGTACAGCGCTTCGGTGAGAAAAAAAGAAAGCGCCGCGGGGTCGTCAATGATCTTCAGTCCCGTCATTGTTACAAAAATAAAACTATTTTTCGGTTATCGGTCGGGACCTTCTTCGGATTAACCCGTGAAGATTCTTAACTTCGCGGATAAAAAAGGTGTTTTGGGCAGATTTGTAATAGGATTTGTATGGATCTTGATGATATCCTGTACCCCGGCAAAAGAAACGGAAAAGCCGGTCGCCCGGGTGTACGACAAATACCTGTACCCATCGGATCTGGCGGGGGTGGTGCCAGCGGGTGTTACCGGTGCCGACAGCGTCCAGATTATCCGCTCCTATATAGACAACTGGGTAAGACAGGCGGTGATCCTGAATAAAGCCGAACAGAATATCGCCGGCAATACGGTGGACATCCAGAAACAGGTCAACGACTACAAGAATTCCCTTCTGATTTACTATTACGAGCAGGCGCTGGTCAACCAGCTGCTGGACACCCTGGTTACTGAGGAAGAAACCCGGGCCTATTACGAGGAAAACAGCCAGAATTTTCTGCTATCCCGGGATGTTTACCGGGTTGCCTATGCGGAACTGGGCGGGAATGCGCCGGACCTGGTCAATATAAAAGGCAAGCTCCTGGACACCTCCCTTGAAACCGTGTCGGAGCTTTCCCGGTATGGACTGCTCCATGCCAGCAGTTTTTCTTTTGCGGATACGAACTGGTATAGCTTTCGGGAGCTTTCCGAATTTCTTCCGGTGGACTCCATCGGGGAGGAAAATCTGGCTCCGGGAAGAGTGTTTGAAATAAAAAGCAAAAATACCGTATTTTTGATCGCTTTCAGGGAGTTGCGAAAAAAAGACAGCGTGTCTCCCTACGGGATCGAAAAGAAGAATATCCGGCAACTGATCCTGAATCAACGCAGACTGGATCTGCTTTCGAAAATGGAGAAGGAAGTTTTTGTAGAGGCGCTGGAGAACAATGAATTTGAAATCTATAGCAATGAATAAAGTTTTTCTTTTACTGGCCGGGATACTGCTTGCCGGAACAACCGCCACGGCACAGAGCATTGATGAAATTGTGGCGATCGTAGGCGATAAGATCATTCTGAAATCGGACGTGGAAAGCCAGTATGCACTCTACCTGCGGGAAGAGCAGACCCCCAACGAAGAGGTCAAGTGTGCCATTCTGCAAAATCTGCTTTCCCAGGCCCTGTTGGTTTCTCAGGCCGAAATCGACAGCCTGGCTGAGAAGAACCCGAATTTCGTTGCCCAGGTTGAGGCTGAACTGGACCGCCGGATCCAGTTTTTTGTCCGGAGTTATTTCGGAGGTTCGGTAGCCGAACTGGAACGGTACTACGGAAAACCCATTCACCTGCTGAAAGAGGACTTCCGGGAACAGATCGGGGATCAGATGAAAGCGGAAATGATGCAGAATGAGATCACCGCCGGGCTGGATGTTTCCCCCGCCGATGTCCGGAAGTACTACCATTCGGTTCCTCCCGACAGTCTGGAGATTTACAATACCGAAGTAGAGATCGGCCAGATCGTGATCTATCCGAAAGTGACCGAAGAGCAGAAGATGGTCGCCCGTACGAAGCTTGCCGCGCTGCGCGCGGAAATACAGGCAGGAGAGGATTTTGAGCGGCTGGCCATTGTGCATTCGGACGATCCGGGATCCGCAAGCAGCGGGGGAGACCTGGGCTTTGTAAGCCGCGGACAGATGGTCCCCGAATTTGAAGCGGCCGCTTTCCGCGTAAAGCCCGGCGAGCTTTCTCCGATCATCGAAACCGAATACGGATTCCACCTGGTGCAGGGAGTGGAACGTCGTGGCGAACAGGTTCATGTACGGCATATTCTGATCAAGCCCCGTTATTCGCAGGCCGAACTGGACAGTGCCAAAAAGCTTCTCACCCACGTGCGCGAACAGATTCTGATCGATTCCCTGAGTTTTGCGGCTGCTGCGATCGAGTATTCGGACGACGATCAGACCCGTGGAAACGGCGGGCTGTTTTCCCTGCAGGGACGGGGCGGATTCAATATGATCCCGCTCGATAAGATCAACGAGTATACCGGTGATCCGCGGATTTTCAGTATCATTGATACGATGGAGGTGGGGCAGATCAGCGAACCCCTCATTTACGTGAACCAGCAAACCGGGGAGCAGGGCTACCGGATTGTCTATTATAAGTCGAAAACCGAGCCGCACCGTGCTTCCCTGGAAACGGACTATCCTCGCCTGCGGAACGCGGCGCTGGCATTGAAGCAGGGGGAAGCGGTTGAGAAATGGTTTATGGAAAAGATCAGCGAGCAATACGTACGCATCAACGAGAGTTATCAAGCGTGCGAATCCCTGCAGCCCTGGCTGCGTGCATCGGCGCAATTTGAAAATTAAACAATGGCAGTTCCGTTTTCATCCGAGGTGGCGGGGATTTCCGCCCTGAATGAGGCATGCAGCCGCGCAAAAAAGGAGATCGGCAAAGTGGTTATTGGCCAGGATGCGATCGTGGAGTCGGTCCTGATCTCTATTTTCTGCAACGGCCATTGCCTTCTTGTTGGGGTACCCGGCTTGGCGAAAACGCTGCTGGTGCAAACGGTGGCCCGTGTGCTTGATCTGAGTTTTAACCGGATCCAGTTTACGCCGGACCTCATGCCTTCCGATATTACCGGTTCAGAGATCCTGGATGAAGAACGGCATTTCCGCTTTGTAAAAGGACCGGTATTCGCCAACATTGTACTGGCCGATGAAATAAACAGGACGCCGCCCAAAACACAAGCTGCACTGCTGGAAGCCATGCAGGAACATGCCGTCACCGTAGGGGGGAAACTGAACAAACTGGATCAGCCCTTTTTCGTACTGGCCACGCAAAACCCGATTGAGCAGGAGGGGACCTATCCCTTACCCGAAGCCCAGCTGGATCGGTTCATGTTCAACATTTTCCTCGATTACCCTTCGTTTGAGCACGAAGTAGAGGTGGTGAAAAATACCACCGCCAACGAGGTTCGGCAACTGGATAAGGTATTGGGGGCAGAAGAGATCATTGCGTTTCAGCAACTGGTCCGGGCGGTTCCCATCACCGACCATGTGCTGGAGTATGCAGTCCGGCTTGCCAGCAAAACCCGGCCGGGTACTTCCCTCGCCACGGCCGAAGTGGACAACTACCTGACCTGGGGCGCAGGGCCCCGTGCCTCCCAGTATCTGGTGCTGGGAGCGAAATGTCATGCCGCAATACACAGAAAGTACGCTCCCGATGTAGAGGATGTCCAGGCGGTAGCCTTGCCCGTCCTCCGTCATCGCCTGGTGCGGAACTATAAAGCGGAGGCAGAAGGAATCAGCCTAGAGGACATTATCCGCGGCTTACTTTAAACGATTTGTCCTTCTTAAATCGATCTGGACCTCTTAAAAGCGGTCTGGGTTTACCAGGCGAAGCGGATGGAGAGTCCAAACCAGCCCAGATCGCCGTCCGTATCGGGAACGATATCCAAGGCGGGTTTCCAATCAAGACTTAGATTGATCGGGGCGTCGTTGAATTTGTAATCAAGACCCAGTACGCCGTCTATTCCGAATCCTCCTTTGGTATCGTTATGAGGGCCTCCATGATCGTGGTTCACGAAGTAAACATGCGCCCCGCCACCGTAATACCAGTTCAAGCCACCGGCATTGGGGATAGGATTATGCACTTCGTACAGGCCCACGATGTAGAAATGATCGTGTCGGTCGTGATCGCGGAAATTGAGGATCAGGTCCATGGCATTGGTGGAATTGAAGAAATGCTTGAAAGTCAGCCCGTTGGCTGTTCCAAAGCGTCCTCCAATCGCATTTCTGTAGTCCTGCCCTTGCGATTCAAATGCTATAAAACAGCTGCCTACTACAGCGATGGTCAGTGCGAAAAGCGTCTTTTTCATCATACCACGGGAATGGGCAATTAATGTGCCAAAACGCCATTAAATGGAAAAAGGAGCCGCTTCCGTGAAAACGACTCCTCTTATCCTATTTATTGTTTTTTACAGGTTAAATGAATATCCCAAACGGATTCCCAGGTTGCTGAATTTCCCCACATTTTCAAAGCGCGCGGACAGGTCTACAAATTTATCGTCCGCCACGGGGAATTGGTATCCAACCCCGGGAGCCCAGAGAAATTTGGTTTCGCTTCCATCGGAAACCCCAATTCCGGCTCCAATCTCACCGTCTATGTAGAAATTGCCCGCCGGATAATATTTCACTCCCGCTTTCACCGGTACATAATCAAAGCTTGGAACATCGTCCTCGCCCTGAACGGAAATGTAACCGGCAGTCGCCGTTCCGTGGAGCTGGCCACCCAAGGGTGCCTCAAACTTAAACGTACCTCCTACCGGAATGGTAAAAAAGTCTTCCAAGGCAAAGCCTGATTCAAATCCAATATTCCCCATTCTCAAACCAGGGGCTTGCTGAGCAGATGCCTTGTTCGCTGCGAACAATGCGCCTGCAATACAAAAGGACATTATTAACTTTTTCATAATTTCTATTTTTTCCAGGATTTTCCTGGTCACCGCTAAGGAATCAATTTATGTGCCAAAAGCGCATTGAAATTTGTCTGCCATTGTAACAAAATCGCTGAAAAGGACCTTGAAAACGAGGTTTCCAATGATTTTAAGCATAAAAAAAGCGCTGCCGGGTCTGACAGCGCTCCCTTTTTTGGATTTTTAGAACCGGTAACCCAGTCCAAAAGAGAATACCCGGTTGGTAACCTTCACTTCGCCCATATTCGCGTCCTGTTCATCCTCAAACATATTGGCAAGCCCGAAATTATACCGTGCTTCAATGGATAAGCCCATAGGCAAACGGTATCCCGCTCCGATATTCAATCCGAAATCCAGGTCGTTGCTCTCTTCCGAATCCGCGGAAACCCCTCCGGATTTTACTTTGGAGTCCAAAAGCAAACCCACCTGAGGTCCGGCTTCCAGATAAAGTGCCTCGGTTACGGCAAAGCGCGCCATGACAGGCAGGTTCAAGTAGAGATTTTTGAATGTCGCATCGAAGTCGAATTCTTCTTCCATAACCTCAATATCCATGCTGTACTTGAATCCCTGCAAGGATAGCAGCAATTCGGGCTGGATCGAAAAATTGGAGCTTACGTCGAAGCGCGCGGTCGGTCCGGCGTAGAAACCGGCAAGGGCGTCCGGCTTGATGCTGATGGACGATCCGGTATCAAAATTTGCATTTGCCAGGTTGACGCCTGCCTTAATACCAAAGACGGCCTGTCCGTAGCTTGTGCCGGTGAGACAGGTCAGACAAAGGACGGCAAGAAAAAGTACGTGTTTTTTCATTTTAATTAGTTTTCCGGCCAAAATAGGGATTTTGCCCCATATTCTCCACCCACTGGTCTTCAGGGCAAGCCTCAGTAAGACAACAATTGCAGCAGGCTTTCTTCCAGGCGGCTTTTCGCAAGAAAGTTTGCTTCCAGCTGCCCGTTCATGGGGACGGGGGTATCCAGGCTGCAGCATCGGCGGATGGGTGCATCCAGGTATTGAAAGCAATGTTCGCCTATCCACGCTGCCAGTTCTGCCCCAAAGCCGCCTGTCAGCGTGTCTTCATGCACGATGAGTACTTTCCCTGTTTTTTTAACCGTAGCGGCGACTGCTTCCTTGTCCCAGGGTTGAAGGGTTCGTAGGTCCAGCAGGTCCGCGGCGATTTCCGGATGCCGATCCAATACTTCCAGCGTCCAATGGACCCCCAATCCGTAGCTTACAATGGAAATGGATTCCCCGGTTCTGATCAGCCGCGCTTTTCCGATGGGGGTGGTAAAGGCTTCTTCCGGCACCTCCCCGCGAAGGGTGCGGTAGAGGTATTTGTGTTCGAAGAAAAGAACGGGATTGGGGTCCTCCGCCGCTGTCAGCAAAAGTCCCTTGGCGTCGGCAGGGAAAGCAGGATACAGAACTTTCAGTCCCGGCGTTTTAATGAACCACGCTTCGGTGGATTGAGAATGGAAAGGCCCCGCACCGGTACCGGCGCCTGTGGGCATCCGGATGACCACATTGGCCGGCTGTCCCCACCGGTAGTGTGATTTGGCCAGGTTGTTCACCAGCTGATTAAACCCGTTGCTAATGAAGTCGGCAAACTGC
>JAJUHF010000132.1 GCA_029268045.1 Anseongella ginsenosidimutans
TGAAACTTGGTGGAGGTTTCTGGAACACGCCATCTGGGCGGATGAATTTCCAAAAACGGGCGAGTACCCCCAGCGCTATCCCGGTCACGACCGGACGGTACACCTCCTCCGGAACGAAAAGGACTCGCCGTGGTTTGACAATGTAAATACAGCGGAGATGGAGGATATGCGGCACGTGGTAAACGCCAGTTTTCTAAAGGCATTGGATTCGCTTCGTACCGCGCACGGTCCGCTGAGCGACCCCTGGCAGTGGGGACACGTGAAAGGAACCCATGTACCGCATCTGCTGGGCCAGGATGCGCTGGGGTCGGGACTTCTTTTTATGGGCGGCGGCAAAGGTACGGTCAACGCCCTGAACGACCACAATGGGCCTTCCTGGCGGATGGTGGTCGAACTCGGCGAGCCGGTGCGGGCGTACGGGATCTATCCGGGTGGCCAATCGGGCAATCCAGGCAGTCCCTGGTATGACAATATGATAGAAACCTGGCGTCAGGGCCGGTTAAATCCGCTCATTTATCTGACCGAGCCGGATGAAAATCATCCGGGGGTTGTCGCTAAACTCACATTGCAATGAGACTTTTTTCCCTGATAGTAATTGTCAGCCTGGTTCTTCAGTTCTGGCTGCCCTGGTGGACGGTCATGGCGGTTCCGCTTGTTGTTTGCTGCCTGCAAGGCAGTCCGCCCGGGAGATCCTTTTTGATCAGTTTCCTCGCCGTCTTTCTATTGTGGTGCGTTGCCAGCGTGTTTATTCACCTCCGGACAGGCGGATTACTGACCGGGCGGGTGAGCATCCTGCTGCAAATCGGTTCGCCGGTATTGCTGATACTGCTGACTGCCTTCATCGGAGGCCTTGCGGCCGGAACCGCAGGTTGGACCGGGGCCCTAATCCGAAGGCTGTTGTAAACAGCGTATCTTTGCATCATGACACCCACGTCCATTTTTGAAATCCGTACTCCGGAGGAATTCCGTGAAAAGGCCCTGGAAATATTCCGCTACCAGGCCGAAGAAAATCCCGTGTACCGGAAGTTTATCCGTTTGCTCGGCCGAAACCCGTCGGAAATCACACAACCCGGGGACATCCCCTTTCTTCCCATTTCTTTTTTTAAAACCCATCAGGTACTATCCGGACAGCGGGAGGCCGAAATGGTATTCACCAGTTCCGGAACCACCGGCAGTGCAACCAGCCGGCACCTGGTTGCCGATTTAGCGATGTACCGGCAAAGCTTCCGGAAGGCCTTCCAGCGTTTTTATGGGAAAAGCAATAACTACCGCATCCTCGCACTGCTTCCGGGTTATCTGGAACGCGAAGGTTCTTCGCTGATTTTCATGGTCCATGACCTGATCGAAACGGGCGGCCACCCCGAAAGCGGATTCTTCCTGCACGATCATCAGCGGTTACGGAACCGGCTGCAGGAATTGGAAGCACGGGCGCTGCCCACCCTGCTCATCGGAGTCTCGCACGCGTTGCTGGATTTCGCCGAAAAATACGAACTGCGCCTAAAGCATACAATCGTGATGGAAACCGGCGGAATGAAAGGACGTCGGAAGGAACTGATACGGGAGGAATTGCACGACTTGCTCCGAAGCCGGTTTCATGTACCGGTCATTCATTCGGAATACGGCATGACCGAGTTACTTTCCCAGGCTTACTCGCGTGGCCAAGGTCGCTTTTACTGCCCTCCCTGGATGCAGATCAGGGTGCGGGAACTGCACGACCCGTTCGCGATGGTGCCCCCCGGTCGCAGCGGCGGGATCAATGTTATTGACCTGGCCAATGTACATTCCTGCTCCTTTATCGCAACCGACGACCTCGGAAAACTTCACCCGGACGGGTCCTTCGAGGTACTGGGCCGCTTCGACAACAGCGATATCCGGGGCTGCAACCTGCTGGTAACCTGACCGGGGAACCGGACGCGATCACGGATCAGGCTTCCCGGACCTTCATATTTTCCGCGTCCCAATGGACGACCTTGTTATTGAAATAACTTTCGTTGCAAGCCAGCGCCGGTCCGGCCGCGCGGAGACCGAATACCGCGTCTTCCACCACCGGCTTTCCCGTCCGGACCGACTCGAAGAAGTTCACAAAATGATCGTAGCGATCGTCGTAGCCCTCCGGCGCCGCAAATTCGATGTCCTCCGGCTGGGTTACCTTGCGCGTTTCCGGCGGATACTTTTTATCGTATTGCGCCACAAACGCTTTTTTCACATCGTCGGGAAAGGTCTCGTACATATCCCATCCGCCGTATCCGGGGGCCTGGGGCAAGAGATGTTTCTTCAGCACAAAATCATTCCAGCCCAGGTTGATGACCCCCTCGGTCCCCACTATCCGGGTACGCTGTCCGCCGCCGGAACCGTCCGCGAAATTTACCCGGAGCTGAACCTGAAAGGCCGCGTGCTGGTCGGTTTTGGGGTATTCCAGAATAGCGGTCATGACATCGGGGACGTCCCGGCCGTCTTTCCAGTAACTCAAATCGCCTGTCGCAAAAATCCGGGCAGGTCCTTTGGCCCCGGTAATGAAATGATATCCCGAGATCAGGTGCACAAACAGATCGCCGGATACCCCCGTTCCGTAGTCCCGGTAGTTACGCCAGCGGAAAAACCGTTTCACATCGTAGGCGCGCGGCGGCGCGTCCCCCACAAAACGTTCCCAGTCCACCGTCGCGGGAGATGCATCGGGCGGAATGGAATACTGCCAAGCCCCGATCGCATCGTGCCGGTCGTAGAAACCTTCAATGATATTGATGTCTCCGATTTCCCCCTGCCGGAACAATTCCTGAGCCTTGGCAAATGCGATGCTGCTCACCCGCTGACTTCCCACCTGAAAGGCTTTGCCGGAGGCCTTGGCGGCCTCAATCACCGCATGGCCTTCGTCCAGGTGCTGGACCATGGGCTTTTCACAATAAACGTGTTTACCGGCCTGGAGCGCATCGATAGCAATGTGATCGTGCCAATGATCCGGCACGGCGATGATCACCGCGTCCACGTCTTTCCGATCCAGAATCTGTTTGTAATCGCGCGTGGTGAACAGATCGGCTCCATACACCGCTTTGGCCTGTGCCAGGTGACCATCGTAGAGATCACACACGGCGACCAGTTCCACTCCCGGCACCTTCAGGGCGGTATCCACATCACCGAAACCCATGATGCCCATGCCGATACAGGCAACGCGTACTTTTTCTTCCGAGGTGACCCCGGCGGTTGGGATCAGTACTTCCCTCCGCGCCGCGCAACCCATATTCCCCATGGATCCCGCCGCCATCAAGGCCGTAGTTCCCCCCAGTTGTTTCAGGAACCGTCTACGATCATTCTTAAAAGTCATGTTATTGATTTAGAAGGTTGAACGGTTAATATTACAAAAAGGGGAACGTTATTGCAAGTATGGCCCGAAGGAATCAGAATGCGTACACGGCCGCGAGCACAAACTGGGAAGCGCTCCCGGTAGGGTTCATGTCTTTGTTAATGAAAATATTTTCGGAACCTGAATCGATGCGGAATTCCGGAATAACCGTCAGGGGTCCCGCTTTCAGGTTTGCCGAAAGGGTAAATGCGGTGACCGATGATCCGGCCAGTACATTCAGGACATCCGATTCGTCTTTTGCCTTGAAGTATTCTCCCCTGGCTCCCAACGCGAACGCATCCGAAAAAGCATATTGCAGGTAGAGTGCCCCGCCCTGAAAGCCGCCTGCCTCATCGGGCGCCGAATAGTCCGCCGCATTGAGGCCGATGTTCAGCTCATCGGTAACCTGATAGGAAGTCGTGAGGTCGATCTCGGTGCCTGAGGGCGAACCGGTTATGAAATTGACGTATGCGTTCCAGCCTTCTACTGGTGCCACGAAAAGCTGCGCGCCGAAGTCCGATACCCCATTGAAGTCCTGGTATGCATTCCAATCGTTGAACAGGCCAACCATGAGTCCCACCTTTTCAGAAAAAGCATAGTTGGCTTTGATACCCGCGTTCTGGAATGGACCGGAAGAGAAAAGATAGGATGTAGAATAGTTAAAATTAGCCGCCGGCGAGATCACTTCGTAACCGATGAAGGTTCCCATAAACCCGGCCGTCATGGAGAATTCCTCTGTGAACTGATAGCTCACATGCAGATTCTGAATATGGAAACTATTCCCGTCCCCGGCAGTCAGCAGGGATTGCTCCTGCCCTCTGGGACCGAATGAAACCTCTCCCACAAAAGAAGCTTTGCCCACCTGTTTGCTGAGTGCGACGTCAACCATTCCCAGGGAAATCGAATTTTGCTCGCTTGCAAAGAAGGTCTGAATATTCGAAGCCCCTGCTTCGTCCATATATTCCGAAAAATCATACTTGAAATAAGTATCCACCGAGCCGGAAATGATCAACGGCTCGGAATCCTGGGCATTCGCTATGAAATTCAGCGACAAAAGTCCAGAAAAAAGCATAATTGCGGCTGTAAAACTTCTTTTTTTCATATTAATTCAATTTTTTAGGGATAAAAATGGATTTTTCTGTCAATAATTTGGCGTTTTATAAATTATTCGCCGCTAAAATCGATATTTTCTATAAAAAATCAAATAAAATAAATCTGTTGGTGTGTTTTTTTTAATTCATACCGGCAAAAACACCCCATTTACTTTAAAAAGCAAAATAAAACTGATTTATTTTCGCACTTTTACGAGAATAACTATGCATTCCGAGCCAGAAGGAACGAAATAATCGAGTAATTACGGATAATTTAGGGGCCTACACGGCAAAATGGGTGAAGTTCACGACTGAATAGCGCGTGAAAGCGCTTGTTTCTCGAAAAGGGTCGTATGGAGACAGAAAATCAGAAGGAACGAACGGAACCGGATTACTGAACCACGATTAAAAAGTAGTTTTTCTTCCCGCGCTGGGCCAGGATGTACCGGTCGCGAATCAGTGCACTTGTGTCCACGCGATGGTCGATGGATGTAATCCGCGTTTTATTCAGACTGACCCCGCCACCCTGAATCATCTTCCGCGCTTCGGATTTGGAGGGGAAAACAGCGGTCTTTTCTCCCAGCAGATCCACCACTCCAATGCCCGCTTCCAGCTCGGTACGGGCTAAATCAAATCGGGGAACGCCCTCGAGCACGCTAAGCAGAACCGCTTCGGGAAGCTCACTCAAGGCCTCGGACGTAGCGTTTCCAAAAAGGATTTCGGATGCTCTTACCGAGGTTTCATAGTCTTCGGGGCTGTGTACCCGCGAGGTAATGTCTTTGGCCAGGAATTTCTGAAGCACCCGTTGGTGCGGTGCTTTGTCGTGTTCCGCTTCCAGGGCTTCAATTTCTTCACGACCCGCGAGGGTGAATATACGCGCGAACTTTTTCACATCCTCATCGGAGGCGTTGAGCCAGAACTGGTAAAATTTATAGGGGGAAGTACGCTTGGGATCCAACCACACATTGCCGCCTTCGGATTTCCCGAATTTGGAGCCATCGGCTTTGGTGATGAGTCGGGTGGTAAGTGCGAATGCTTCACCGCCTCCGATCCGCCGGATCAGCTCGGTTCCCGTAACAATATTGCCCCACTGGTCGGAACCGCCCATTTGGACCAGGCAGTTTCTGTTCTTCCAGAGATGGTAAAAATCGTACCCTTGCAGCAGCTGGTAGCTGAATTCGGTAAAGGAAAGTCCGCTATCCCCCTCCAGTCGCTTTTTGACGGAGTCCTTCGCCATCATGTAGTTCACGGTGATGTGTTTTCCGACATCCCGGATGAAATCCAGAAAAGAAAAGTCCTTCAGCCAATCGTAGTTGTTCACCATCTCGGCATCTCCGGCGCCGCTGCCAAACTCCAGGAACTTTTCAAGCTGGGTCCGCAGGCCCTGCACATTCCGTTGCAGGACCTCCTCGGTAAGCAGCTGCCGTTCGGCGGCCTTGAATGAAGGATCTCCCACCATCCCGGTTGCTCCGCCCACCAGGGCAATGGGTTTATGTCCCGCACGTTGGAAATGAATCAGCGTCATCACTTGGGTCAGGTGCCCCACGTGCAGCGAATCCGCCGTAGGATCAAAACCGATATACCCCGATACAACACCTTGCTGAAGTTTCTCTTCGGTTCCCGGCATGATATCATGCAGCATGCCCCGCCAGCGGAGCTCTTCAACAAAA
>JAJUHF010000133.1 GCA_029268045.1 Anseongella ginsenosidimutans
GGATCGTATTTACTTCCCAGTTCGGCAAAGGTTTCGATCATCAACGGATGATCGTGAAAACTGTTCACAAAGCTGATCTCTGGAACGATCTCCCATTTACTTATCAGCTCCATTACCTTTTCATTGACCGTCCCCCCGGAAGCGGACGCATATTGGGGATACATGGGAATTACCCGGATCTGAAATATTTTGTCCTTCCGGAATTTTTTCAGCGCCGACGCAATGGACGGATTCTGGTAACGCATGGCCAGCTCCACCTGATAGTCCCCGCCAAGGGCCTCCTGAAGCAACTCCTTTTGCCGAATACTGTAGTACATCAGGGGAGATCCTTTTTCGCTGTCCCAAATCTCCTTGTAGGACGCGCCGGATTTGGGCGCGCGGAAGGGGGCGATAATGCCGTTGACCAGCAGGTAGCGGTTTACCGCTGGAATATCCATCACCCGCCGGTCAAGCAGGAATTCCCGAAGATACTTTCTGACATCGGAAGTCCCCGGGCTGTCCGGAGTCCCGAGATTCACCAAAAGAATCCCTTTCTTCATCTTTATCTTAATTTTTAAAACCGTAAAAACGACGACGACGCCTAAAGCCGCTCCAGCGCCTCTTTCACCTCTTCCATCAACCACATGGGGGTGGATGTGGCGCCGCAGATGCCTATCCGCTCATTTTTGGAAAACATCCCGGCATTGAGCTCCCCGGCGCTGCTTACAAAGTAAGTCTGGGGGTTCTGAGAGCGGCATACTTCATATAATACCTTTCCGTTCGAGGATTTCTTTCCCGAAACGAACACGATCCGGTCAAACTGTTTTGCAAAATTCCGCAATTCCACGTCCCGGTTGGAAACCTGGCGGCAAATGGTGTCGTTGGTTTCCACCTTGTATCCGCGCCGGACCAGTTCGTCCCGGATCTGGTAGAATTTGTCGGTACTTTTGGTGGTCTGACTGTAAAGCGAGAATTCCGGGGGAAGTTCCTGGCCGTCCAGTTCGGAAAGATCCTGAAACACGAGCGCCTCTCCACCGGTCTGTCCCAACAGACCTGCCACCTCGGCATGTCCGTGCTTTCCGTAGATTAGAACCTTTTTTTTTGAATCGTGCGTGGTCCGGATCCGATTCTGGAGCTTCAGCACCACCGGACAGGAAGCATCAATCAGATCGATGTTGTTTTCCAGCGCGGTCCGGTAGGTTGAGGGCGCCTCGCCATGCGCCCGGATCAGCACCTTTTCGTTTCGAAGATTCGCCAGATCCGCATGATCGATGATACGAAGGCCCTTCTTCTTTAACCGGGCTACCTCTTCGTCGTTATGTACAATATCTCCCAGGCAATACAGGTAACCTTGCTCATTCAGGATGCTTTCGGCCATGTCAATTGCGTACACTACCCCAAAACAAAATCCCGAATCCTTATCGATGGTAGCCTGAAGACCTAACATAGCTGCAAAATTAAGGATTTTTCCGCACAATACGGAATAGGGAAGCCCCGATAGCCGCCGCCAACAGGGTCATCTGCAACGGGTGAAACAGCACATTCCACCAGACGGGCTGTTTGTTCAAAAGGGAACTCAAAACCCGCATGCCCACCAGCAGGGACAGCGCCATTCCGATCAGTTGCATGTTCAATACCGGAATCAAGAAAATCATTCCCAGGTAACTGAACAATAGGTAGGCTCCCAAGGCCATTGCACTGCCTCCGAAATCCGAGATCAGATCGGCCTGGAAATCCAGAAACGAACGTTCACCGGTGTACATCCGGCCGGAAACGTAGCGGTTGGCGAACAGACTTTCCACCCGGAAGCCAAGCGCTTTCATCGTTTTCATTATCTCCGGACCACGGGGCGTATCGCTGCCCGTTCCGGAATGCCACTTAAAAGACCGGTAATGCTTCGCATCAAACAACAGGCACTGATCGTTGCCGGCCACCAGCCATTTCCACGGGCTGAGCAGCACCAGGCGCAGTGGCAACAGACTGACCAGCAGGTAGTTCCTCAAAGGGACCAGCTGTCCTTCCACAAAGGTTTTCATTTTTTGTTCGGGGAATAGCGAAAGCAGGGCAAGCGAATGCAGTTTCATACGGTAAATCGCGCTGTAAACCAGGCCCGGCTCGATCCGTTCCAGGTCCTTCAGAAATACGAAGTAATCGCCGCCTGCCTGGGCTGCCAGGGTCTGTTCAGGCGGAGGCCCCCCGCCGTAAGGGCGGAGCGGCTGTACAATCCTGAACCGGGAGTCGTTTCCTGAAGCCATTTTTACAAGCCGCCGCAGCTCGGGAGCGCCATTGCCGTAAATGAGAACCTCGTAGTTCTCGAATTCCTGCTCCCGGATCGACTGCACCAATCCGGTGAGCTGGGTCAGGTCCACATAAGAAGGGATGAGGAAGGACACGAAATCGTAATAGTTCCGCGGCGCACCGGGCAGTTTGGGGTGGGATGTAAAATTAAACAGCACCATGCAGAACCGCACGATCAATAAAGAAAATACTGCATAAATCAGGACCAGGACCATTAATTCGTTCTTTGTACAATCCCTTAAATATCCGCTTATTTAAGAAATGTACAAAAATGTGACCGCCTTTTCTTTGGAGATAAAATCTCAAAAACTACCTTTGCGGTAATCTCCCGCTTTCGGTTGGTTTCGAATTCGAAACATCACAGATGGACAAGTCCAAAACAGATAATTCCGCACCCAGGAAAAACATTCCGATTTCTGTCAGCATGCGCCCCACCCTGGAGGCGGAACGGCAAAAGGTCCGAAACATCATTCCGGTAAAACGGGTGCTTTACCTATCGGGGATCGCGGTGATCAACGCGATTGTGATCGGTGTCATCGCGCGGGGTCTCATCGCCTTGATCGCTTTGGTGACCAACCTGGCTTTTTTTGGAAGGCTTTCGCTGCACGAAGTGGAGTTGGGGAATTTCTCATTCGGCTGGACGGTCCTGCTGGTACCCGTGATCGGCGGCGTGCTGGTAGGGCTGATGGCCAAGTACGGGTCGAAAGCCATCCGGGGGCACGGCATTCCCGAGGCCATGGAGCAGATCCTTACCAATAAAAGCAAGATCCCGCCCCGGGTAACCATTTTAAAACCGGTCTCGGCAGCCATTTCCATCGGCACCGGCGGACCCTTCGGCGCTGAAGGGCCCATTATTTCCACCGGCGGCGCTTTCGGTTCCTTCATCGGGCAGGTGTCCCGCGTCACCAACAACGAACGCAAGATCCTGCTTGCCGCAGGGGCCACCGCGGGGATGGCCGCCATCTTCGGCAGCCCCTTTGCCGCCATCCTGCTGGCCATTGAGCTCTTGTTGTTTGAATTTTCGCCCCGCTCCATCATACCCGTTGCCTTATCCTGTATTACCGGCGCTGCCTGTCATATTGCGTTTTTCTCTTCCGGGCCCATGTTCCACATGCCCGCGGTGGAACCGCCCACCTATACAGCGCTGGCCAATTACAGTTTACTGGGTGGAGTGATCGGCGTCTTTTCCGCAGGAATTACCCGCGTGGTCTATCTGATTGAAGACGGTTTTGAAAAACTGCCCATCCACTGGATGTGGTGGCCCGCCCTGGGTGCGGTGGTGGTGGGCGTGATCGGCTATATAGCCCCCTCCACCCTCGGCGTAGGGTACGAAAACATTTCAAGGGCGCTCTCGGGCGCATCCACCATCCAGGTACTGCTTGTGCTCTGCTTTCTGAAACTTCTTTCCTGGGCGGTTTCCCTGGGAAGCGGCACCTCCGGCGGAACCCTGGCCCCCCTACTCACCATCGGCGGCGCAGCCGGTGCGCTGATGGGCATGGGCTACCTGGCGGTATTCCCTGAAAGTGGCATCAACGTTCCCACCGCCGCGTTGGTGGGTATGGCCGCCCTATTTGCCGGCGCTTCCCGCGCATTGCTCACCTCCATTGTGTTTGCCCTGGAAACCACCATGCAGCCCAATACCCTGACTCCCTTGCTGGGAGGATGCACGGCTGCCTACTTTGTCTCCTTTTTTCTGATGGAAAACACCATCATGACGGAAAAGATCGCACGCAGAGGCATCCATACGCCTCATTCCTACGCTCCCGATATTCTGGACAGCACCCTGGTACGATCCATCATGCGGGATGCTGCCCGCTTGTTGAGCGCAGACAATACGGTCGGCCAGGTGCGCTCCTGGCTGGAGCGCGACCGAAACGAAGGGGATAAACAACGGGTATTTGCGGTTATTGACCGGAATCACCGCTTGGTGGGCACGGTGGATCTGTCGGTGATCACCGACGGAAGAAATTCAGCCGATACGCCCATCACCTCCATCCTGAACAGCCGGCTGGCCACCATTTACGAAGACAACACCTTGCGCGTCGCCGTGGACATGCTGGCCAAACTGAAGCCGGGGCTTTTGCCGGTCGTGTCGCGTGCCGACAAACGCACCCTTTTGGGAGTTATCAGCCACCAGGACATTCTTCAGACCTTGCGCATGCAAAAAGACGAACTGGAAAACATGCAGCGCACCCTGTCGCTGAAGCGCCGGGGTTTCCAGATCATCGTCCGGGGAAGGAAGCTCTTGCACCGATAAACCGCTATAAATAGGAAGCCGGATAGTTCAGCTCGCCCCGAAGGGGAGTTTCCAGTAGCTTTTTGATCTCGCCGGCCGGCAGATCGAAGGAGAAAAGGTACATCATCTTGGTAACGGCGGCCTCAAAGGTCATGTCGTAACCGCTCACCACCCCCACCTCCAGCAGGTGTTTACTGGTTTCGTACCGCCCAAGCTCCACCGCCCCGCCATCGCATTGGGTGATATTCAGAATCACCAGTCCGCGGTCAATGGCGCGGCTCAGCGCCTGGATAAACCAAGGTGCGGTAAAGGTATTGCCGCTGCCGTAGGTTTCCATCACCACGCCCCGGATGCCGGGCGTGTTCAGGACGGCTTCTACGGTCTGCAGGGTAATGCCGGGAAATATCTTCAGAACAGCCACGTCGGGCTTCAGCGTTTTATGTATCCGCAGGGGTTTCTCCGGTGCCGGCAGGATGTACTGGCGCCGGTAATTGATGGCCACACCGGCCTCAGCCAGCGCCGGATAATTCATCGAGTAAAACGCTTCGAATTTTTCGGCGTTGTATTTCTTCGCGCGGTTTCCCCGGAAAAGCTGATAATCAAAATAGATGCATACTTCCGGAACAGTCGCCTTTCCTCCGGTGCGGTCGGCGGCAATTTCCATGGCTGTAATGATATTCTCCCGGGCATCGGTTCGGATCGCTCCGATGGGCAGCTGGGACCCGGTAAGTACCACGGGCTTATCCAGGTTTTCGAGCATGAAGCTAAGCGCGGACGCGGTAAAGGCCATCGTGTCGGAACCATGCAGGATCACAAACCCGCTGTAATCCCCGTAGTTATCCTCGATAATGCCGGCAATCCGCGCCCAGACTTCCAGATTCATATCCGACGAATCCAGGGGCGGATCAAACGTAAACACGTCCCACTGGTAATTCAGCCGCTCCAGCTCGGGAAAGTTATTTTTAATTTCTTCGAACCCGATCGGGCGAAGGGTCTTGCTGGAGGCATCCTGCATCATGCCCACCGTTCCGCCGGTATATATAATCAGGATCCTGGTCATACTCCAAAAATCAAGCGGGAATTATCGGTTGTCCGATGGGCTATTTCTTCCAGCGGAAGCCGGTAAATCCCAGCCAGTTTTTCCGCTATATGAACAAGGTAACTACTCTCGTTGCGTTTGCCCCGGTACGGAACCGGCGAGAGGTAGGGCGAATCGGTCTCCAAAACGATCCGGTCCAGCCCAATCTGCGGCAACACCTGGGGCAAATCGGATTTTTTGAAAGTGGCTACTCCGCCTATTCCCAGATAAAAGCCCAGATCAATCGCACGGCGCGCTTCCTCCACCGTCCCGGTAAAGCAATGAAAGATTCCCCGGAGGCGCCCCTGCGATTCGCCGTTTAACGACCGTCTTATTTCCTCCAGCAGGTCACACAGCGCCGCGAAGCTTTCCCTGGAATGGATCACCACGGGAAGATCCCGGCTAATCGCCCAACCCACCTGGATGCGGAAGGCTTCTTCCTGTTCGGCCCGGAAGGTCTTGTCCCAGTAAA
>JAJUHF010000134.1 GCA_029268045.1 Anseongella ginsenosidimutans
GCGTCCATGGTAAAATTATCGCCGATCGGGAAAAACACGAAATCCAGGGTGAACAGCTCGGGGATCAACTGCATGTCCAGCGTCAGGGCGGTGTCGCCGGCATAATAAAAGGTCTTGTTTTCACTTTTTATGATAAAACCCATGGGGTTTCCGGCGTAGCTTCCGTCCGGAAAACTGCTGGAATGATGCGCGGTAACGCATTTCACGAGGCCAAAGCCCGTGTTGAATTTTCCCCCGGTATTCATCGGACGGGTATTTTCAACCCCCTGTGCAGCCAGCCAGGTAGTAATCTCAAAATTACTGATTACCATCGCGCCGGTTCTTTTTGCGATATCCACCGCATCGGCAATGTGGTCTTCATGACCGTGTGAGATTAAGATATAATCCGCTTCAATTTGCTCCGGGTCAATATCCCGGGCCAACTCATTCGGCCGGATGAAAGGGTCAAAAAGCAACTTTTTTCCGGCCAGCGCTACTCCGAAACAGGAGTGTCCGTAATACGTGATCTGAGTCATAATGAATTTATTTTGCTTTGCTCACAAATTTATTATTCCGTATACTGAATCGCCAGGGAAATAAGGCATGCGCTCCCGCGTAGCCTACCCCTATTCGCGGTCCGGTTACAATAGCTTTATTTTCAATAACCATTCCTCTTTCTTCGATCCATACCGAATCCGAACCGAGATGCATTCCGTTTAGTTCGCGGGTAATCCCCAGCGCCCTGCTCAAGGCGCCCGGGCCGGCGGTAATCCGGGGATGAAGAACGGTCATCTTCCTCCGCTCGAGCTGAACGTCAATGCCTTCGGTGGGTTCAATGGCGCGGATCAGGACCGCGTGGGGAACCCCGGCCGCGGCGGTCACCACATTGAACAGGTTGTGGATGCCGTAACAGAGGTAGACATAGGCCACGCCGCCCGCTTCATACATGATCCGGGTGCGGTTGGTTAAGCGGCCATTCCAGGCATGAGATGCGCGGTCTTCCGTTCCGCGATACGCTTCGGTCTCCACGATCATCCCTCCGGTAAGCTCGCCGTTTACCCGCGTGAAAAGAAATTTCCCAAGGAGTTCCCGGCTGATGGTCAATACGTCGTCTCGCTGATAGAAAGCGTCGGGTAACTTCATTAAAGTGGCAACAGATCCGCGATCCTCAGCAGGTATGCCGCGTCGGTATTGTCGAAATCATCCAGGCGTTCGCTGTCTACGTCCAGAACGCCCATGAATGTTCCGTTTTTGATAATGGGGATCACGATTTCGGATTTGGATAAATTGTTGCAGGCAATATGGCCTTCAAACTGGTTGACGTCTTCGACAATGATGATCTCCCGGGTAGCCCAGGCGGTGCCGCATACCCCTTTTCCCTTATCGATCCGGGTGCACGCGACCGGTCCCTGGAATGGCCCCAATACGAGCTGGTCATCCTTCACTAGGTAAAATCCTACCCACAAAAATTGGAAAGCTTCCTTTAAAACCGCGGCAAGATTGGCCATATTGGCTACCGGGTCCTGTTCTTTCTCCATCAACGCCTTTATCTGTGGGAGCAATTCCCTGTACCGGTCTTCTTTTGGGATCATAATATTCAATTATACTGTATTGATTCGTTAAAATCAACTATATTAGGGCCACAATGAGAATTATTGCCGACATCCCTAACCCCCACTGCAAGATCAGTGTTTTTTACATGAACGGAAAGTACCTTGTCAAAGCAGAAAAGGCCAACCTGGAGCAAACTTTCAAGATCCCGGAGACGGAACTTTTAACCGGGGCAGACGATTTGCCGGCGCTGTTTGACCAGGCCATGATCATCCGGATCATGGAGCGCTTCCGGGAAATGGATCGGGATCTGCGGGCTGCCCTGGCCTCCTTGTAACGCCATGAATTTACTATTTTAATCGCAACGATATGTCTCAAAAACTCCGTAGCCAGCAATGGTTTGGAAAAAAAGGAAAAGACGGATTTATATACCGCGCCTGGATGAAAAACCAGGGCATTCCCAGTCATGAATTTGCCGGGAAACCCGTCATTGGAATCTGCAATACCTGGTCTGAACTGACGCCCTGTAACGCCCACTTCCGGGAATTGGCCCAATCGGTTAAGAATGGAATCTACGAGGCGGGGGGATTTCCGGTGGAATTCCCCGTGATGTCCCTGGGGGAAACCCTGATGAAACCAACGGCGATGCTGTACCGGAACCTGGCGAGCATGGACGTGGAGGAATCCATCCGGGCCAACCCGGTGGACGGGGTGGTGCTTTTGTGCGGTTGTGACAAGACGACCCCTTCCCTGGTCATGGGTGCCTGCAGCGTGGATATTCCTTCGATCGTGGTATCGGGCGGGCCAATGCTTACCGGAAAATACGAAGGGAAAGACATCGGAACCAGCGACATCTGGCGTTTCAGCGAAGCGAACCGCATGGGAAGCATGACCGACGAGGCCCTCTCGCTTTCCGAAGCCTGCATGTGCCGGAGCCGGGGACATTGCGCGGTAATGGGTACGGCCTCCACCATGGCCTGCATGGTGGAATCGCTGGGGCTGACCTTGCCCAGCAACGCGGCCATTCCGGCCGCCGACTCCCGCCGGAAGGTCCTTGCCCATCTTTCCGGAATGCGCGTCGTAGAGATGGTCAAGGAAGACCTGAAGCCTTCGGATATCCTGACCCGGGAAGCGTTCGAAAACGCCATCCGGGTGAATGCGGCCGTGGGGGGCTCCACCAATTTCGTGCTTCACCTGCTGGCGATTGCCGGCCGGGTGGGTGTGGATCTGACCCTGGATGATTTCGACCGCTTATCGGCCGATATTCCCTTGCTGGCTAACCTGCAGCCTTCCGGCCAGTTTTTCATGGAGGATTTTTATTATGCGGGTGGGGTGCCGGTTATCATGCAGCTGATGAAAGACCGCTTGCACGATTGCCTTACCGTGAACGGAAAAGGGATCCATGAAAACGCGAAGGATGCCTGCTGCTATAACGAGAACGTAATCTCCGGAATGGATAAACCCTTTAAACCTCATTCGGGTATCGCCATCCTGAAAGGAAACCTCTGTGAGCACGGCGCGGTGATCAAACCCAGCGCAGCCAGCGAATCGCTGATGCGCCATACCGGAAAAGCGGTCGTTTTCGAAGATATCGAAGATTACAAAGCCCGGATCGACGATCCGGACCTGGACGTGGATGAAAACAGCGTACTGGTATTGAAGAATGTGGGTCCCATTGGCTATCCGGGCATGCCCGAAGTGGGCAACATGGGACTTCCGAAAAAGCTGCTTGCCAAAGGAGTGGTGGACATGGTGCGTATTTCCGATGGCAGAATGAGCGGTACCGGATTCGGTACGGTCATCCTGCATGTTTCGCCGGAAGCGGCTGCCGGGGGCGTATTGGGGCTGGTGCAGGAGGGTGATGTGATTGAACTGGATGTGCCGGGACGCAGTCTGCAGCTAAAAGTAAGCGAGGAGGAATTGGAGCAGCGCCGCGCCCGGAAGCAGCCCAACCACCCCACCTTCGAAAGAGGATATGTGAAGCTGTATCAGCAGTACGTGGAACAGGCGCACCTGGGGGCCGATATGTCCTTTCTCAGAGGAGGTTCCGGAAGTGAAGTAACCCGCGATTCACACTAAATACAGATCAATGGAGCAAATTTTTCAAGGGAAAACGGCAATTGTAACCGGCGCCGGCCAGGGGATCGGTTTTGAAATTGGCCGCCTTCTGGCCCTTCAGGGTGCCAACGTCGTATTGAATGACATCGACCCCGAATTGGCGGCCCGGGCCGCCGAAGCCATAAACGAAGAGCAGGGTACCTGTGTGGCCTTGCCAGGGGATGTTTCGGATATCGGATTTATTTCCCGGCTGACCACCGAAACAGTAAATCGGTTCGGCCGGATCGACGTGTTGATAGCCAACGCAGGTATTACGCTTTTCGGGGATTTTCTGGACTACACGGTGGACAAATTCCGGAAAGTGGTGGATCTGAACCTGCAGGGAAGCTTTTTCCTGACCCAGGCAGTCTGCCGGGAAATGCGGGACAGAAAGGTGGAGGGAAGCATCCTGCTGATGTCTTCGGTTACCGGACACCGGGCCCATCGTCAGCTAAGTGCCTACGGGATGACCAAAGCAGCGCTCGAACTGATGGCCAAAACCCTGGTCCTTGAGCTGTCCCCGCTAAAGATCACGATCAATACCATCGCACCCGGAGCTACACTCACCGAGCGCACCGCGCAGGACACGAATTACGAACAGGTCTGGTCGGGCATTACGCCCATGGGCCGGCCCGCCACCACCGAAGATATTGCGCGTGCGGCGCTTTTCCTGGTTTCACCGCACGCGCGGCACATTACTGGTCAGAATCTGGTGGTGGACGGTGGGTGGACCTGCGTGAGCCCACCCCCCGATTTATAGCCTCAGGGAAGCTCAGCTCAATAGGTTAAACAAGCCGGCTGCAAGGGCTGCACCCACCAAGGGGCCGATCACCGGAACCAGCGCGTAGCCCCAGTCGCTGTCGCGCTTCCCCTTGATGGGTAGCACCGCGTGGGCAAGCCGGGGTCCCAGATCGCGCGCCGGGTTGATCGCATAACCGGTGGGTCCGCCCAGGGAAAGACCAATCCCCAATACCAGCAGCGCCACGGGTAAGGCATCCAAGGCTCCCAATCCGACTTCGGGCGTAGCCATGAATAACACGCCGAATACAAGCACAAAGGTGCCGATGGCCTCGGTGAACACATTGTTGGGGATATTCCGTATTTCGGGCGCGGTACAGAAGGTCGCTTTTTTCAGTTCTGCATCTTCGGTGGCATGGTAATGGGTTTGGTAGGCGAGCCACACCAGGCAAGCACCTGCAAACGCTCCCAGCAATTGACACAGGACATACGGCATGACCTTCGCCCAGGCAAATTTCCCGGCCAGAGCCAGGCCGATGGTGACTGCGGGGTTGATGTGGGCTCCGCTGAACTGTCCCACCATGAATACCCCGGTGAATACGGCGATCGCCCATCCGAACGTGATGACGATCCATCCGCCGTTAGCGCCCTTTGTTCTTTTCAGGACCACATTGGCGACCACGCCGTTTCCTAAGATAATTAGAATCGCGGTACCGATTACTTCTGCAAGATACGGTGACATGTGAATGGTTTAAGGTTATGTTTCGAAGATTATTTTTCAGTCCATGAATTGGTAGCGTGGATGGCTTTCTTCCATCCTGCCAGTAAGGTTTCTGCTTCTTCGGCCGCCAAGTCGGGAGCGAACTGCCGGTCTTCCTGCCATTGCTGCTCCAGCGAAGAGACGTCTTCCCAGAAACCGGTGGCCAGGCCGGCAAAATACGCAGCCCCCAGCGCGGTGGTTTCGGTTACTTTCGGCCGGACTACATTCGCCTGCAGGAGATTGGCCTGTATTTGCATCAGCAGGTCGTTTGCCGTGGCGCCGCCGTCCACCCGAAGCTCGGGAATATCCAGGCCGGAATCGGCTTCCATGGCTTTCAATACATCCAGCGTCTGATAGGCAATGCTATCCAGCGCAGCCCGGGCAATATGGGCCGCGGTGGTTCCGCGGGTGATTCCCACCATGGTTCCCCGCGCATCCTGGTTCCAGTAAGGCGCTCCCAGTCCGGCAAAGGCGGGTACCAGGTAAACCCCATCGCTGTCGTTTACCTCCCGGGCCAGTTTTTCCACCTCGGGAGACGTCCGGATGACGCCCAGCCCGTCTCGAAGCCACTGAACTACCGCCCCGGCAATGAAAATACTGCCTTCCAGCGCGTAGGTGGTTTCTCCGTT
Source organism: Anseongella ginsenosidimutans (assembly GCA_029268045.1). Lineage (GTDB taxonomy): Bacteria > Bacteroidota > Bacteroidia > Sphingobacteriales > Sphingobacteriaceae > Anseongella > Anseongella ginsenosidimutans_A. The sequence goes on from JAJUHF010000134.1 coordinate 5,755, forward strand.
AAGCTGCCAGGCCACGGTACTGACCAGGTTGTTTTTCGAAGGAATGACTTCCTTGCCGGTATTCATCACCATGAAACAGCCGGTCCCGTAGGTGTTCTTCACCATGCCCCGGCGGATGCACATCTGACCAAAAAGGGCGGCGTGCTGATCGCCCGCGATACCGGCAATGGGGACGGCCTGTCCCATCAGTCTACCCGAGGTATGGCCGTACACTTCGCTGCAGGACCGCACCTCTGGAAGCATGCTTTCCGGAACAGTCAATATGTCGAGCAAATCCCGATCCCATTGCATCGTA
>JAJUHF010000135.1 GCA_029268045.1 Anseongella ginsenosidimutans
AGCGCCGGTCCGGCGGACCGTAGGGTTTTACGGTGGGCTTGGCAATCTCAAACCAGTGCATGATCCGGGCATTGTCCGGGAGCGCGTCCACCCGCCCCAAGCTGTCGTCGAACGCGTACATGTAATTGGGCAGGCCGCTCCGGTGTGTAAGCATATCCCGAATGCTGACCCCGGGGTATGGGAAATCAGGGAAGTATTGCTGCACGGTATCGGTCAGCTTCAGGTGCCCGTGTTCCTTCAGCATCAGAATGGCCACCGCGGTAAAAGTCTTGGAGAGCGATGCGAGCTGGAAACGGGAATCGCGCGTCAGCGCATCCTTTTTGCGGATATCCCCGTATCCAAAGGAGTTTTCATAAATCGTTACCCCCTCCTGGGCGATCAGCACATTGCCGTTGAACCCTTCCCTGCGCTTGATCCGGAAGATGGAATCGATCTTTGCCGCCTTTTCGTCGGCCCGTATCCTGTTCCGGATCCGTTCTTCCTTCCGGTCGCTCAAATCCAGTTCCTTCTCAATACAGCTTTTGCTGGCCTGATAACTGCCCGGGTCCCCCGGATTCTTGCTTCCACAACCAATAAATAGAAAAGCGCCCGCCGATAGAAGCAGGTAAGGTACGATGGGTAATTTCATTAGCGATTCAATAACCGTTGAACGTACTTCCCGATTACGTCAAACTCCAGGTTAACGACCTGGCCCGTCTTCAGGACCGAAAAATTCGTGTGTGCATAGGTATATGGAATGACTGCGACCGAGAAGCGATCTTCCAGCGAATCCACCACGGTGAGACTTACTCCATTGACGCAAATGGATCCCTTTTCAACCGTCAGGTTTCCGCTGGACGGCGAGTAACGGAACAGAAAAAGATGGCTCCCGTTCTGCTCCTCAATCCGGATGCATTCGCCCGTCTGGTCCACATGTCCCTGAACGAAGTGACCATCCAGCCGGCCGTTAACCAGCAGGGAGCGTTCCAGGTTCACCAGATCGCCCTCCTTCAGCAAACCGATGTTACTCCGTTGCAGGGTTTCTGCAATGGCGGTCACCTTGTATGTGTTGGCGTGGGTCTCCACCACGGTCAGACACACGCCGTTGTGCGAAAGACTCTGATCGACTTTGAGCTCCGGAGCGAGCTCCGATTCCAAGGTCAGATGTAAATTGCTCCCTTCCCGTTCCAGGGACCTTACCCTACCCATTGACTCTATAATTCCAGTAAACATGCTTTTTTTCCGGTTAAAATTTGCGGTTTTTATACCAGGACCGGTTCATTTCAGGCCTGACAAAATGACATTTATTGTTTTTTATATTCCTCTCAATCAGCTTATTAGCTACCAAACCCGAAACTATCAGTTCATCATCTGTGCTATCGCCTTCCACGCCCCCCGCCAGGCGTTCCGCGCTCCCTTTCGCGCCGGCGACCAGCGAGGGGAGAAAATGGGTTCCGACAAAATGCGTGTCGAAATTCCCCGAAATGAAATCGGGATGGCGCATGACAAACTCACCGAAGTCCAGGGTGGTTTCCGCCCCCACGATCCGGTATTCCCGGATCGCCCTGCGCATCCGTGCGATGGCTTCCTCCCTGCTTGCCGCATGGACGATGAGTTTGGAGATCAGCGGATCATAAAAAATAGGAATTTCCATCCCTTGCTGATAACCATCGTCCACCCGCACGCCGGGCCCCTGGGGCAGACTGTAACCGCGCAATGTCCCGGTATCGGGCAGAAAGTTATTGCGGGGATCTTCGGCATACACCCGCAGCTCGATGGAATGTCCCCGGATACGTAAGTCTTCCTGCTTGAAAGACAGGGGTTCTCCCCGTGCGATCTTCAACTGTTCCTTGACCAGGTCCACACCGGTGATCATTTCGGTAACCGGATGCTCCACCTGCAGGCGGGTATTCATTTCCAGAAAATAAAAACGGTGGTTTTCGTCAAAGATGAATTCGACCGTGCCCGCTCCCTGGTAACCGCAGGCCTTGCATAACGCGATCGCGCAGCGGCCCATTTTTTCCCGTATTTCCGGGGAAATCACCGGTGAAGGGGCTTCCTCAATGACTTTCTGATGTCTCCGCTGCACCGAGCAATCCCGTTCAAACAGATGAACCACGTTGCCGTGCGAGTCCGCAAGAACCTGAATCTCCACGTGACGCGGTGCGCTCACGTACTTCTCCAAGAACACGGAACCGTCGCCGAATGAAGAGGATGCCTCATTGATAGCCAGCTGCATCTGATCTTCAAGTTCGTCCATCACTTCAACTATGCGCATCCCTTTGCCGCCACCTCCCGCCGCGGCCTTTATCATCAGGGGAAAACCGATTTCATCGGCAACCTGCTTCGCTTCCTCCAATCGGTTGATTGCAGTCAGGGTACCGGGAACCAGGGGGACCCCGAATTTCCGCGCGGCTTCCTTTGCCTGGAGTTTGTTCCCCATCATCTCAATCGCCTCGGCCGGCGGACCCACAAACAGCAATCCGGCCTCCTTTATCCGTCTTGCAAAATCCGCGTTTTCGGATAAAAAGCCGTACCCGGGATGAACCGCATCCGCGTCTGTCTCAAGGCAAGCTTCCACGATCTTTTCAATGGAAAGATAAGACGCCCCGGGGGACGACTGGCCAATGCAGACGGCTTCGTCGGCAAACTGGACATGGGGGGCTCGCCGGTCGGCTTCCGAGTAAACAGCCACCGTCCCGATTCCCATTTCCTTTGCTGACCGCATGATCCGCAATGCAATTTCTCCACGGTTTGCTATTAAAAGTTTGTTCATTGGGTTATTTTTGCGGTTCAGCAAATTTTTGCTGCTAAAATTACTATTTTTCCCCGTATGCCAGTAAAAACGCTTTCATTCCTGCTTCTGTTGTCCATCGCCCATTTGCTGTCGGGTTACGCGCGGCCTTCACAGGGGCAACCGGCTTCACAGCAAGCCAACGCGGAACTTCAGCAGCTGATGAACCGCCGGGCGGACCTGTTGCAGCAATGGCGCCGCTTCAACCTGGAAGAAAATGCGCTGTTTGGCGGAAAAAGCAAGAAAGATCTTCGAAACATCGTAGAAACCCAGCAGAAGATCATTCAGCTGGATAACCAGATATTGAATTTCGGCAAACTGGAAAGTTACGAAAAACAGAAAACCGAAAAACAGGAGAACCTGCAGCTCCACCGCGCGCTTTATAGCCGCATCGATACCCTGGAGAAGGCGTTGGTCCGACAGCAGGAGCAACTGGCCGCGGCCGAAAAACGGGAACTCACCGCCCGGACCGCGATCGGCCGGCAGCAGGCCAGGAACAGAGGCCTTGCCATTGCCCTGGTACTGGTTACCGGTATCTTACTAGTGAGCCTGTTCTATAATCCGGTCAGAAAAAAACGGAAATCCTAGCCCCGTCAGTCTCCTGTTTCCGCATTCAGGGGAGCGGTGCGGCGTAGGGCCTTTTTGCGCGATTGCGCGGATTTATCCCGAAGACGTTTCTCTTTGGATGCCCGGCTGGGCTTGGTGGCTTTGCGGGGTTTTACCGGGGTGAGGGCGGCACGGATCATGCGGAGCATTTTTTCCACTGCGTCTTCCTTGTTCAGGAATTGGCTACGCCCGGCTTCACTGCTTACCTGTAATACGCCGTCGCGGTTGATCCGGCCGGTAAGTTTTTCAAGCAGCAACTCCTTTTCCCCGGGATCGAAACAGGCCGAGCCGGGAATGTCCAGGTACGCTTCGGCACGGGTAGCTACCTTATTCACGTGCTGACCGCCTTTTCCCGAACTCCGGGTGGTTTTAAAATAAATCTCCCGGACAAGTTCTGCTTCGTTTATCGAGGGTTTCATTAGGATTTTTGCAAATATACCCTTTATTTCGCAGGAAAAACCATGCCAGCTCCCTTCATTATAGCAATAGACGGCTACTCTTCCTGCGGGAAAAGCACCCTCGCCAGGGAAGTTGCCCGCGAGCTGGGATTTACCTACGTGGATTCGGGCGCCATGTACCGGGCGGCCACCTTTTATTTTCTGGAAAAAAATATCGATCTTGAAGACAGTAAAGCCATCGGAGAGGCCTTGGATGAGATGCTCATTGAACTGGAATCGGGCGAGGGGGACACCTTGGTGCGTCTGAATGGGCGGGACATCAGCGAAGCCATCCGGCAGATGCCGGTTTCCAATCTGGTAAGTAAAGTGAGCGCAATCCCGCAGGTCCGCCGGAAGATGGTGGGATTACAGCGAAAAATAGGAGAAATGGGAAACATTGTAATGGACGGCCGGGATATCGGCACCGCGGTATTCCCGGAGGCGACTTTGAAGATATTCATGACGGCGCACCCAAGGATCCGCGCCCGGCGGCGCTACGACGAGTTGCTTGCGCGGGGGCAGGAGGTCAGCCTGGAAGAGGTTTACCGGAACCTGATCAAACGGGATTACGAAGACACTACCCGCCTGCAGAATCCGCTGGTTAAAGCGGACGACGCCTGGGAGCTGGACAATTCCCACATGACCCGCCGCGAACAATTGGCCTGGGTACTGGAAAAAGTCAACGCAATCCGAAACGGTTCAACGATCTGAAATCCGTGTTCTCTATTCGCCAGCTATACAAGACCACCCTCCTTTCGGTCCGGGAATTCCGGAACAGCAACCCGCTCCAACTGGCTTCCTCGACGGCCTTTTTCACCTTGTTCGCCTTACCACCCATTCTGATCATCCTCATCAGCGTGCTGGGGATCGTGGTCAAACCCGATATGCTGCGGGGGGAACTCTTCAATAAACTGGCTGCCGTGCTGGGCGACAAAAGCACCGAGACGGTAAATATGATCTTCCGGAACTTTCGATCCATGGCGGGCAATCCGCTGAAATCCATGCTGGGCTTTCTTTTTCTCGTCTTCGTGGCCACCACGCTCATGAGCCTGATCAAACGCTCCATTAATCAGCTGTGGCATCTGAAGGTCCGCGACGGGGTAACCTTGCGCTCGGTCCTGGCGGGCAGGGGACTTTCCTTCCTGGTGGTCCTGATCAGCGGGATCCTGTTTCTGCTCTCCTTGCTCTCGGACACCTTTCTGGCCTTTCTCGGCTCGCAGCTGAACTACATTTTACCCGGAAAAGATGTGTTTTTGATCAAGTCCATCAATTTCCTCTTCTCGGTACTGAGTATTACCTGCTGGTTCGGAATCATTTTCAAATTGCTTCCCAATGCTCGCATTGGCTGGAAACCGGCCTTTGTGGGAGGATTCTGCACCTCCCTCCTTTTCAGTCTTGGAAAATTCATTCTCGGGCGGGTGCTGATCCGGAGTGAAATAGGCTCCGTCTTCGGAACTTCCGCCAGCGTGGTCCTGCTGCTCCTTTTCGTCTTTTATTCCTCGCTGATTTTCTACTACGGTGCGGTTTTTACCAAGAATTACGCGGCATCCATCGGACAGCCCGTCAGACCGGCCCGCCATTCGGTCAAGTTCAAGATCATGGAACTGGAAGAAAACAAACCCTAAGTCTTTAGTATTTGATAGTTAGTACATTTATTTCTACCTTTGCGTCCCCCGCAAAAGCGGAGGAAAAGGAGATAACATATTGACAACAAAAAAAGAACAGGAAGAATTAAACGAACAAACGCAAGCAGGTCCGGAAGCCGCCTCAGGAGAGGAGCAGGCAAACCAGACCGCTGCCACCCCGGAAACCCCGGAAGCTGAAGCAGAAGAGGCGGAGGCTGAAGAGGCTCCGGAAGAAGAGGCGCCCGTAGCGGAAACGCAGGAAACCGAGCCTGCCGCTGAAGCGGAAGCTGAGGCTGAAGCAGCCCCTGCCGACAGCCCGGCAGAACCGGTCCAGGCCGAAGCGCCCGCGCCAGCTGCGAAAAAAGAAACCGAGGCCGACATTTTGAACTTCGCAACTCCCACCGAAGAGTTTGACTGGGATGCGGACGAAAAGGGTTTTTCAGGCTATTCCAAAGAAGAGCGTGAAAAACTGGAAAGCATCTATTCCGAAACCCTGCGTCCCATCAGCAAAAACGAAATCGTGTCGGGCCGCGTGGTAAGCGTGACCGCAAAGGACGTTGTGCTGAACGTAGGTTTCAAATCCGACGGACTGGTTCCGCTTTCCGAA
>JAJUHF010000136.1 GCA_029268045.1 Anseongella ginsenosidimutans
CGGGGTAAATCCGACGGTGGAAATGCTGCGGGAAAAGATGGCGGCCTTGGAGGGAGCGGAGGACGCGCTGGTTTTTGCCAGTGGGAGCGGGGCCATTGCGTCGGCGGTGATGTCGAATGTGAACCAGGGCGATCACATTGTATCGGTCCGGAATCCATACAGTTGGACAAACACCCTTTTTACCAAACTGCTTCCGGGTTTCGGCGTGGAAGCGAGTTTTGTGGACGGAAACGATTCGGAGAATTTTGAGCGGGCCATTCGGCCGGATACACGGATTCTTTATCTGGAGTCTCCCAATTCATTTACGTTTGAGTTGCAGGATCTGCGGGCGGTGAGCGCGATCGCTAAAAAGCATGGCATCCTGACCATGATCGACAACAGTTACTCCAGTCCGCTGTATCAGCAGCCTCTGAAACTCGGGATCGATTTGAGTATTCATTCGGCCACCAAGTACATTGGCGGGCACAGCGATACGATTGCGGGTATTGTATGCGGTTCGCGGGAGATGATGCGGCGGATATTTGATTCGGGATACATGACCCTCGGCGGGGTGGCAGCTCCGTTCAATGCCTGGCTATTGCTCCGCGGCTTGCGTACCCTGGAACTGCGCCTGGAGCGTTCTTCGGAAAGCGCGGTAAAGATCATTCGATTTCTGGAGAAAGAACCGGCCGTTGAAAAAATTTATTACCCCTTATACGAAGGCAACCCGCAGTACGAGCTGGCCCGCAGTCAGATGGAGAAGGCCGGCGGCCTGTTTACCATTGCGCTCCGGGCCAATTCGGTCGCCGAGGTGGAACGTTTCTGCAATTCGCTGAAGCGTTTTTTGCTGGCCGTTTCCTGGGGCGGGCATGAATCCCTGGTCATGCCCCGGTGCCTGGGGATGGCGCCGGACTCGAAGGAGGCAGGGTACAACCTGGTGCGGTTTTACGTGGGGCTCGAAGACCCCCAAACACTCATCGACGATATCCGGCAGGCACTTCAAACGCTTGCCCCATAGCAGAAGCCCATTTCGGAACCAAGGCTTTTACCCAATTTCTTGGAGGACATCTGTCAAATTGCCGAAAATGTGTTAATTTGCAGCCTTTCTAAAGTATGCTATTAATATACTCTTGATGTCAGGCCTGGACGCGATTAAAGCACCCATCGATACGGAACTTGAGCTGTTTGAACAAAAATTCAGGCAATCCATGAAAAGCGCCGTTCCGCTTCTTGACCGGATCACCCATTACGTGATCAAGCGGAAGGGGAAGCAGATGCGTCCGATGTTCGTGTTTTTTTCCGCCCGTTTATGCGGAGGGATCGTGGAGGCTACCCATCGAGGCGCGGCGCTGGTGGAATTGCTCCATACGGCCACGCTGGTGCACGACGACGTAGTGGATAACGCCTACGAGCGCCGTGGTTTTTTTTCGATCAATGCGTTGTGGAAGAACAAGATTGCCGTTCTGGTGGGGGATTACCTGCTGGCCAGAGGGCTGCTGTTATCGCTCGACAACGACGACTTCAAATTGCTGAAGATTGTATCGGAGGCAGTAAAGCAAATGAGTGAAGGGGAATTGCTTCAGGTCGAAAAGGCACGCCGGATGGACATCAGTGAAGAAATTTATTTCGAGGTGATCCGGCAGAAAACCGCTTCCCTGATTGCCTCCTGCTGCGCATGCGGGGCGGCATCGGCCGGCGCGTCGGAAGAAGATATTCGCAGAATGCGTTTGTTTGGGGAAAAAGTCGGGATGGCGTTTCAGATCAAGGACGATCTGTTTGATTTCGGAACGGACGATGTGGGGAAGCCCCGCGGGATCGACATCCGGGAAAAGAAAATTACCCTGCCCCTGATCTATTCCCTGAATCAGGCCAACAAATCAACCCGTAAACGCATTATCCACCTGGTGAAGAATCATGCCGAAGACTCGGCGAAAGTTCAGGAAGTCATTGATTTTGTGCGTCAAACCGGGGGACTTCAACACGCCGACGAGGTTATGAACAGATTTCAGAACGAAGCGTTTGAATTGCTTCATGCGTTTCCCCCATCGGAACACCGGGATTCGCTGGAACAGCTCGTGCGTTACACGACCGAACGAGCGAAATAACTAATACGAGGATGTCAACAGAAACCATCTTTTTTATCAGCTTTCTTGCCTTTATCGCATTAATGCTTGCCCTGGACCTGGGGGTTTTCAATAAAAAAGACCATGCAGTAAGCTTCAAGGAAGCAGCCATCATGAGCACCATCTGGGTATGCTGCTCGCTGGCCTTTTATGCGTTTCTGACACTCCGCGGAGACCTTATTCACGGGATTGGCAGTTTTGAGGAGCTGCAGGACATCGTTGTCCAGCATCGGCATAACATTGAGCTGGTAGCGGGCGACTTCGCCCGGAGCCTGGAGATCTACCGGAAGAATCTGGCCCTGGAATACATCAGCGGGTATTTGGTGGAATATGCCCTTTCGGTCGATAATATTTTCGTCATGGTCATGATATTCACCGCCTTCGGGGTGGATAACAAATATTATCACCGGGTGCTTTTCTGGGGGATTTTGGGCGCTGTCGTGATGCGGTTTGCCTTTATCTTCCTCGGGGCGGCGCTCATTGCACGTTTCGACTGGATATTATACATTTTCGGTGTATTCCTGGTGTACACTGGCTACATGATGTTTGTAAACCGCAACCAGGAAGAGGAAATAGATCCTGAAAACCACAAGGTCGTGAAGTTGGCGTCCCGCTACTTCGCCGTCCATCCGAAGTACGAGGGAAATAAATTCTTCGTCCGCGTGGATGGCAAACGGCTGATCACCCCGCTGTTCCTGGTCCTGCTGGTTATCGAGTTCACCGACGTGATCTTTGCCGTGGATTCCATACCCGCCATTTTCGCGGTCACCCGCGATCCTTACATCGTTTTCTTCTCCAACGTATTTGCCATTCTGGGACTGCGTTCCATGTTTTTCCTCCTGGTGAATATCCTGCACAAGTTCCATTACCTCAAAGTGGGTCTTTCTTTCCTGCTGATATTCATTGGCTTGAAAATGTTGGCGCACCACTACCTGGAAGCCTGGGGCTTCACTACCGCCCATTCACTCTACATCATCATTGGCATACTGGCCGTGAGCGTCGTCGCCTCACTTATGTTCCCTGCGAAAGTGGATACGGAAAAGCCTGAAAACTCCAGGAAACCGGAAAGTTAGAAGGACCGGAAAGTGGCTTAGGCGGCCTTTTTTCTGCCGGCTACCAGCATGACCACGCCGCCGGCCAAAACGATAGCGGGTACAATGAGGGGCCAGGAAACGGTCTTTTCCTTTTCAGCCTGGACTTCGATGGGACCTACGTCCAGCACTTTTTCCTTTTTGGTGTAGCTGAATCCGGAATAGATCAATCCGGCAATTCCTACGACGATGAGAATGATCGCAATTGTTTTCATATTTCATTAATTTGTTTCTACAGCAAATTATACAGCGAAACGAAGCGATCTAGTGCAACACAATTCCCATGCCGGATCAGACCCGGGACTTTTCCAGGACAGTCAGACGCCCTTCCGGATCATTTCCAGGATGCTGTCCAGGTATTTCCGCTCATTGGCCAGGCGGGGTACTTTATGCTGGCCGCCAAGCTTCCCCTGTTTGCGTAACCAATTGTAAAAAGTGCCCTGGGGGGCCTTGTGGAGCAGGGGCATGCGCAGCGCCATGTCTTTGTACCGTTTGGCCTCGTAGTCGGAATTGACTTTCTTCAGGTTCATGTCGAGCAAGGTGGTGAAGCGGTCCAGGTCATCGGGCTCCTTTTCGAATTCAATGATCCATTCGTGTGCCCCGGCCTGGTTTTCTGAGAAATAAACCGGACCTGCTGTGTAATCTCTTATACTGGCGTTGGTTTCTTTGCAAGCGGCGATCAGGGCGTTTTCGGCGTTTTCGATGATCAGTTCTTCGCCGAACGCGTTAATGAAATGGCGGGTCCGTCCGGAAATGGTTATCCGGAAGGGGTTTAACGTGGAAAACTTTACCGTGTCTCCGATCACGTATCGCCAAAGGCCTCCATTGGTTGAAATAACAATGGCGTAGCTTCTATCGGTTTCCACCTGCGACAGATCCAGCGTACGAGGGTGTTCGTTCCCGAGTTCTTCCAGCGGAATGAATTCGTAATAAATGCCGTAATCCAGCATCAGCAGCATGGCATTGGAGTCGGAGCGGTCCTGGATGCCGAAGAATCCTTCCGAGGCATTGTAGGTTTCCAGGTAATGGAAATCATCCTTTGGGATCAGCTGGCGGAAGGTTTCGCGGTACGGGGCGAAATTGACCGCACCGTGGATGTATAATTCCAGATTGGGCCATACCTCCAGCAGATTGCGCTTCCCGGTGATTTCCAGCACGCGCCGGGCAAGCACAATGGTCCAGGTGGGGACTCCGGAAATATTGGTCACATTTACCGGAATGGTGGCCTTGGCCATCTGTTCGATCTTTTCTTCCCATTCGTCCATCAGCGCGATGGTCATGTCGGGCGTCCGGTAGAACTCCGCCCAAAAGGGCAGGTTCTTTATCAGCACGGCCGAAAGGTCGCCATAAAAAGAGGCGTTATTCAACTGGTTGATCTGATGGCTTCCACCCATGACCAGCGCCTTTCCGGTAAAGATCTGGGTTTCCTCGTGATTATGGCAATAGATGGACAGCATGTCCTTGCCGCATTTGTAGTGGCACTCTTCAAGCGATTCCTCGCTGACGGGGATGAATTTGCTTTTATCGCTGGTCGTTCCGGAGGATTTGGCAAACCAGCTGATGTGGCTGGGCCAAAGCACGTTTTGTTCCCCCTGCATCATCCGTTCGATGTAGGGCTTCAGCGTATCGTAATTCTGGAGCGGTACCCGCTTTTTGAATTCCTCGGTGCTTTCGATGCTCCGGTAATCGTATTTCTTTCCCCATTCGGTATCGCGTGCCATGTTAAGCAGATTGCTTAGCCAAGCTTCCTGCACTTCGTAGGGGTATTGCATGAAAAGCTCGATCTGGCTGATCCGCTTTTTCATGATCCAGGAAATCACACTATTGACCAGGCTCATGATGCGATAAATCAAAGGTTTTTCTCCGGAAAATGAAATTCTGGCCCAGGTAGACCCTCCGCACCGTTTCGTCGTTTGCCAGGTCTTCCGGAAGACCGGATTTCAGAATACTTCCTTCATGAAGCAAATAAGCCCTGTCGGTAATGGATAGGGTTTCCTGCACGTTGTGGTCGGTGATGAGAATGCCGATGTTCTTGGTTTTGAGCCGTGCCACAATGGACTGAATGTCTTCCACCGCGATGGGGTCCACACCAGCAAAGGGCTCGTCGAGCAAAATGAATTTCGGATCAACTGCCAGGCAGCGGGCTATTTCGGTACGGCGCCGCTCACCGCCGGAGAGCAGGTCGCCGCGATTTTTTCGCACCTTATGCAGATGGAACTCCGAGAGTAATTCCTCCAGTTTGTCTTTCTGTTCGGCCTTGCTGAGTCCGGTCATCTCCAGAATGGCCATGATGTTGTTTTCTACGCTCAGCTTGCGGAAGACAGATGCTTCCTGGGCCAGGTAACTGATGCCCTTCTGGGCCCGGCGGTACATGGGATCTTCGGTGATTTCCTCGCCGTCCATGTACACGTGTCCTTCGTTGGGCTTGATAAGACCCACGATCATATAAAAGGACGTGGTTTTTCCGGCTCCGTTCGGTCCCAGCAGACCCACGATCTCTCCCTGGCGCACGTCAAACGAAACGTGATTCACCACCGGGCGACGCTTATATATTTTCACCAGGTTTTCAGCCCTGAGCTGTATTGATTCCATTCTGATCGAGTTTAATATCCCTGATATTCAATTGGATCGATGTTTTCCCGTTCCAGGTGTTCTCTTCAACCGAATAGCAGATATGAAAAGGCTGACCCGGCCGGATGCGTTCACAGAAGTTCCCCAGGCCGAAGGCGATGCTATCGTAAACCGCGCTGCCGTTCTGCCGGAC
>JAJUHF010000137.1 GCA_029268045.1 Anseongella ginsenosidimutans
AGCACGACCATCCAGGTCGGTGTCAACCAGACGGGTCAACTCACCGCGCTGTACGCAGTACAACGCGCCATCCTTCCATGCCAGACCAAGCACCTCGTGCAGGCCAGAGGCGAATTTGCGGAAAAAAGGCGATCGGCCCGTGGGGTTTTCAATGACATACACGTCGCCACGGCGGGTAGAAACCGCCAGGTTTCCGTCCGGAAGCACAGCCAGACCACCCACTTCCAAAAGTACGCCTTCGGGAATCCGTACTTTTCTAATCTTGAAAAAATCATTTTCCACGGGGCGTGACTGGGCGCTGGCCTCCAAACCCAATCCGGCAAACAGGCCAGCGAATCCAAGTATTGTAATATATAACTGCTTCATTAAAATAATATCGAATAGCTGATCTCTTTATTAAGGGGAAGAAGGAGTTCAAGCGCTCCGTCTTTCCTCCGTAGAATTGGCTTTGCCCGCCCCCCGACGCGCACATACCATGCGTTGTCGCCGATCAGGTAGAGACCGGGTCCGATTTTCCGGATTTGCCCGGCACGGGCCACCAAATGGTAAAGTGGGACATCGTCCTGCTGCGTTCTTTTTACCGTGATTTTCCGCGCAATGCCAATACCCTGGTCCAGCGCATGCGGGGCATCGGTAATTTCAACACCCCAGGTCCGGTACCGAAAAACCGGCTCGTTTTCCGTTCCCATCAGGTACCCCAGGCATTTGAATCCGCTCCCACTCGTATCGGAAGGCCAGTCTGCCTGTGGAGACTCCAGTTGCGCGACCGAAGGAACGGGGGAACCCAGAAACACCGGATGCGTCCGGGGCCGGGAAGAACCGTCGCCGCGGGAGTGCCACATGGGGGTGGCATCGAGAAAGCCGCCGCGCCATACCTGAAACAACGAGCCGTTGTCCAGATCATACGTATAATGTGCCTGCTCTTTGCTTCCGGCTGAAAGGGCGTGGACGAGGCGTTTCTCTCCGGGAATATCCATAAAGCTTCGAAGCGTTGTATTGGCGTCCGCGTTCACGTAAATGGGAGCGGGTGGACGCCCCCCGACGTCTGCCTTCGGCTTCCCTTCCGGACCGTACCGCACGACACGGATATTTCGGAAGGCGACCGCGCCCTGGCTGCCTAGAAAGCGTAGCGGACCCAAGGCCGCCTCCTCTTCAGGCTCACTTCCCCGGGCCGGTCCGGGCAAAATCACATTTTCTTGAACGAGCGTTCCGTTAAGGGTTACCTCCTCAATGACAGCATCCCTGATCTTCCGCCCGGTAGCATCAAAACGGGGGGCTCGAAATGCTATTTTTATTGTCTGCCAGAGCCCCGGCGCACGGCTCGCATTCAGCCTGGGCGGACGCCCTCCGAATCCCCCGGACGGACCCGCAGCATTCCCATAGCCGGAAATACCGCCGTTATCGTTTGCAGTCAGATGCCGCGTGCCCCAGGAATCCGAAAGCCGCACTTCATAACGTCCCTGAAGCCAGATCCCCGAAGTCGAGCCCCGGGCAAGCTGGTATTCCAATTCAAGGTCCATATCACCGTATTCGCTTCGGGTATACAAGTCCGTACCGGCCTTCCTTTTTCCCGGAAGGTGCACTAGAACTGATCGTCCGGGCGTAACGGCAAATGCGCCCCCGCGGTCTGGATTGGCATAGACACCGCCTGCCAGCTGCCAGGAAGGGCCCGGATTCCGGAACGCCGAAAGGTCTTTTATTTCTTCTATAGTCTGTGCTTGGCCCGTTAGGGAAGCCAGCGCCGCCATCGCGGCAATCCAAAATCTTTTCTGCATAATCCAAAACATGCTGCTAATCCGAAGCTTTGTTCAATATCTGCCACTCACGCGGCGCTTTAAATCCCGTTCTTCCTTCTTCATAGGGAGGAGCTGTCCGGTCTGAGCGTATCCGGGCGAAATCATCGAGCGCGCTGTTCAGCTTTTCAAGAATCGCCGGATGTTGGTCTTTTACGTCCATTGTTTCGCCGGGGTCGTTATCAATCGCAAAAAGCAAATCGGTCGGACGACCTTTCGGACCGGCACGCAACAATTTCCATTGCCGGCTGACGATGGCTCCGTTGCCGAGGTAGAACAATCGATCGTCCCACTTTCCGGTTCCCTTCAATACGGGAAGCATGCTTCTTCCGTCCAGCGGCTTCCCGCCCCGGTCGTCTACCCCCGCCAGATCGCAAAGGGTGGGCAGCATGTCCACGTAGCCGGTTACCTGATCCACCACCAGGCCGCTGGGAAGCGCTCCGGTCCACCGGATAATGGCCGGCACCCGCACGCCGCCTTCCCATTCGCTCCCCTTGGTCCCCCTCAACGGATCGTTGTTGCCCCCGCCTTTGGGATGACCTCCGTTATCACTTTGAAAAACAACCACGGTATTGCTGTCGATCCCCAGCTCTTCCAGCGCTTCCAACACATGTCCAATGCCTCGGTCCATGGCGGTTACCATGGCCGAATAGGTTTGCCGGACGGTATTCCCCCGGCCTTTGCTACCATACCCGTTCGAGCGCCCGTTGAACAGCGGCTTATTTTCATCGAATCCATAAAGTAACAGGTCCTCCTTCTTGGCCTGCAGTGGCGTGTGGGGCGCGTTGTAAGCCACATACAGAAAGAACGGAGCATCGCCCTCGGCGCAATCGCGGATGAATCGGACGGCTTCCTCGGTAATCAAATCGGTGGAGTAACCTTTATCATAGGATGGCCGGTCGTTACGGTGCCAGTCCAGCTCCCCTTCCCGCTTATGGGTGAAATAATCGATATTTCCATTTAGATGCCCGTAATAATGAGTAAAGCCACGGTTCAAGGGGTGGAAATCCGGTACGCCATGACCCAGATGCCATTTTCCGACCAGTCCCCGATGTGCGTATCCCGCCCGGGCGAGTAATTCCGGGAGGAATACTTCACTTGTATCCACTCCAAATTCGCTCCAGGGAGGGATAACCGTTTCCCGCAGGCCGTACCGATCGGGGTATCTTCCGGTCATCAGACCCGCACGGGTTGGAGAGCAGACCGGGGCCACATAGTACCGGTCCAATACGACACCCTCCCGCGATAAACGGTCGATATTAGGTGTCTGAATCTCACTTCCATGATAGCCTACATCTCCCCAACCCATATCGTCGGCAACGATCAGAATGATATTAGGTTGGGACTTGGTTTCTCCCTCCTGGCTGCGTACGCAAGAAGCACCGGTCCACAGCATGGCTATCGTGCAAACTATAACTAGTCTGGTCATTATTTTTCCGTGTTGTTTTTTTCCTGTTCCAGGATCGATTTCAGCAAGCTGACCCGTCGTGGATGCGCATCGTACACGTTTTGTTTTTCACGTGGATCTTTGGCGATATTATAAAGCTGTCCCGGCGTTTCCGCGGGTGGTTCGAACCGCATTGACCACCCTCCGCTGCCGTCGCTGTCAATGTATTTCCATTTTCCCATTCGGATGGACAGGGTTCCGTCTCCGCTCTGATGGATGGTAAATTTCCGTCGCTCCATCCCTGTTTGCGGGCCATCCAAAAGCAGGTTTGCAAAGCTGAAACTGTCGGGTCCGGCATCGGGAGGCAGCTTATGGTTGGTTATCTCGGCGAATGTAGCCATCAGGTCGTTAAGACAGATGGTGAACGACTCTTCCCCCGGCATGATCTTTCCGGGCCAGCTGACAACAAAAGGCATGCGGTGGCCGCCTTCCCACACATCGGACTTCCCTCCCCGGAAAATATGATTGGCAGCGTGCTTGGGATAGGCCTTCTGCTGTTCCGGCAACCAGATTGCGCCGTTGTCACTTGTAAAGACGACCATGGTGTTTTGATCCAGTGACAGGCTGTCGAGCAAGCCCAGGATATCGCCCACCACCGCATCGGTATGCATTACAAAATCGCCGTAGGGACCGGCGCCGGACCGGCCAGCGAATTCCTGACTTGGAAGCAGCGGCGTATGGGGGCTGGTCAGCGGAAGATACAGGAAAAACGGCTTGTTCCGGGCGGTGGCTTCGCGGATATAAGCTTTGGCCTTTCCAGCCAGGTGGTCGAGCGTTTCTTCAATGCGAAAACTGGCCGAGGCCTTCCCTTTTCTCCAGAAACGCCCTTCGTCGTCGTTGGCTTTTGGCATGGTCACGATTTGCGTATCCGTACACCATCCGTTTTCGAGATACACGTAAGGCGGCATGTCCAGCGAGGCGGGTAGAATGTAACTGTATCCGAATCCCAACGCATCGGGACCGCCTTGAACGCGCTGCGTAAAATCAAGATTGGTGTCGGCAACCTCGCGGGTACTATCAAGCGGAGTCCAGGATAGTCCCAGATGCCATTTGCCGATTACCGCCGTCTGGTAACCCGCTCCTTCCAGGAGGTCGGCAATGGTAAACCGGTCACTTTCAATCAAGGGCGGCGACGATCCCCGGAGCACCCCTTTTTTCATCGGCGACCGCCAGGAGTACCGGCCGGTAATAAGGCCGTACCGGGTGGGTGTGCACAGGGCCGAGCCCGAATGCGCGTCGGTAAATACCCGGCCGGAGGCAAACAGCCTGTCAAGGTTCGGTGTAGGAACCTGGCCGCTTTTGCCCAGGTAGTTCACGTCGCCGTAACCCATGTCGTCGACAAGAATCACCAGAATGTTTGGCTTTTCGCCTTCCTGCGCCTTCATCCCTGTAATTGCCCGCCGCAGGGTAGCGATCTGTTTTCTTTCCTTTGTCTTCAAACGGCGTTCATCGACAGGACGCCGTTCTTCAGGGTCCTCAGCCCATTGGTATACCGCCCCCCCGTCATACACCTTCCATCGCTTATCCAAGGCGTAGCGAACCGCTTCGGAAGGGATTCCTTTCCTTGTATAATAATTGTAAACGTAGGGACGTTCAGCGCATTTTCCGCCGGTCAGACAACCGTAGAAACTAATCCCGTCGAATACATCGTCTGCGGGCAGCGGGAACGAAGCGAGCTCAGCCAGGGTGGGTACCACATCGGTAAAATCCACCAGTCGGTCCGACACGTTCCCCGCGGGGGCATGACCTTTCCAGTAAGCAATCAAAGGAACGTGAATGCCGTTCGTGTTGGTCTGTCCCTTTCCACCCTTCACCTGCTGTCCGTTCATCATGGAAACCACCCGGCGGTCCGTGCCATTGTCGCCCGTAAAAATAATAACGGTCTCTTCGGCAATCCCCAGCCGCTCGGTCGCCTGTACAATCCGGCCCACGATCTCATCCATGTATTCGACCATGTCTTTAAAATACGCGGTATCGTTCACCCGCTTCCCGCCATTTTGGGCAAAGGCCTTTCGACCGGGAACCGGCTCAAAGGGAGAGTGCGTAAGCACCATGGGATAGTACACGAAAAAGGGTTCCGCTCCGGCGCTTTGTTTCTCCATAAAGGAAATGACCTGCTCGCAGAAAATGTCCGGACCGTACTTCCCTTTTGTGTCCTTCATCAGCCCTTCCGGCGTCCGGATTACGGGATCCTTGTAACGGGATTGTCTGGTGACAACCTGCCAGAGGACGTAGTCATCGAAACCGAAATGCGTCGGCCGGGTCAGGTCATCCCAACCTGGCCGTTGGGTTTCAATGCCGTTGAGCTGCCATTTACCCGCAATGAAGGTCCGGTAACCTGCCTCCTTCATGTAATTGCCAAACGTTTTTACACCGGGGTGCATGTATCCAAACTCCACATAATTCCGGAAATTATATTTTCCGGTCATGATGGTCAGGCGCGAGGGCGTACACAGCGGAGTGGAAAATGCGTTGGTAAAACGCACCCCTTCCTGGGCGAGACGGTCAAGGTGAGGGGTTTGATAGCTGGTACCACCGTTACAGCCCAGCGTCTCATACCCTAGGTCGTCCGCCATAATCAGAATCACGTTTGGCCGCCGTTCCTGGCAGAACGGACGACCCGGAAACAGGCCAGTCAGCAAGGCCAAC
>JAJUHF010000138.1 GCA_029268045.1 Anseongella ginsenosidimutans
AAAAACCCTGATCCGGATCCCTTCCCTGAGCCGGGAAGAAAAGGGCACGGCGGACGCGATTGAGCAATTCTTACGTGAAAAAGGCCTGGCGCCGGAACGGAAGATGAATAACGTGTGGATCCGGAATAAGTACTTCCGTGCTAAAAAACCCACGATCCTGCTGAATTCACATCACGATACAGTCAAACCCGCCACCGCTTATACGCTGGATCCCTATCAACCATTGGAAAAAGATGGAAAGCTGCACGGCCTAGGCAGCAACGACGCGGGCGGTGCGCTCGTTTCCCTGATTGCCGCTTTTCTGCATTTTTATAACCGGAAAAACCTGAAATACAACCTGCTGCTTGCAGCGACCGCCGAAGAGGAAATTTCGGGGAAAAATGGAATTGAATTGGTGTTCCCGGAGTTCGGTCCGATTGAATTTGCCCTGGTAGGTGAACCCACGGAGATGAACATGGCCATTTCAGAAAAAGGGCTCATGGTGCTCGACTGCAGGGTACACGGCCGGCCGGGACATGCCGCCCGTGACGAAGGCGAAAACGCGATCTACAACGCATTACGGGATATTGAGTGGTTCCGGACGTATCAATTTGCCAAGGTATCGGAATACCTGGGTCCGGTTAAGATGTCGGTGACGGTAATCAAAGCCGGAAGCCAGCACAACGTAGTGCCTGATCTGTGTGAATTTACGGTGGACGTCCGGACCACAGATGCCTATACCAATGAAGAGATCCTCAAGATCATCCGGCAGCACGTGCAATGCGAGGTCGTTCCCCGGTCGGTCCGGCTGCGGGCCTCATCCATCGAAAAAGATCACCCGGTGGTAAAAGCAGGAATCGCGCTTGGCCGTAGGACCTACGGTTCCCCCACTACTTCGGATCAGGCCCTGCTCCCGGTACCGTCCTTTAAAATGGGTCCCGGTGATTCGGCCCGATCCCATACCGCCGACGAATTTATTTACCTGGAGGAGATCAGAGAGGGCATTTCGGGCTATATCAATCTGCTGGAACGCATTCTTTAGCAGGGCTTCTGTCCCCCGGGCTTTGCCCGGACTATTTCAACAATTTTACATCTCTTCCAATAAATTTTGGATAATTTTATCCCTTGCCATCAAAAAAATGGCGGTAACACCTAACGAGCTTCGAAATTTGATAGTCACATGAAACTTTGGCAAAAAAACGCTCAGAATACCCGGGAGGTAGAGAAGTTTACAATCGGCCGCGATCAGGAATTGGATCTTCTGCTTGCCGAGTTCGATGTATGCGGATCCCTTGCCCACGTAAAAATGCTCCATCATATCGGGCTGCTTGAAAAAGATGAGCTGCAATTGGCTGAAAGAGGTCTGAAATACATCTATTCGGAAGTCAAAAATGGCAATTTTCACATCAAGGAAGGGGTCGAGGATGTACATTCCCAGGTGGAAATGCTTCTGACGGGCTTGATTGGGGATATCGGCAAAAAGATACATAGCGGACGTTCCCGAAACGACCAGGCCTTGCTGGACCTGAAATTGTTCTTCAGGTACAAAGCAGAGGAAATCAGCAACCGCGTGGAACAGCTTTTCGATACCTTCCTGCGACTAAGTGAAGAGCACAAGGATAAGTTACTTCCCGGCTATACCCACTTACAGGTGGCAATGCCCTCTTCTTTCGGCCTCTGGTTCGGCGCCTATGCCGAGAGTCTGGTGGATGATATGGAATTGTTGCTGGCCGCTTTCCGTATAGCTAATAAGAATCCGCTCGGTTCGGCTGCGGGATACGGCTCCTCCTTTCCCCTGAACCGCGAAATGACCACGCGTTTGCTTGGCTTTGAAACGATGAATTACAACTCGGTGTATGCGCAGATGACCCGGGGGAAAACGGAAAAAGCATTGGCCGTGGCGATTGCTTCCATTGCGGCGACCATTTCCAAATTTTCTTACGACGTATGCCTGTATATGAACCAGAATTTTGGATTCATCAGCTTCCCGGATGAACTAACGACCGGTTCCAGTATCATGCCGCATAAGAAGAACCCCGATGTGTTCGAACTATTGCGGGGGAAATGCAACCGGCTCCAGGCGCTTCCCAACGAGTTCACGTTGTTGATCAGCAATCTCCCCTCGGGCTACCACCGGGAAATGCAGCTTACCAAAGAGATCCTATTCCCTGCATTCACCGAGCTGGAAACCTGCATCGATATCTGCAACTACATGCTTCAGCATATTGCCGTTAAGGACGATTTACTGAAGGACCCGCGTTACAAATATCTTTTCAGTGTGGAAGTGGTGAACCAGGAAGTTTTGGCTGGGATGCCCTTCCGGGATGCCTACCGGAAAGTGGGCATGGACATTGAAGACGGACGTTTCACCGCACCCGATGAGATCAATCATACCCACGAGGGCAGCATAGGCAACCTCTGCAATGGCCAGATCCGCAAAGAAATGGATCGGCTGCTCAGCGCATTTGGATTTCCGAAGATTCATCAGGCGATGAAAGACCTGGTGTCTTGACGGAGTCCCTTCATTCGCTTTACAAATCACGACGGGATGAATATGCATCAGCTGAGGATGATTCCAGGAAGAAAGCCCGTCTTTACGCCTCCTTCCGGCTAATTACAGCTGCAATTATTGCAGGGTCCTTATGGCAGGCTGTGGCTAACCCGCATTGGTGGTGGATTTCATTGGCATCGGGAGGCACCCTGCTGTTTGTGCTGCTGGTCCGCGGACACGGTAAATATCGCTGGAAACAACGGTATTTCAGGCGGTTAAGACGCATTAACGAACAGGAGATTGCCGCCCTGAACGGACAGTGGAACCAGTTTCCTTCAGGGGAAGTGTATCAGGACGCCACCCATCCCTACGCGCTGGATTTGGACATTTTTGGAAAGAATTCCGTATTCCAGCTGGTCAACCGGACGGCGACCCGATCGGGGGAGGCCTTGCTTGCCCGAACGCTTACCACACCCCCAGCCGATCCCGGATTAATACAGGAACGTCAGCGGGCAATCGCTGAGTTGGCTTCCCGGATTGATTTCAGGCAGCATTTCCTGGCAAAAGGCTTGGAAGGGGTGAAAGAGACCTCCGGGGAAACCCGGCAGCTCCTACATTGGCTTGAGGGCCCTGCGATCCCCTTTAACACGCTACTGATGCGTCTTGCCCGCATTCTTCTTCCTGCCGGGGCCCTGTTTTTACTGATGCTTGCCTTGGTTGGGCTGGTACCGCATTCGGCCTGGGTGCTTGCTGTACTGCTTAATCTGGGGATTACGGGGCTATTTTTGAAACCGATTAATCGCATTCATGCTGTTTTAAGCCAGAAACATATGCTACTGGAAAAGTTCAGCCTGTTGCTGTGGGATATTGAACAGGAGGAATTTGAAAATGAAACCCTCCGGGCGCTTCGCCGTAAAGGGACCGAAGCCTCGCGGGCAATCGGCCGGCTGACCGGGATTTTGGGTTTCTTCGATCAGCGACTGAATTTTATGGTGGGCGCCGCTCTAAACGGCTTTCTGCTTTCCGACCTCCAGTGCGTGGCCGCACTGGACCGGTGGCGCTTCCGGTACCGGGACCAGATGCCCGGCTGGCTGGACAGCATTTTTCGGTTCGAGGAGCTGAATTCATTCGCAACCTATGCCTATAACCACCCCGGGTTTTGCTATCCGGAATTTCGTGAAAAACCCTTGGTGGCTTCGGAACAAATGGGACATCCACTGATGGCCGGACCGCATTGTGTTCCGAATGACTTCCTTCCCCGTACGGAAGAAAAAGTGGTAATTTTGACGGGGGCCAATATGTCAGGAAAAAGCACGTTCCTAAGATGCCTGGGAGTAAATCTGGTGCTGGCCTATGCCGGGGCGCCGGTGTATGCGCGGAAGTTCAGTTGCAGTCCGGCTGCAATCTGGTCCAGTATGCGGGTGACCGATTCGCTAAGCGATAATACCTCTTATTTCCATGCCGAACTCAAACGGCTCTCCCGGATCATGGAGCGGTTACGGGCCGGGCAAAAGCTTGTAATTCTGCTCGACGAAATCCTGAAAGGCACCAATTCAACCGACAAACTACACGGCTCCACCGGCCTAGTAGCGGAATTCCTCCGTCACGACTGCTTGTGTATTATAGCAACACACGATCTGGAACTGGGAAAACTGGAAGAAAAACATCCTGTGGAAGTGAGCAATTATTGTTTCGAAAGCACGCTCGAAGAAAATGAACTGCGGTTCGATTACCGCTTGCGAAAGGGGATCGCCCGGAACAAGAATGCCACATTCCTGATGCGCCGGACGGGCTTGATCAAATAAACCGCACCCCATTGCAGGTTGTACCGAAGGAATATTAATTTTTGTATTTTTGTATGGCGTCAAATTTTTGTCCAAAGCCCATAAACATGAAAGAAATCACAGTAGAAGAGTTGAAGCAGAAAATCGATAATAAAGAAGATTTTCAGTTGATAGATGTTCGGGAGGATTTTGAATACGAGGAAGCGAATCTGGGAGGTGAACTGATTCCACTGGGAAACGTCTTATTGGAAACTGACAAGATCGCAAGGGATAAACCCGTAATCGTTCATTGCCGCAGCGGCAAGCGTAGCGCCGCCGCTATTCAGCAACTGGAGCAACAGCATAAATTCGATAACCTTTATAATCTTCGGGGCGGCATCAAAGCCTGGGCGGATGAGATCGATCCCGATATGCATGTTAGCTGAAAGGCTCATGACCAAAAAACTGATTACCAATGTGGGCATCAACCTGATGCTCTTTATCTCGTTTATCATTTTGATGAGGGTCTATGATACCGGGAATGCGGCCCAACTGATCGCCGCCTTCCTGGGATTCATCATGTTTGTAGTCCTAAAGATCGTGTTTATGCGTAAAGTGAGCCGGATGCAAAAGAACGGTAAACAATAAACTTCTCCCGTTTACACGTACCGTTTCCACTCCCAATCATTCTTCCGCGGCGCGAAGGCCCAGCCCGGGGCGGTTTTCCAGCCGGATCCGACCTTTTTCCAGAAGGGGTAGCTGCCATGGATTATTAGCAACCAGCCAAGGTCCGTCCAGGTCGGCCCAATCGCAGAGCGGAGCCAAAGCGGCGGCGGCCATGACCGCACAGGACGTTTCTGTCATGCATCCGATCAATATTTTCAGGTTGAGTTCCCTTGCTCTTACAATCATTTTGGCCGCTTCGGCCAGTCCCGTACATTTCATCAGTTTAATATTGATCCCATCATAGGCTTGCGCAGCCGACTCCACATCCACCAGGCGCTGGCAGGCCTCATCGGCGACAATGGGCAAGGGGCTGTTCGCGGTAAGCCAGGCATTTCCTTCTTTATCTTCCTTCGGCATGGGTTGCTCTATAAAAAGCACTTTCCGTTCGCTTAGCCAGTGGATCATTTCCAAGGCCGCTTCCTTGTGTTTCCATCCCTGATTAGCATCGACAGAGATCGGCAACGAGGTTTCGGCCCGGATGGTTTCGATAATCTCTTTGTCCTGACCGCTCCCCAGCTTCACTTTGATAACCTGGAAACCTTCCGCTTCTTTTACCTTTTTCCGGATTACTTCAGGCGTATCTATCCCGATCGTGAAGGAAGAGGAAGGCATCAGTGCGGGATTCACTCCGAATAATTCGTAGCACGGCTTATCGGAAAGCTTACCAAGAAGATCGTGTAAGGCGATGTCGATTGCCGCTTTGGCAGCGGTATTTCCTGGCGCCACCGAGTCCACGTATTGCATGATCCGCTCGATATCTTCTCTGTTCCGGGGCGCATCAAATGGTGTAAGGTCTATTACACTAAGAAATTGTTGTGCTGTTTCCTGATTCTCGGCCAAATAGGGCGGCATGGATGCTTCGCCATTACCAATTGTTCCCTGGTATTCGATTTCGGTCAGGACCAG
>JAJUHF010000139.1 GCA_029268045.1 Anseongella ginsenosidimutans
GTTTTCGGGAGGCATCGCATGCTGGAGCGGATTTCGCCCAAAAAGACCTGGGAAGGCTTTTTCGGGGGCTTGTTGGTCAGTTTAAGTGTAGCGGCACAGCTGGACCGCTTTTTTCCGCTGATGAATTCCCTGCAATGGATGGGGCTCGCCCTGGTGATTGTGATCTTCGGTACATTGGGCGACTTTGTGGAATCCATGTTCAAGCGGAACGTGGATGTGAAAGATTCGGGCAATCTGCTCCCGGGTCATGGGGGGCTGCTGGACCGTTTCGACAGCCTGCTGCTGGCCGGTCCTTTCGGCTACGCGTTCCTGGTTCTGGTGGTTTTTTCGTAACTTAGAACCTTTTATTCAAGACGTATGCGTTTTCACAGGGAAGGGTATCATACCATTGTTGTCACCGGCGTGGCTGTGCTGGGTTTACTGATTCTTGTTATCCTTCTTTTCCCTGATTCCCCCGTTTTACATGGGATTGTGGCGGGATTGGGAGTTTTTTCCCTGGTCGCGATCCTTCAGTTCTTCCGGAATCCGAAGCGGGTGCTTCCCGAGGGCGCTGAATTGGTGTTGTCGCCCGCCGACGGAAAGGTGGTGGTCATTGAAGAAACCGAGGAAACCGAATATTTTAAAGACCGCCGATTGCAGGTTTCTATTTTCATGTCGCCAGTGAACGTTCATGTGAACCGGTGTCCTGTATGGGGCCAGGTGAAATACATTCGGTATTACCAAGGGAAATACCTGGTGGCCTGGCATCCCAAGTCCTCTACTGAAAATGAGCGGACAACCGTTGTGATCGAGCACGTTTCGGGAACCGAAGTGCTATTCCGGCAGATTGCCGGCGCGCTGGCCCGCCGGATCCGCTGGTATCTCGAGGAAGGTCAGGAGGTACATGCCGGAGAGGAAATGGGTTTCATCAAGTTCGGGTCACGCGTGGATGTTTTTTTGCCGGTGGGCACGCCGTTGCGGGTAAGCCTGGGGCAGAAGGTCAGGGGCGGTCAGACGGTGCTTGCCGAACTTGGATAAGCGTCCCAGCCGGGCATGCAAATAAAAAACCCGTGAACCATTGGCCCACGGGTCTTTCCTTATCTTTATCGTAAGAATTTCTATCGTTTCTCCTTGATACGTGCTTTCCGGCCCGTAAGCTGGCGAAGGTAATACAACTTGGATCTCCGAACAGCGCCCCGGCTGTTTACTTCCACCTTTACAATGGCAGGTGAATTCACAGGGAAGATCCGCTCTACACCCACGCTGTTGGAAACCTTTCGTACCGTAAAGGTTTTGTTGGCACCGGTACTGTTAAGCTGGATAACCACACCCTGATATACCTGGGTCCGTTCCTTGCTTCCTTCGGTGATTCTATAGTGTACAGAAACCGTGTCGCCTGCCCTGAAAGACGGCAACTCGTTCTGTGCTTCCTTCTCTTCAACAAATTTTATTAAATCCATGATTACTGCTCTTTGAATCGGAGGGCAAATGTAGGGATTTTTTACGAATACAAAAAATTATTTAAGCATATCCGGGCGCCTTTTACGGGTGCGTTCAAGGGATTGCTCAAATCGCCATTTTTCAATCTCCGGGGTATTGCCGCTCAATAAGATATCCGGTACCTTCCATCCCCGGAAATTTGCCGGCCGGGTGTATACGGGACCGTCCACGAGCCCGTTCTGAAAGGAATCCGACAGGGCCGAGGTCTCATCCGAAAGCACCCCGGGAAGCAGCCGGACCACGGCGTCCACCAGCACGGCGGCCGGTAATTCCCCACCGGACAATACGTAATTTCCAATGGAGATTTCCCGTGTCACGTAGTGTTCCCGGATCCGTTCGTCAATTCCTTTATAATGTCCGCAAAGGATCAGCAGGTTGCTTTTTAACGAAAGTGCGTTGGCCATGGGTTGATCCAGCAGCTCCCCGTCGGGCGACATGAAGATAATCTCATCGTATGCCCTTTCCGTCCGAAGGTGGTCAATGCAATTGGCGAACGGTTCCACCGACATGACCATGCCAGCTCCTCCCCCATAGGGGTAGTCATCCACGCTTCGGTGCTTGTTGCCGGAATAATCCCGAAGATTGTGGACCTCAATGGTAACCAGGCCTTTGTTCTGTGCGCGTTGCAGTATGGAATGGGAAAAGGGGCTTTCAAGCAAGCCTGGAAGGACGGTAACGATGTCTATCCGCATGATTTACTTCATTTCAGGGATAGACACATCGGGGTCGTCGCTGATATCCCGGGCCCGTTTCCGGCGAAGGGCTTTTTGTATAATGGGAACACGTTGCAGCAGTTCGGTGGGGCTAAGCGAAACGCCCGGGCTGAATCCCGGCGTAAGATTGGGGGCGGGCATGCCCAGTTCGTTGACGTCTACGAACGCATTGGGGGACAATTGGTCGTCCGGCAGCTGAAGCGCCAGAAACTCCCGCTTGAAGGCATCCAGGGTCAGTCCCCGTACCGTTACGGCATCCAGTTCATAATATACCGGATCCATCAGGATCGCGGTGGTCAATTCCTCTTTATGCCGGTCGGCCGGTTTCAGATAATAGGTGCGGGGCGCGTAGCCCAGCGTGGAAAAATGCAAGGTATCGGTCTTTAGGACCGCGATGGAAAAAAAACCCGTTTCATCGGTAAACGTGCCGCGGCTGGAGCCCTTGATGTTGATCTTAACATAAGGAAGCTTTGCCAGGGTGCTGTCATTCGCATAAGCGTAGCCGGATATCTGGATGATATCTTCCCGGGACAGTTGTTGCGCCACGGCGCCCATGTAGCTACAACCTAGGAGGAGTAATATGAAAAATACCTTTTTCACAATATCGTTAAAACGACTCTAATTTAATGAAAAGTATTAATCCAGATAAATTTCAAGCAAGCCTTCTGGTAAATTGACAAACAACTCTTTTTTTTGTTTGTCAATTTTCTCAATAAGCGCCTCATTCAGAGGGATCATCACCTCCCGTTCCCGGTAGGTCAGTACGGCTACCGAATGTCCGGGGTAGTGGACGATTTCCCGTATGGTACCCAGGGGGCCTGCTGCTTGATCGCTTACCTTGAACCCTTCCAGTTCAGCAAAGGGGAGGGTTTCTGTCTGAACTTTCTCGGAAAGGGGCAATAATACGGGAACGCCGGTGAGTTCCCGGGCTTTCTCTACCGTATCTACGTCTTCCAACAGGAGAACGGCTGTTTTCCCGCCCGGCTGCACACGATAGGATAAAACAAAGAACGGAACCGGTTTCCCTTTGATCTCAAGGAACACCGATTCCGTTTGCTGGTATTCTTCGGAGTGATCTGCTTCCAGTTTCAGCAATAATTCACCCTTTAAACCTTTTGTCTTGCTGACGTAGCCAATTGTAAAAAAACCGGCAGTTGTCAATTTATTCCGACTTTTTTTCTTCTTCTTGAGCGGCGCTTTCGGCTGCGTCGGTCTCTTCCGCTGCAGGAGCTTCCTCCGCTGCGGGGGCTTCCTCGGCCGCTGGGGCTTCTTCTGCAGGAGCTTCCTCCGTTGCAGATGCTTCAGGTGTCGGGGTTTCTTCAGCAGGAGCCGCTTCCGCTTCTGTAACCGGAGCTTCTTCCGCTTCGGCCTCTACTTCTTCAGCAGGAGGCGTATTCTTGGCGGCAATTGCTTGTGCTCTTTCTTCTTTCTTTTTGCGTTCCGCTTCTTTTCTTGCCTTTTGAGCCTCTTCGGCAGAAGAGCTCAATTTGGATCGCTTCGCCTCGATACGGGCTTCTTTGGCTTGCAGCCATTCTGAAAATTTCGCGTCCGCTTCTTCCTGAGTCAATGCACCTTTGCGTACACCTACCTGAAGGTGGTGCTTGTAGAGCGCGCCTTTGTAGGACAGGATCGCACGGGCTGTATCGGTGGGTTGCGCACCGTTGCTTAACCATTCGACCGAACGTTCTACGTCAAGGTGAATAGTTGCGGGGTTGGTGTTTGGATCGTAAGTGCCTACTCGCTCTATAAATCTACCATCTCTCGGAGCACGTGAATCCGCCACCACTACCTGATAAAAAGGTTTTCCCTTTTTACCATGTCTTTGTAATCTGATCTTTACTGGCATAAATGCTTAAAATTAAATATATTACCAATCCCCTCATTCTCCGCATAAGGGGATGCAAAGATGCAGTTTTATTTTTTAAATGCCAAGCACGTTGCGTGTTAATCTTTCCGCGAAAAGAACAATAGGATCAGCAAGCCTACATGGAGAATGTAGTAGGAGATCATGTTCAACAGCATACCCAAATATCCGGTCCGTTTGATAAATTCGTCCGGCTCGATTTTTTCGCATTCCTTCATTACCGAAAGCAATTCTTCACGCATATGCTGAATAAAGGTGCGGTCCGTGATCACGGCGTTAAGTTCCACGCTCCGGAAAGCGCTTAACATATTCAGGTTATAGGAGCCAACGGTAGACCAGTTATCATCCGCCAGCGCCACTTTGCCATGCAGGACGGATTGCTTCCATTCGAAAATCTCCGTATTCCTGATCTGGAAAAGTACTTTGTAAAAATACCGGGTGGCGTTGCGAAAAATGATATTATCCGATATGGCAGGCAAAACCAGGCGAATTTTAACGCCGCGTTCCCCGGCCGCACGGAGTTCCTGTATGAAATTGATGCCGGGCCAGAAATAACTGTTCAGGATAATGATTTCGCGTTTGGCTTTGTGAACGGCCAGGAAATAACTTTTACTGATCAGATTAAATCCGCGGAGACGATCATTTACCAGCCAATTCGCATGATCGCCTTTGCGCATAATCTCCTCAATGATCTTCTCCTTGTTTCGTATGCGTCTGGGGTTTAAAAAGGACCGGTCCCAGAATAATTCGTACAGCGAATGCAGTCGCTGGCAGGCGGGTCCGGTCACCTTGACGGCGTAGTCCAGCCAGGCCGGCCGCGACGCATCCCCACGGTACCGGTCGGCAATATTCATTCCGCATACCATGGCCATTTTGTGGTCGCATACCACCGCTTTGGTGTGCATTCGGCGTCCGATGCTCGATACCCGGATTCCCTTGATCGGTGCGAAGCTGCGAAACCTAATGCCTGCCTGGCGGAGCGCCTCCTGTCGTTTTTCAGAAAACGGCTTACTCCCGTAACCGTCTACAATAAGATAAACGGTAACGCCCCGTCGCGCTGCTGCGGACAGGGCGTCCAAAACCAGGTTGCCCGTATCGTCTTCATCGAATATATAGAACATGAGCTGCAGGTATTCCCTGGCCTGTTCAATCAAATGGATCAGCTCCTCAAAAAAGGGCTGTCCTCCCCGGACAAGCTTAACTTCATTAACAGGATCACCTTCATCCATGGCTGAAGTTAATAAATGGAATACGAATTCAAAAACGGTAGGTGAAGCCTGCTGCGACGCTTCTGGGTGCTTGCGGGTTAATGGTAGACCATCCGGTGTAGTATTCCTCATTGGCCAGATTATCCACTTTGAAGGTGATCCTGAATTTTTCCGTATTGTAAAAGACCGATGCGTTCAACACCGTGTAGCCCGGCACTGTAAACCGGCCCGTAAGCCTGCTGTCGATAATGATCAATTCACTGGCGGAATTTGCGCCGAAACCAATTCCCCAGCCTTTAAGCGTTCCCTGAGGCAGTTCATAGGTCGCCCAGGCATTGAAGA
This sequence comes from Anseongella ginsenosidimutans, assembly GCA_029268045.1. Lineage (GTDB taxonomy): Bacteria > Bacteroidota > Bacteroidia > Sphingobacteriales > Sphingobacteriaceae > Anseongella > Anseongella ginsenosidimutans_A. The sequence continues at coordinate 5,607 of JAJUHF010000139.1, forward strand.
GACTAGCCGGCCCGGCTTCACCCGGTCGTTTCCCTTCTTCTTCGAAGGCACTTTCCTGCGGTCCCTTCAGCACTTCACTTTCATTATAACTATAGCCGGCCAGGATACTCAGGCCGGGCAGGGGGTGAAGGTTCAGGTCGATTTCCAGCCCCTTGCTTTCCACTTCGCCGCCCTGGAAGGAATTATTCGCGTTTTCGGGATCCGGCATGACCCGGTTGGCTACCCGGATA
>JAJUHF010000140.1 GCA_029268045.1 Anseongella ginsenosidimutans
CCGTCATCTTGGCTTGGAAAGCCTACTGGACAGGTATTTGATTTACAGAAAACAGTAATCACTGGAACCGCCGTATACGGAACCGTACGTACGGTGGTGTGAGAGGACGGCGAAATTTAGTAATTTCGCCTCCTACTCAATACGGCAGATAAATCGCAGGCAGGCATCAGCTGGAGAGCAATGCAGCTTCCCATCTTTCTTATCCGCCCCTAAAAACAGAAATGGCTGCCTGATTCAACAGACAGCCATTTCCTCGAAATAATACGATTCGATTGTTAGCTAGCAGCTACGGTTTCAGATGGTGCTGCAGCGGATTTGATGTTCTTTTGCCAGAAATAAAAGATGATGAACATCACGATCAGAATCAAGGGGAAGGCGACCATTTTGGTCAGCGTATCCTGACCGGCAGCCAATTCCAATTCGGTGCCGGCAAGACCGGACGCAGCGTATTCCGCGCGTGATTTGTCAATCCAGGATCCAATGATCGGGTTCCAGATCGCCGAGGAGAACATGCCTACACCTCCAATTATGGAGAGACCCAACGCGCCGCTGAGCGGAACACGTTTGGCGGTAGCGCCCACCATGACCGGCCAAAAATAACAAACACCTATTGCAAAGATGATTGCGGCCAGGTACACGATACCTCCTTGGGCTACGCTGAAAAGATAAATTCCGATCGCGGTCATGACCGCGCCACAAAGCAGCACGCCGGTTTGGCCCAGAGCCCGTACAACCGGTTCGGCGAAGAACCGGCCCACAGCCATCAATCCGGTCACCAGCGCAAGTACCAGCATGGGGTGTGCACCGCTGTTGCTCATGATGATCCCTACCCACTGCTGCGGGCCAAACTCACTGATAGCGGTCAGTGACATGGCTACAAACAGGAACAGGAAGGTAGGGGTAACCATTGCTTTCAAGTTGGTTGACAGGGAAGTGGCCCCCTCCACCTGCGGTTTGGGGAAGGCCTTACCCCAGAACAGAATAGCATAAATCACAGTCGGAACCATGGTAACCCACATCAGGGTTTGCCATTGCGCCCAGAATCCGCCCAATTGGGGGACGAACTGGGAAATGAGGCTTCCCACCACGATTCCTCCAGGGAACCACATGTGGAAGCGGTTCAGCATTTTATCCACTTTGATTCCGGAATACATATCCGCAATCAAGGGGTTACAGGCAGCTTCGGTACATCCGTTTCCGAAACCGATAAACAATGTCGAAATAAGCAGGGTAGTGTAACCACCGGCGAAGATGGTCAGAAGAATACCCAGTGTATGCGCAAAAAAGGCGACCCGCATGATATTTTTTGCGCCAAAAGTGTGGTAGACCAAACCTCCGATGATCATCGAAATTGGAAAACCAAGGAACCACATGGAATTGATGAACCCTAGCTGTTCGGCAGTCAGCCCGAATTCATTTCCTAACTGCGGCAAAATTCCAGCCCGGATACTGAATGTAAAAGCGGTTGTGATCAGTGCAAAACAACTTCCGTTAAATAATGCACCTTTGTTAATGTTTTCGTTCATTAATTCTAAGGTTATAGTTTATGTAATAAGTTCTCTCCAAATTTATCTGCCAATATAATTTAAAATTGATAATTCCTATTGACTTTCCAAAAAAAAGTATGACTTATATAACGCCCATGGCCAGCATCGCGTTGGCGACCCGGATGAAACCGGCGATGTTGGCACCCTTCAGATAGTTTCCAGGCGATCCGAATTCCTCGGATTTTTCATAGACCCGGTCGTGGATACCGGTCATGATCGCGGCCAGCTTGTCCTCGGTGTATTCAAATGTCCAGGAATCCCTGGAAGCGTTTTGCATCATCTCCAGCGTGGAAGTGGCTACCCCTCCCGCATTGGCTGCCTTTCCCGGACCAAATAGGATATTGGCTTCCTGGAAAACCCGGATTCCTGCCGGGGTGGTTGGCATATTGGCGCCTTCACATACGGCAATACAGCCGTTTTTCACCAACATGGCCGCGCTTTTTCCATTGATCTCGTTCTGGGTTGCCGACGGCAGCGCCAAATCGCAGGGAACTTCCCAGATGGAACCTTTGTCTACGTATTTGGCGTCCTTGTGGAAGATGAGGTAATCTTTGATCCGTCTTCGTTCCACCTCCTTGAGTTGCTTCAGGACCGTGAGGTCAATCCCTTTTTCATGATAAATATACCCGTTCGAATCCGAGCAAGCCACCACCTTTCCTCCCAGCTCGTGGATTTTTTCGATGGTATAAATAGATACGTTTCCCGAGCCGGAAACAATGCAGCGCTTTCCTTCAATGGTATCTTTCCGGGTTCGCAGCATTTCCCTGGCAAAGAATGCCGATCCGTATCCGGTAGCCTCTTTGCGGACAAGGGAGCCTCCCCAATCCAGACCCTTGCCGGTAATCACCCCGGCTTCGTACCGGTTGGTGATGCGTTTGTATTGCCCGAACAAGTAACCGATCTCGCGTCCGCCAACGCCGATATCCCCAGCCGGCACGTCGGTATGTTCACCGATATGACGGTAGAGCTCGGTCATGAAGCTCTGGCAGAAACGCATGATCTCGCCGTCTGATTTCCCTTTAGGATTGAAATCAGCACCTCCTTTACCGCCCCCGATCGGTAATCCGGTCAGCGCGTTCTTAAAGATTTGCTCGAAGCCTAGGAATTTGATAATTCCCAGGTAAACCGAGGGGTGGAAACGTAAGCCTCCTTTGTACGGACCAAGCGCACTGTTGAATTCTACCCGGAACCCGCGGTTGATATGTACCTGATTTTTATCATCCGTCCATGGAACACGGAAGATGATTTGTCTTTCGGGTTCGCAAATGCGTTCAATCATTTTCTGATGGGCGTACTCAGGGTATTTCTCAAGTACCGGTACAAGACAGTCAAGCGCTTCCTTGACTGCCTGATGAAATTCTGCCTCTCCTGGATTCCGCTGTACAATTCCTTCGAATACCGCGTTTACCTTTTTCTGTGTTGCACTATTCAAACCTGTCAATATTTAAAATACTTTCCCCATTGTGCCCGGGCGGGACCAATGGCTCCCAAAGATCAATAAAATTTGAGGGACTTGCCAGTATATTTTTTATAATTTGCATTTATGAAGAAAATGGAAGCGGCTTTAAGCGCAATTGACGGCTATAACAAACAGGATCCTATCCTGTTTTCGGTGGACGGCAAGCAGGTGCCGCAAACGTATTTTTTCTCCGTTAAAGTATATGAATGGGTAAATAAGTTGGCGCCCGATGCCAGCGAAGAACTTTTATTGGCTTCCCGGGCGCATCATATCGGACGATGGGAAATACCCCGCGAGCAGTATCCCGACGGTCGCGCAGGCTACCTGAGCTGGAGGAGGCATCTGGGTGAACTTCATGCGGAAAAGGCGGGGGAGATCCTTGAAAAAGCCGGGTATTCCGATGCCGAATGCGCGCGGGTAAAGGAACTGATCCAAAAAAAACGTCTGAAAACAGATCCCGAAGCCCAGCTCCTGGAGAACGCGCTTTGCCTTGTTTTTCTGGAATATCAGTACGAGGATTTCCGTCAAAAGCATTCCAAGGAAAAGATGATCCGCATACTAAGGAAAACCTTACTGAAGATGGATGAGCAGGGGCGGAAGGAAGCGCTGGAGTTAAGCTATACTCCCGACGGGCTGGCGTTGATCCAGGAGGCATTGTAAGCGGATCCCGCCCGGGCCGGCTGGAATAAAATAAAAAACGGATCAAACCGTTTTCTAGGTATGTCGCAGGAACCTGCGCGGGCAGTGCCCGCTAAATCTCTTCGTACAGCGGATGCACTCGCCCTGATTGTGGGTATCGTCGTAGGCGCAGGCATCTTCAGGACACCGTCCCTGGTTGCAACGAATACCGAAAGCAGCACCCTGTTTCTGTTTGCCTGGTTGCTTGGCGGGGTGATTTCACTGGTGGGCGCCTTGTGCTATGCCGAGTTGACTACTGCTTTTCCCCACACGGGCGGCGACTACCATTTTCTTTTCCGCGCCTTTGGGAAACGGCTTGCCTTTTTGTTTGCCTGGGCCAGGATGAGCGTCATCCAGACCGGATCAATTGCCCTGCTGGCTTTTATTTTTGGTGACTTTTTTTCGCAGGTGATCAACCTGGGCGCGTTCTCGTCTGCGATATACGCGGCGGGCGTCATCGTTTTTCTCACCGGGATCAATGTGCTTGGATTAAGAACCGGAACATTTACCCAGAAGCTGCTTACCCTGGTGGAAGTCGCCGGTGTGTTGCTGGTTGCGGTTGCAGGTTTTTTTTTCGCCCCGCAAGCTGCGTCCGATACCGCTGCGAACCTGGGACTGCTCTCATCGGACGGAAGCAGCCCGTCCTCTTTCGGGCTGGCCATGGTGTTTGTATTGCTCACGTTCGGCGGATGGAACGAAGCGGCATACGTATCGGCCGAACTGCGCCAGGGTAAAACCACCATGGTACGGGTTCTTGTCGCCGGCATTCTGATCATTACAACGGTTTACCTGATCGTGAATATGGCCTACCTCTACGCGCTGGGAATAGACGGCATCGGCGCCCACGATGCGGTAGCCGCCGAGGTAGGACGGCAGGCATTTGGCGAGCCAGGCGTAGTCATCCTTGGCGTGTTGGTGGCCATTTCAGCCCTGACCTCGGCCAACGCGTCGATTTTTACCGGTGCGCGGAGTAATTACGCCATGGGAAAGGATTTTCCCGCATTCAGAATACTAAGCGTCTGGGATGAGAAAGCGTCCGGTCCGGTCAACGCATTTCTGGTACAGGGTGTGATATCCCTGGCGCTGGTGGGGCTGGGGTTGTTTACCCGCGAAGGGTTTGAAACCATTGTGGAGTTTACGGCGCCGGTTTTCTGGTTCTTTTTTCTCATGACGGGCATTTCGCTTTTCGTGCTAAGAAAAAAGGAGCCGGGAGCGGAACGGCCTTTCCGCGTTCCATTGTATCCTGTGTTGCCTCTGATATTCTGCCTTACCAGCGCCTGGCTGCTTTATTCCAGTCTGGCATATACCGGGATCGGCGCCCTGGTTGGCGTGGGTGTGTTGGCGGTAGGCATTTTGTTGACTTTTATGGGCAGCTCGAAAGAGAATAATTCCCGATGAATTTACGTTCTCTTAAATAAACACAAATTAAAAATCTTCACAAATGGAAACAGTAAAGAACTCCTGGAAGGCGATTCTGATCCTGTTTGGGATCACCGGGCTGGGCATGAACACAGCTGCCTTTGCCCAGACACCCCAATTGGATGTTCCCTACGTACCCACCAACCAAAAAGTGGTGGATGCCATGTTGGAGCTTGCCGGTGTAAATGCCAATGATGTGGTGTATGACCTGGGCTGCGGCGATGGACGGATTGTGGTCACCGCTGCCAAGAAATACGGTGCAAGCGGTCGCGGGATAGACATTGATCCCGAGCGCATCCGGGAGGCCAGGGAAAACGCGAAAAAAGCCGGTGTAGAAGACAAAGTGGAATTCATTGAAGGCGATCTTTTTGAGTCGGACGTGAGTGAAGCCTCCGTGGTGACCCTGTATCTGCTTTCCTCGGTGAATATGAAGCTCCGTCCCATGCTGTTGAAGCAACTGAAGCCCGGAACCCGGATCGTTTCCCATGCATTTGATATGGGAGACTGGGAGCCCGATGAAACCCGTACGGTGGACGGCGCCCGGATTTACCTCTGGACTGTGCCTGCCGAATAAGGCTAACTTGATTTTTAAGATAAATTTCCGTATTTTTGTTACGATTTCTGCCGTGAGGTATCTTCGCGTAAAATTGCCGTAATCCGTAATAAAAAAGTGAGTGGGATGAGGATGACAAGGAAGTTATTATATAGCATGGGAGCGTC
>JAJUHF010000141.1 GCA_029268045.1 Anseongella ginsenosidimutans
ACCAAAGAGCATTTTCCGCTGATGAAGGACAAGGCCGTGCTGTGTAATATCGGCCATTTTGACGATGAAATTGATATGGCCTGGCTCAATGCGAATTACGGCGATACCAAGGTGAACATCAAACCGCAGGTAGACAAATACACCATTGACGGGAAGGACCTGATCGTGCTTGCCGAAGGCCGGCTGGTTAACCTGGGTTGCGCCATGGGGCATCCCTCCTTCGTCATGTCAAACTCATTCAGCAACCAGACCCTGGCTCAGATTGAACTCTGGAACAACGGCGGAGCCTATGAAAATAAAGTGTACACCCTGCCCAAACACCTGGACGAACAGGTAGCGCGTCTGCACCTCGGCAAAATTGGGGTGGAGCTGGATGAGCTGAGCGACAAGCAGGCTGCCTATATCGGCGTTCCCAAGGAGGGCCCCTATAAATCAGAATGGTATCGTTATTAATTCCAATCCCTAAAATCTGTTAACACATGAAGAAAGGTATTTTACTTCTCTTTGGCGTTTTCCTGTGCGGAAGCATGGCTTTTACCGTTTCAGCGCAGGAGAAAGGCGGCTACGATCAGCACGATCTTTTTCATCCCCTGTTCCATTACGATTATGGAAATCAATATCGCAGTGCAAGCGGTAAACCCGGACCTGCTTACTGGCAAAACCGGGCCGACTACCGGATCAATGTAAGTCTGGATACCTCGGCGCACGCCATCAGCGGCGATGTGCAAGTGCATTATACGAACAACAGCCCCGACGAGCTGGAATTTCTTTGGCTACAGCTGGACCAAAACCAATTCGATATCGAATCAAGAGCGACCGCCGCAACCCCGGTGGGTGGCGGACGGTTCGGTAATGTCGACTTTGACGGGGGGTACGAAATCCGCTCGGTCATGGTGGAGCACGGAGGGCGCAAAACGGAAGCCGAATACGTGATCACCGACACCCGGATGCAAATTCGCCTCAAACAGCCCCTTGAAGCCAAGGGAGGTCAGTTGACCGTTCATGTGGAATACGCCGCGCCGATCCCCTCCAACGGATCGGACAGGATGGGTTACCTGGAAACCCGGAACGGGGTGATTTACGAGCTGGCTCAATGGTATCCCAGAATGTGTGTGTACGACGACATCGAAGGCTGGAATGTATTGCCTTACATGGGCGCGGGAGAGTTTTACCTTGAATACGGGGACTTTGAATTCCATGTAACCGTTCCTTCAGATCACCTGGTGACCGGTTCCGGCATTCTTTTGAATCCCGAAGAAGTACTCACCAAGGAACAGATCAACCGCCTGAAAAAGGCGGCCGGCAGTGATCAGACCGTCATGATCCGCAGCGCGCAGGAAGTGACTGACCCGGCAACCCGGCCAGGGAAGAAGGGTAGCCTGACCTGGAAATTCCGGATTGAAAATGCACGGGACGTGGCCTGGGCCTCCTCGCGGGCCTTTGTTTGGGATGCGGCAAAGATCAACCTTCCCGATGGGGAAACCGCCTTGGCGCAGTCGTTCTATCCGGTGGAATCCGCCACCGATTCCTCCTGGAACCGCTCGACGGAATACGTCAAGGGCTCGGTTGAATTCTATTCCGAATACCTTGCGCCTTATCCGTACAAAGTAGCCACGAACGTGGCCGGTATCGTAGGAGGAATGGAATATCCCGGCATCGTTTTTTGCAGCTGGAAAGCACAGAACGAACGGCTCTGGGGCGTCACCGACCACGAATTCGGTCACATCTGGTTCCCGATGATCGTGGGCAACAATGAGCGCAAGTTTGCCTGGATGGACGAAGGGTTCAATACCTTCCTGAACGACCTGTCTACCGAAGCATTTAATAACGGAGAATATCATCCCGGCCGTGTGGACATGCACCGGACCGCGCCGCGTCTGTTTCCGGACGATGCCGATCCCATCATGACCGCTCCGGACGTGGTCCAGCGGCGGAACCTCGGACGGGAAGCGTACTACAAACCCGGTTTGGGATTGCATATTCTGCGAGATGTGATCCTCGGACAGGATCGATTCGACTACGCGCTCCGGACTTATTTCAAAAGGTGGTCTTACAAGCACCCGACTCCCTATGACTTTTTCAGATCGATCGAAGATGCTTCGGGCGAAGACCTGGGCTGGTTCTGGAAAGCTTGGTTCTACAATAATTACAAACTGGATCAGGCGGTACGGGAAGTAGATTACGTGGACGGCGACCCGGCCAAAGGCGCGCTGATCACCATTGAGAATCTGGACAGAATGGCCATGCCGGTTCCCATGGCGATCACCGAAAGCAATGGCAAGGTTCATAACCTGACGCTTCCGGTGGAAATCTGGCAGCGTGGCGGGGAGTGGACGTTCCAGCTGGATTCCGAAAGTACGTTGAAATCAATTGTGATTGACCCCGAACGGCGGTTACCGGATATGAATCCTGCGAACAATGCCTGGCCGTTGGGTGGACAATAGGGATTCTTGTGTGTTGTCTGGCATATGGCAAACCCAAAGTTATCGGTTAACATCAATAAAATCGCGACCCTGCGCAATGCGCGGGGTGGGAACAACCCGGATGTGATTCAGACTGCCCTGGACTGTGAGCGTTTCGGGGCCCAGGGTATTACCGTGCATCCGCGACCCGACGAACGGCATATCCGGTATCAGGATGTGCTGGATCTCAAGCCGGTCCTGACGACGGAATTCAATATTGAAGGAAACCCCAACGACCGTTTTCTGGAATTGGTCGAAACAGTCCGGCCGGCGCAATGCACGCTCGTACCGGATGCCGAAGATGCGATTACCTCCAATGCCGGATGGGATACCCGAAAACACCTGGAATATCTCCGGGAGATCATTGCTTTCCTGCAGGAAAAAGGCATCCGCACCTCTATTTTCGTGGATCCGGTGCCGGAGATGGTCCGTTATGCGGCCGAAACCGGGACGGACCGGGTGGAGCTTTATACCGAACCCTACGCGAAAGGCTATGTGACCAATCCCGCAGAGGCGATCAAACCCTACCTGGAAGCCGCCCGACTGGGAGCTTCCCTGGGCCTGGAAATCAATGCAGGGCATGATCTGGACCTCAATAACCTGCGTTACCTCCGTGAAAACATGCCGGAACTTGTGGAGGTCTCAATCGGTCACGCCCTTATCTGTGATGCGCTTTATTTAGGCCTTGAAAACACCATTCAATTGTATTTGCGACAATTAGTCTAACGATTCAAATGAAAATAAATACGCTTCCCGCGGATGATTTTGCCCGCAGGCATATCGGCCCGGAAGAAACTGAAACGGCCGCGATGCTGGAGACCATCGGGGTTTCTTCGCTTGATGAGCTGATTGATGAAACGATTCCGCCGGCTATCCGGCTGAACGAGCCGCTGAGGCTTCCACCGGCGCTCACAGAAGACCAGTATTTAAGGCGGACTGCGGCCATGGCGGGGCGCAACCAGGTGTTCAAATCCTACATCGGACAAGGCTATTACGATACCATTGTACCTGGTGTGATCCGGCGGAATATCCTGGAGAATCCGGGCTGGTACACGCAGTATACGCCGTATCAGGCTGAGATAGCCCAGGGTCGGCTGGAAGCGCTGCTGAATTTCCAGACCATGGTCGCCGACCTGACGGGAATGGAAATAGCCAACGCCTCCTTGCTGGATGAGAGTACCGCGGCCGCGGAAGCCATGGCCATGCAATATGCCCTGCGAAAAAACAAAGCGGCCGACACGTATTTTGTTTCCGATGACCTCTTTCCCCAAACCCTCGATGTGCTGAAAACCCGTGCGGGCGCCATGGGAATCCGGCTGATTTACGGTGACCATCGGACCGCTGACTTGGATCAGCGGGTATTTGGTGCGGTCGTGCAGTACCCCGGCGCGTCGGGCGTGGCGTACGACTACAGCGAATTTTCCGACCGTTGTCACGGGAAAGATATCAAACTGAGTGTCATTGCCGACCTGATGAGTCTTGCTTTGCTGCGCCCACCTTCGGAGTTCGGAGCCGATGTGGTGGTAGGCAGCACGCAGCGATTCGGGGTGCCCATGAATTTCGGCGGGCCTCACGCAGCCTATTTTGCAACCCGGGAAGCCTATAAGCGTTCCATTCCGGGTCGGATCATCGGCGTTTCGGTTGACGCCGAAGGACGTCCCGCCCTGCGCATGGCGCTGCAAACCCGGGAGCAGCATATCCGCCGGGAAAAAGCGACCTCCAACATTTGCACGGCGCAGGCCCTGCTTGCGATCATGGCGGGTATGTACGCGGTTTACCACGGTCCGAGAGGTGTGAAGGCCATTGCCCAGCGCATTCACGGTCACGCGGTGACCCTTTCGGATGCGGTTGAAAAGTTAGGCTACCGGCAGCTTAACCCCAGCTTTTTCGATACACTATTGATCGATTCCGGTGAACTTACCGACAGCATTCACAAAGACGCGGTGGACAATGGAATAAATTTCCGGTACGATGGGCAGCGCATCGGTATTTCACTCGACGAAACCACCACGCCGGAAGATGTTCAGCGCATTATTTCGATTTTTGCCCGGATTGCCGGTCGCAGTGCAGGCCAGGCAACGACCGCGGTTTCGGATTCGACGCGGGAAGTCGCGGCTGCGGAACCCCGGATCCCGGCTGCTTTACAACGCCGCGAGGGGATCCTGCAGCATCCGGTTTTCAGCCGGTATCATTCCGAACACCAGATGTTACGCTACATCAAAAGTCTGGAGAACAAAGACCTTTCGCTTACCCACTCGATGATCCCGCTTGGGTCGTGTACGATGAAGCTGAACGCAACTTCCGAAATGCTTCCCATCACCTGGCCCGAATTCTGCAATGTGCATCCCTTTGCGCCTTTCAACCAGGTTGGCGGTTATATGCAGTTGGTCGACGAGCTGGAGCATGCCCTGTGCGCCATTACCGGCTTTTCGGCATTCAGCTTCCAGCCCAATTCGGGTGCCCAGGGCGAATACGCGGGTCTGCTGGTGATCCGGGCGTACCATCGGGACCGGGGAGAGGAAGCACGTGATGTGGTGCTGATCCCTTCTTCGGCTCATGGAACCAATCCCGCCAGCGCCACCATCGCCGGACTCCAGGTGGTGGTTGTCCGCTGCGATGAGCATGGTAACATTGATGTGGATGATCTGAGGGAAAAAGCAAGCGCCCACCGGGATCGCCTGGCAGCACTCATGGTCACCTATCCTTCGACCCATGGCGTTTTCGAAGAGAAAATCAAGGAGATCTGTTCCATAATTCATGAACACGGCGGTCAGGTGTATATGGATGGCGCCAATATGAACGCCCAGGTGGGACTGACCAGTCCCGCCGTGATCGGCGCCGATGTGTGCCATCTTAATCTGCACAAGACCTTCTGCATACCCCACGGCGGAGGCGGACCCGGAATGGGCCCCATCGGCGTGGCTGAGCACCTTATACCTTATTTGCCGGGACATCCGGCCCTGCCGCCTGAGCGCGAAAAGGCGATTCATGCCGTGTCGGCGGCTCCCTGGGGAAGCGCCGGTATTCTGGTGATCTCGCATGCTTACATCCACATGATGGGCGCGGCTGGTTTGACCAACGCGACACGATACGCGATCCTGAACGCCAATTACCTGAAAGCGCGGCTTGAAAAATACTATCCGGTACTTTACGCCGGAAAGAACGGCCGGGTTGGACATGAGATGATTATTGACTGCCGGGCTTTCAAAGCGCATGGTATTGAGGTGACTGATATTGCCAAACGCTTGATGGACTACGGGTTCCACGCGCCTACGGTTTCCTTCCCGGTGGCCGGTACGTTAATGATCGAACCCACCGAAAGCGAATCGCTGGATGAACT
>JAJUHF010000142.1 GCA_029268045.1 Anseongella ginsenosidimutans
CGGTTGCTCTTTCGGTTGCGAGCTTAATGGCACTTTGGAAATCTGCCTCGTCCTGCAATGATGATCTGTACATATTAATGTCTTTTTTGTTCCATCCGGATTGCCTCAACGGCGGATTCTTCCAGGCCTGCCGCTTCGGCAATTTTTTGGTTGCTCCAATCACTGTGTGTGATTAAATAGGCTGCGCATTCGCCGGCTTTTGAGGCGGTTGCTTCCCGGGTTGCTTTTTCGGTTGCTCTTTCGGTTGCGAGCTTAATGGCACTTTGGAAATCTGCCTCGTCCTGCAATGATGATCTGTACATATTATACTCCTTTCTTGGTAAATTGCTGATCTCTGATTTTTCAAATACTTCGCGGAATAAGCCGGTGTTCAGCACCGGAGGAATAGACCGCATGTTGCGCATGTTCTTCAGTAGATACACCCATTTATCCAGGTCAGTTGATAACTCATCGGGTGATTTGGTGAATTTGGGTAACTCGACGAATTTGTACCAGGGTTTGTCGTGAAAGCGTTCCCGCGAGCTCCAGTAGCAATGGACCACATCGTGCAGAAATTCGTTTGGCGGGCTGTCGGGTAAGATGAAGTCGAGGATGCCGATGGAATAGGTTTCCCTGATGTCGTAATCCACCGGCTGTTTTCCTTTTGGGATTTGATCCCCTATGGCGCGTGAACTATAGAATAACATCCTGTTTTTGAAAAAATGCTGGTCAGCCCGCTGCATTTCCACAATAAAGCGCTCTTCTTTTTCGCCGATGCACAGTATGTCGTGAATGATCTTTTTGGATTCCTTGACCGGCCCGATCCGTTCGTTTGCAAGGTAGGTGATGTCCCGGATATTTTCCCGATGATCAAACAGACTGTTAAGGAATCCGATAAGCACCTTTTTATTTGCTTCGGTGCCAAAGAGACGTTTGAATCCGTAGTCAGTCAGCGGATCCAGGAAGCGGGATCTGATCAGCGGATAAGGCTCCGTCCGGGGCTCCATGACCCCAGGCAGGTTTGCCGGGAGCCAGCTGCGCATCGGCAGCGGGCCGCGGGGTAGCCGGTCGGTTAAGATTCCACGATTCAACGGTTCTACTTCATACATGTGTTCAACAGGTTTTGGTAACAAAAGTAAAGGTAAGGACTTGAAAATATAGCAGCAAGAACATTCTTATAGCTTATAGGAATATGTGGCCGGAGAATAACGGGAGGGCCGTTTTTAGCAGGGGAAAAAATGGGTCCTTGGGAAAAATCGGCTTCATGGGGAAAAACAGGCTTCGGTTGCAGCCGGCCGGACCGGAGGCGGATCATTGGAAAATCCCATCTGCGGGCTGCCGGCTTGGGCCCTTCGGAGACTTTCGGGAACACGGCTAAATGAAGAAAAATAGTTAACTTTGCGAGCCATGAAGCAAAGTAGTACGGAGCTGAAGAAATTTTCTTCGCAGATCGGGTTCGCCCTTGATAAATACACCCCACACGGGTTTACAAAAGATACGCTGAATGCCGTTGTGATCTGCGGCATCGGAGGTTCGGGGATTGCCGGACGCATCGTAAAGGATTATTTTCAGGATAAATTTGATTTACCGATCAATACCTATTCCGGCTATCTGCTGCCGCGATACGTGGATGAGAAAACCTTGGTGATCATCTGGTCTTACACGGGCGATCACGAGGAGGCGCTTGCGGTATACGATATCGCAAAGGAACGGAATTGCAAGCGGATCGTCATCAGCTCAGGCGGTCCGTTGAGTGAGCTGGCCCGGGAGCATGAAGTGGTTTATTATCCGGCCGAAGCAGGCTTCGCATCGGGAATGGCGCTCGGGTATCCCCTGACGTACCTGTTCCAGGTGATTTTCGAGATGCTGGGCGTGTATAAGAAGCCGGATCTGGTAAAGATCGCGGCCAACCTGGAAAACAGCGACGATTACCTGCAACGATCGGCGAATATTGTTTCCTATTTCGGCGAAAACCTGCGGCAGAAGTTCATTGTGGTTTGCGATAGCTTTTTCGAAGGCGTGGCGACACGATTTTGCCAGCAGATCAATCAGGCCGTGGGAACTGAGGCCTTTATCAATATGCTGCCCGAAGGCGGCTACCATGTGCTGGAAACCTACCGGACCAAACTGAACAGCAATTTTATATTCCTGAACAGCCGGCTGAGCCCGCAGATCAATACGCGGTTTGCCCAAGTGAAAGACCTGCTTGAAAAGCACGACATGGTCCCGGTGGAAATGCTTGTACCGGATGCCTCCCTGAATACCGTCTTCCATTTGACCCATTTACTGGACTGGGTGGCCCTGCAGGTAGCGGGGCTGGCAACCGGAGAACCCGCAGGTGGAGGACAGCCCACACTCGTACGAACCCAATAAAAAGATATAACCCATGAAAACCGCCCTTATCACAGGAATCACCGGGCAAGACGGTGCCTACCTCGCTGAACTACTGCTGAATAAGGGCTACTTCGTTCACGGGATCAAGCGAAGGAGCTCGCTTTTCAATACCGATCGCATTGATCACCTGTATCAGGATCTGCACGAAAGCGATATCCGCTTCAGACTCCATTACGGCGATCTGACCGATTCCACCAATCTGATCCGGATCATTCAGGAAGTCAAGCCCGACGAAATTTACAACCTGGCGGCGCAAAGCCACGTAAAAGTAAGCTTTGATACGCCGGAATACACCGCCAATGCCGATGGGCTGGGGATGTTGCGTATTCTGGAGGCCGTGCGTTTGCTGGGCATGACCGAAACCTGCCGCATTTACCAGGCATCCACTTCGGAACTCTACGGGCTCATTCAGGAGTCGCCACAAACGGAGAAAACGCCTTTTTATCCGCGTTCACCCTATGGCGTTGCCAAGCTCTATGCCTATTGGATTACGGTGAATTACCGCGAAGCCTACAATATGTTTGCCTGCAACGGCATCCTGTTCAACCATGAAAGTCCCATCCGGGGGGAGACCTTTGTAACCCGGAAAATCACCCGGGCAGCCGCCCGGATCGCGCTGGGGCTTCAGGATACGCTGTATTTGGGTAACCTCGACGCCAGCCGCGACTGGGGACACGCCAAGGATTATGTGGAAGCCATGTGGCTCATGCTTCAGCAGGATAAGCCCGAAGACTATGTGATCGCGACGGGTGTTTCAACTACCGTGCGGGAGCTTGCGCGGATGGCTTTTGCCGAAGCGGGTATTGAACTCGAATTCAGCGGAAAAGGCGTGCATGAAAAAGGAGTGGTGATTGACACCGATCCCGACAAATGCAAAGAAATGGGGCTGGAGGAGAGTCCCCTGCGGCCCGGGCAGACAATTATCCGTGTTGACGATCGTTATTACAGACCAACGGAGGTGGATCTTCTGATCGGGGACGCCTCAAAAGCCAGGGAGCAACTGGGTTGGAAACCGCGGTACACGCTCCAGGAAATGGTAGCCGAAATGGTCCGTTCCGACACCCGGCTGATGCTTAAAGACCGTTACCTCCGCGAGGGCGGCTTTAAGGTTTTAAATTATTTTGAATAACTTCGAACGGATGACGTTACGACATACTATCTATTCTATCATCGTATGTCTGGGACTTGCCACCGGTGCGTTTCAACTTACGGCCTATGGACAGACCCTGCCTTTACAGGATCTGAGTGAAGTCCGGGTGGACCAGCTAAGCGATGCCCAGATCCGCGAATTCGTGATCAAGGCACAGGAAAGCGGGCTTTCCCCCGCCCAACTGGAGCAGGCCGCACGGCAGCGGGGTATGTCGCCAGCCGAAATCAGTAAACTTCGCCAGCGGATCGACCAACTGGGGCTGGACGCGCGCGGCCAGGATACCGGCGCGACGGCAATGGGGGGAACAGGCCGGGGCATGCCGGGGGGGGCCACCGAGTTTTCGCGGGGCTTTTCACTGGATTCGGCCACGGACAACAGTCCCACGGCTCGTTTTAACCGCATTGCCCTGACATTCCGGAATCTGAAACCGCGTATTTTCGGGCAGGATCTGTTCAATAATCCGAATCTGACGTTCGCGCCCGATATGAACCTGCCCACGCCGGCTGGTTATCAATTGGGGCCGGGCGATGAACTGAATATCGACATTTACGGATATTCCGACGTGACCCATCAGGTCATGGTAAGTCCGGACGGATACATCCGCATCCCCAACCTGGGACCCATCCAGGTAAACGGCCTCAGCATCGAAGAGGCGCGCAGACGCATCCGCTCGGAGCTGGTTCGGATTTACGGCAGCATCCGGAGCGGGGAAACCTCGGTACAGATCACCCTGAACAATATCCGCAGCATCCGCGTCACCATTATCGGCGAAGCCAATCTGCCGGGTACCTATACCATTTCATCCCTGGCGACGGCGTTCAACGCGCTGTATGCCTCGGGCGGTCCCAATGAAAGCGGATCGTTCCGGAACATCGAGGTCATCCGCAATAACGAGGTGATCGCCCGCATCGATATTTATGATTTTCTTCTGCATGGGAACAATTCCGCCAATGTGCGCCTGCAGGATCAGGATGTGATCAAGATCAATCCGTACCAGACGCGGGTGCAGATCAAGGGCGAAGTAAAGCGTCCGGCTATTTTCGAAGCACTGCCCGGCGAAACGCTTGCCAATCTGCTGGAATTCGCGGGCGGATTCACCCAGGACGCCTATACCGGACGCATTGTGGTGGTGCGGAATGCAGACGGACAGAAGAGCATTGCCGATGTGGCCACCGATGATTTTGATTCGTTCGCACTGCAGTTGGGCGATGTGTACACGGTCGATAAAATACTGGATCGCTACACCAACCGGGTGAGCATTACCGGCGCCGTATTCCGTCCCGGCACCTATGCGCTGGAATCGGGCATCACCGTCCGGCAGCTTATCGAAAAGGCGGCGGGGCTGCGGGAGGACGCGTTTTTAAACCGGATTAATATTTACCGGATCGAAGAAGATCTGGAACCGCGTCTGCTCTCGGTGGACCTGGGCGCGATCCTGAACGGCACGGCAGAAGACGTTTCCCTGCAACGTGAAGACAGTATTCACGTGGCTTCGCGTTTCGACTTGCGCGAAGAGTACCATGTGGTCATTTCAGGCGCGGTGCAGCGTCCCGATACCTTCGCGTATTCCCGGGACATGAATCTGGAGTCGTTGATCATGATGGCCGGCGGATTTACCGAAGCGGCAACCCCGCAGCGGGTAGAGATTTCAAGACGGGTGCGCAACGCCGATCCCGAGGGCGCCAATCCGGCCACTGCGGAAATCTTTCGGTTCGACATCAATCGCGATCTCAGTTCCTCGCCCGAAGCGGCCGGTTTCGCGCTGGAACCTTTTGACCAGGTATTCGTACGGGCCGAACCCGGCTACGAAATACAGAAGAACATTTCCATCGAAGGAGAAGTCAAATATCCGGGTACCTACAGTACCTCGCACAAGAACGACCGGATTTCAGACATTATCAACCGCGCAGGCGGCCTGCTTCCCGACGCCTACATTGAAGGTGCGGTTCTGATCCGGAAGGAGCAGATGGATGTGGAGGCCCGGCTGAAGCTGGAGGAATTGAAGGAGCAGCAACGCCTTAGCGAACTGGCCTCCGGCGCAAACGTGGGGGTGGATACCGGCAGGCGGCAGCTTATGATTGACAGCCTGGAGCAGACCTTGCTGAATAAGCGTCCCAATCTGGTGAATATTGATCTGGAGGCGATTCTGGAAAATCCCGGATCCAAATACGACCTAATAGCCCAGGAGGGGGATGTAATCCGTATTCC
>JAJUHF010000143.1 GCA_029268045.1 Anseongella ginsenosidimutans
GTGTGTGGTTAAAAGGGTGTGGGAAACTACACCCTTTTTTTATAAAATTCCTCGAGCTGCCCGTTGAAATGAAGCAACTCCTGCTCGCTGATCCGGTCCGCCGCCTTGATACGGGCCAAATTTTGGAAAAGCTTTTCCAGCGGTCCGCTTTCCACTCCCGATCGGGCGGCCACCCGGTTGATAAACCCGGGACCAGGGCGCGGATCTCCGGCCAATTCCTGATAGCGGCTGCGGATCTCCTCCATAAAAAACGCAGCCCGTTTTAAAGCAATGTCTTTGAAATCCCGTTGATGGTAATACAGACTGCTGACCACCCGGGCGAACTCAAGACTGGTGTTTTTCAGCGGCTCCAAGGGGGGAATGATCCGCTGTCGGCGCTTCCCTTCAAACAGCATGTAAAGCAATACCCCTCCGATCAACAGGTACCATGCCCAGCGCAGGGTCGGGTGTCTTCCGATGACCCCCAGAACCGACCGGCTTCCGATGCGACCCTGTTTATAATATTCATCCCACCAGATCGTCTGCACAGGTAAATAGGAAAGCGCCTTGAACGCATATTCATGTCCCTTATCCCGGAGGATGTAATAATTGCTGAACAGGGCGGGCCGGGAATGGAGGTAAAAATATCCCTCGCCGTACTTCAGGCGGATGAAATTTGCCCTTCCGGCAAGGTCTTCCGAAATACTGGCCGGCGCGGCGGGGTTTTCCCGGGCCACCCCCGTATCCGGCAACTCCGCCCGGGTGAACCAGGTAGCGGGATAAAACGGGGGATTGGAATAGCCGTCACCGCCCAGATGGGGGTTTACGAAATGGACCAGACTATCGTTGGCGAGCATATTGGTCAGGGCGTTTATGCCCAGGGAATCCAAAAACGCGTCCTCGAATAATTCCGCCGCGATAAAGGCCTGATTACCCGCTCTTACAAATTTAAGCAATGCTTCCCGGTCGTTTTCGTCCATCTTGAATTGGGGTGCCAGAAAAACGTAGTTTCCCGTTATGGTGGTGTCACTGAATAGGTTATAGGCTGGAATGCGGACGTTTTCAACCGGCGCGCCCGGGAACACCTCTTCCAGCAGCTCAAACAAGGCGTAGGTGCCGTAGGGCATTTTGTCGGAGTTGATGTAGGTCCGCGTCCAATCGACCGGGGCAGGCCGGTACCACTCCACCAGGATGTAGGCGACGGCCAGCAGGGTCAGCAAGATCGCATATCCGCTTATTTTGCGCCGTTTCATCTGCTTGTGCTTTTGATGGAGTTTTTCAGCGCCAGGAATTCCGACTTCGCGGCTTCAAACTCGCGCTCGCCCGGGGTGGCTTCACCGTACCATACGTATTCAAAGATCCGGGTCAACCGGCCAAACGGTTCTTTCAGCTTCTGGTCGCTGAGTTCCCGGAAATAGTGCCGGTTGGTTTTATCCGGATGCCAGGAGATGAGTTCCGCACGAGAGAGATGACGTAAGATATCCAGGTAATGCAAACGGATCGCCAGCCGGAAGTCCTGCCGCCGCAGGGCGTCTTCCAGGACCGCGTCAAAATCATCCGGGGATCCCGTTTCTCCAGCCTCCTGGAAGGGTACGGCAAGCGATACCGTCTTTTTCCGCAGGACCGCATCGGGGTTCATGCCAAGCAGCTTCAGGATGACCAGCACCAGGGCGGCCAGGGCGAGCGCCCCGGGCAGCACCCGGGTCAGTATAATCTCCCAGAATCCCATTCCTTCCCCTTCGTTGGCCATCCGGCCAAGCAGCTGCCGCAACCACATCCAGAACCGGGACCACCAGGAATCATCTTTCGGGCTTGCCTTCAGGTAAGCAAAATCTTTCTGGGATTGCAGGGATTGCAGGGATTCCCCCGCTGGGAGACGAGGCTCAATCAGGGAACTGTCGGCGATTAGCCCGGACTTTCCGTCCGACACGGCGGTGTCGGCAAGAACCGCGTTGGCCGGATCCGCCCCGGTAAGTTGGTTTGCCAGTGCAAGGACCAGGACAAGTACAAGGGAAGGGAATCGAAAACCCGGCCGCTTAATAGTCTCCTTCATGGGAATCAAACTCGTTTTGCCGGCCCAGCGAATCAATTTCGCGCATCAGGCCAATGCTTTCCTGCCTTTCCACCAGGTTGAAATATTGGAATCCCAGCGAAATGTGCAGAATACTGAACAGCAGGGTTTCTCCCAGCATGCCGATGATGGAGGCCAGCATAATGATCAGCTCGAACGAGCGTCCGTTATCCCATTGCAATATTTCCTTGAAGATGGAGATCAGTAACAGCGGAAGCTGAAATGCAACCCCGATAATGGACACGATGATGGACATGACCACAAGCAGACCGAAGGTGGACCACCACTTCCCCTTGACGAGTTTCCAGCTTCGCCCGTAGGCTGCAAACCCGCTTTTACCTTCGATAAAGATCACCGGGCAAAAAAGGCCTGCCCTGACGGCAATGAAAATCAGCGGCAGAAATACCAGCAATACAACCAGGGGAACCAGAAAAGCCCGCTCCATCAGCAGATCGGCATCCGGAACGGTACCAAAAAAGAGCAAGGTAAACAGGCCTGTCAGGAGCACCGACAGAATGGCCAGCCCCACCAGGTAAAGCAAGGCCGTGAAGAATAGCTGGACAAAACGCCGGCTGAACCGTTGCCATACCTCGGCGACCCCAATGGGTTCACCCCCCTTTTCCAGGTAGGCCGAGAGATAGGCAAAGGTGACACCGATTACCACGATGCGGCCGATGACCGTCAAGGCCAATGTAACGATGTAATTAAGGTTGAACAGGTTCTGCGAAATAAGGCGGAAAGGATCATTGGCCCGCCCGATGCTTTCGGCGTCCAGCCCCAGCAGGTTGGATTGGTACAGCCCCATAAACACCCCCGCTATCAGGCTCACCGGTCCCGCGTAATACAGGAGCGGCTTGAAGAGGGCCCCGAAATTCTGCTGCAGAAATAAAAAGGTATCACTGATTTTCTGGCCGAAATCCCGTTCTTCCCTCAGGTTGATCTTTTCCATTCGCAAAGGAGGTTCTTAATTTAAGTGGGAAAATTACAAAATAATATAAAACAAAAGCTGCGGAGCAAGTAATGATCCCGATACTTAACCAAACAGGCATTTCCGTATGGCGGGTCACGAAACCTTCGAGAAAACCGGCCGCGACAAATACCGGGACCAGCCCCAGGACCATCTTCAATCCGCGCCGCGCGCCGCGCTTGAAGGATTCCAGGCGGGACCAGGTACCCGGGAACAAGAGACTGTTCCCCATCACCATCCCGGCGGCTCCCGCAATGATGATCGCTGAAATCTCCAGGGTGCCGTGAATCCAAATGGTGAGCACCGAGGGCGCAAGCAGGTCCTGCTGATAAAAGAAAAACTGGAAAGCGCCAAGCATGACACCGTTCCGAAACAACACCCATACCGTCCCGAAAGAAAACAGGACTCCGGCAACGAAGGTCAGCAAGGCGACCCGGATGTTGTTGAACGTGATGGCAAGGAACATTTCGGTCTGTCCCGCGGATTTGTAAACGGCCATCGGATCTCCTTTGGCTATGTTTTTTAGCGTCATGTTTACATAGGTATCGCCAAGGATCAAGCGAACGAAGGTTTCATCCCGGGTCGTGGCGAACACGCCGAAACAGAATGCCAGGCTGAAGATCAGAAACGAATACAGCAGGAATTTCCGGGAGGCCCCCATCTCAAGCGGCAGATCGCGGGTCCAGAACCGCAGGAAATGTCCTTTATCCTCCCGCTTATTCCGGTAAATCAGCATGTGGTATTTTGCAGCGATCCCGTTGAGATAGCCAACCGTATCCGACCCGGGGTAAAACGTCCGGGCGTAGGAAAGATCATCGGTAAGGGTAATGAAGTTCCGGGCGAGCTGATCGGCGCTGGCCTGTTCCGTATCCTCCAACTCTTTCCATTTGGCTGCGTTTTTTCGTACAAAAACTGCTTCCCGCATTCACAAAGATAATCGTATGTTTGAACTGTAAAAGAACCGCATGGAGGCGATCGCAGTAAACACTTCCCAGAATGTCCGGCTGGAATACGAAATTGCCAGCGTGGGGGAGCGCATCCTGGCCGCTTTGCTGGATTACTTTATTTATTTCGGGTGGTTTATCCTATGCTCCCTACTGAGTGATCTGCTGGAATTCCGTTTTTCAACCGCAACCATTGTGATCCTGCTGTTGCCCGTCGTATTTTATCACCTTGCCTGCGAAGTTTTTTTCAATGGGCAGAGCATTGGAAAACGGACCCTGAAAATCCGCGTGCTGAAGAAAGACGGCAGCCAGCCCAGTCTTGGGGATTACCTGATGCGCTGGGTATTCCGCATCGTGGACTGCGGTATCGCTTCGGGATCGGTTGCGGTAATCTGCATCCTTGTAAACGGAAAAGGCCAGCGCCTGGGGGATATCGCGGCGGGGACCACCGTCGTCCGGACCAGCCGTCCGGTACGCCTCGAACACATCCGGATAAAGGAAACCCCTCCCGACTACGTGGCGACCTATCCCGAGGTACTCGCTTTGAGCGACCGGGACATCGCAACCATCCGGCGGATCCTGAAAAAGAGTACCGATACCGGAAAACTGGAACTGCTGACGCCGTTGGCGGAAAAGGTAAGTGAGCTCATGGACGTACAGACCCCTCAGGAGCCCTACGCCTTTTTGGTCAAGGTGTTGGCAGACTATCACGCCTTGGCAGACAGCGCATCGGCTGAAACCCGGTAGCGGGTTAGCTGGCGGTAGGTATCGCCCGGGAAAAGCACGGTGGAAGGGAAATCCGGAATGTTCACCGCGTTGGGATGATGCTGCACTTCCAGGCACAACCCCGAAAACGGCCCGTATTGCTGCCGGTTCTTCCCCCTCATTTGTGGAATCCACTTGCCTGTATAAAAATGACACACGGGTTCGGTAGTATGGATCTCCAGGCTGATCCCGCTGTCCTTACTCCGCAGCCGGGCCGCCAGGCCTAACTCACCGTAGGGCTTGTCAAGCACAAAGGTCTGATCGTATTCTCCCACCTGTGGAAGGTGAAGTCCGATTTTCTTTTCCATCCGGAAATCATGCCCGGTATGTTCCACCGCCCTGAGCGCCCCGGTTGCCACCAGATTCTCATTTTGTTCCAGATAGGCGCCGGCGGGAATATGGAGAAAATGATCTTCGATTGTGCCATCGCCTCCGTTCAGATTGAAGTAATCATGCCGGGTCAGGTTCACCGGCGTGGGCTGGTCGGTTGTTCCGGTGATTTCCTGAATTAAGGCATCGTCCGGGGTCAGCGTATAGGATACCCGCAAGTGGAGATTCCCCGGATAACCTTCCTCACCGTCCGGGCTGGTATATCCCAATACAACCCGGTTATCTGTCCGATTCACCTCCAGGACGTCCCAGACCACCCGGTCGAAACCGCTGAGGCCGCCGTGTATGTGGTCCCGTCCCTTATTGGGCTGCAGCCGGAACAGCTTGCCTTCAAGGGAAAAGCGGGCGTCTCCAATGCGGTTGGCGTATCTTCCGACAAGCACTCCGAAATAAGGATAATTATCCAGGTATTCCTTCCGCAGGTAATCTTCCGGCCGGTCGAATCCCAGGACGACATCCCGGATTCTCCCATTTGGATCTTTGACTTTCCAGGACAGGATCAGGCAGCCGTAGTTGCTGATGGTCACCGCCGTTTCGTTTTCA